>CAMPIM010000107.1 GCA_946886365.1 uncultured Novosphingobium sp.
GTGCTGGCATGGATCGATCATTCGGCCCATCGCGGCGTGTAGAGGATCGGGCTGGCCCAGCGTTCTATAAGGCGTGTCCGGCTTGACCCCACGATCACCATCGTGCGCATGTCGGCCATATCGGCGCTAGCCTCACCCAGCGTGACGACCCGCAATTGCTCGTCCGGCGTGGATACAGCGCGCGCGAAGAGGATCAGCCGGTCATCCCCACATTCCTCGCACAATATGTCGAGCGCCCGCGCAAAGCCCTCCGGCCGCGCCTGCGACCGGGGATTGTAGAAGGCCATCGCGAAGTCTGCCTGCGCGGCAAGGCGCAGCCGCCGTTCGATCAGCGCCCATGGCTTAAGATTGTCTGACAGGTTTATCGCGCAAAAATCATGGCCCAGCGGCGCACCCGCCCGCGCGGCGGCGGCCAGCATGGCGGTGATACCCGGCAAAACGCGAATGTCGATCGCGCGCCAGCCATCCGGCCCTGCCTCCAACGCCTCGAACAGCGCCGACGCCATCGCGAACACGCCCGGATCGCCGGAGGATGCCACCACCACGCGCCTCCCCGCCGCCGCCATTTCCAACGCATGGGCGGCGCGATCCAGCTCGACCCGATTGTCCGACGCATGGCGAACCAAGCCGGGGCGATCCGCCACCTGCGCGACATAGGGCGCATAGCCGACCAGATCGGTCGCCTCGGCCAGCGCCAGCGTTACCTCAGGTGTCACGAGCGCGTCCGCGCCGGGGCCTAGCCCTGCAACCGCCACCCATCCACTCATGGCCGCCGCCCCTGACCATGGATCAGCAGGATCGAAAAATAGCTGGTGATCGCCTCTGTCTTGTTTAGCCGGGTGATCTTCTGGTCCGCCATCGTCGCATATTCGACCAGCCAGGCGCAGTCCTGCTTGCCCGCTGCCTCAACCGCGCGACGGAGCTTGGCCAGATTGCGGCCGATTTTCATGACGACCAGCGCATTGCTGTCATGGATGCGGCGGGCCAGTTCCTCTTCGGGCAGGGTAGCCATCAGGACCGTCAGCACATCGTCGCCCCAGCTGATCGGCGTGCCGCTCGCTGTCCAGGCGCCCGACATGCCGGTGATGCCGGGCACGATCCGCACGGGCGCGAGTGGCGACAGGCGGCTGTGCAGATGCATGAAGCTGCCGTAGAAAAAGGGATCGCCCTCGCACAGCACGACGACATCCTCGCCCGCCGCCGCCAGTCTATGCAGATGCGCGGTGCATTCGGCGTAGAAGGCGGAAAGGTGCTGATTATAGCGCGGGTCGCTAACCGGGATTTCGGTCGTCACCGGATATTCCATCGCATATTCGACAGCATCGGGACGCAGCAGCCCATCGACGATCTTCCGCGCATGACCCGCGCGGCCGGGCTTGCGGAAATAGGCGATGTGGCGTGCATTGCGGATCAGCCGGTCGGCCCGTACGCTCATCAGGTCCTGCGCGCCGGGGCCAAGGCCCACGCCATGAATGGTCCCGCTCATTCGGCTGCGCTCGCCAGCGCGTTGACGGCCGCGACGGTGATCGCGCTGCCGCCCAGCCGCCCTTCGACGATGCAGCATGGCACAGGCTGCGCCTCCCACAGCGCCGCCTTGGACTCCGCCGCGCCGACGAAACCGACCGGGCAGCCGATAATTGCCGCCGGGCGCGGGCATGCCGGGTCTTCCAGCATGTTGAGCAGGTGGAAAAGCGCCGTCGGGGCATTGCCGATCGCCACCACCGCTCCCGCCAGATGAGGCCGCCACAGCTCCAGCGCTGCGGCCGACCGCGTGTTCGCCATCGACCGGGCAAGATCGGGCACTTGGCCGTCGTTCAAAGTGCAGAGGATCGAATTGCCAGCAGGCAGTCGCGCGCGCGTAATCCCCTCAGATACCATGCGCGCATCGCACAGGATCGGCGCGCCTGCCTCCAGCGCCGCGATCGCGGTTGTAGCGAAGCCCGGCGAAAAGCGGATATGCGGCGCGAGTCCGACCATTCCAGCGGCATGGATCATGCGCACGGCAACCCGCTCTTCCTCTGCCGCAAAGCGGTCGAGCGCCGCCTCCGCCCGGATCATGCGGAAGGATTGGCGATAGATTTCCGCGCCGTCGGTTTCATAGAGATGCGGCATCATAGGGCTCCGAAAAGGGCAAGTATCTGATCGGGTGACAGGCCCGTTTGCAGCGGCGGCGCACCCGCGCGCGCATCGTGGGCAAGGTCGAAACGGCCGTGGCGCCCGGTGAGGACCACCGCTGCCTGCGAAGGGCGCGCGCAACCCTTTGCGCAACCTGAGACATGAAGTCCGCGAACATGCGGCGCGAGCCGGGCGGCCAGATCACGCGTGGCGACGCTCGCCTGCGGGCAGGCTGGCGCACCGGGGCAGCAATCGGTCGAAAGGCGCGGATCGGCTGGGTCATCGGACGGCGCGTCGCTGCCTTCCAGCACCAGTCCCCGCCAAGGGGTGAGCCGCACCGCCTCCACGCAGTCCGCCATCACGGCAAGCAGCGCAGGCGCCTCGATCCTGCCAAAGGGCGCCGCATGGAAGGGGCCGGGCGCAGCGGTCAGGGCGGCGGCGCAAGGCCGGGAGGGGGCAGGGGCCTCAGTCGCTACATCAGGCAGCGGTGCCGAGTGCCGCGCCATGCGTCCTGCTTGCGCGCCGCCGCTGGCCACGAACCAATGGGCGAGGCGGATCGACCTCTCGGCGGCGTCCTGCGCTTTCACGCTCACGCCAAGCGTTCGCCCGTCAGCGCGCAGGATCAGCCCGCCGTTCGTCCCTCTTTCAATCCGGAAATCGGCTGGAACATCACTCAGCACCGGAGCAGGCCCCGCATCGATCGCAAAGCCGACCTTTGTGGGGAGATCGGGCAGCTCGGCCATGCGCTCGATCAAGGCGGCGGCTATGACCGAACTGTCATCGCCCGGCAGCCAGTCGGGGTTGATCAGGACAGGAATCTGCCTGTCCCGCTCCGCATCGGCATTCGCCAACCCCAGCGCGACCAGCCGCTCCATTAACGCCGTATGTTTTGCCTCACTCACGCCCCTGATTTGCAAGGCGGCGCGATTGGTGATGTCGATATGCCCATTGCCCAGTGTGAGGGCGGCTTCGCACAACCCCACAGTCTGTGCGCGGGTCATCCGGCCCAGCGCCGGGCGCACCCGCACCAGCAGCCCGTCGCTCGCCATCATCGGCCGCCATGCCGTCGGGCACCAGCCGCGCACGCCATGGGCCGCGCGTGGGCCAGCGTCGGCACGTTGCGCCTGCTCCTGCATTGTTCCTGCACTCCCCGCACCAGCGCCACGACACACGGACGGCACGCACAGGCAGGCGGACAGGCCGCACGCCTGCACGGCCGTAGCCGCACGAAATTCGTCGCTCAAACGGAGAACCGAGCCGTGACCATCCCCTGGATCATGGCAAGAGCGACCTTTGCTCCGGCAGGTCTCCTGGCTTGCGGGTCACAGCTTGGCATGGGGCCTTCCCGGATCGCTCCAGTGGCTGGCCGCCCCATTACCAGGGTCGGCCGGTCCATGCCTCGCTCGCCGCTCACAGTTGCAGGGACAGCCACGGATTAGGGAGGAACCCTCCCGCACCGCGTTCCCATTTAAGCCCCTTGCGGGGCACCGGCGCGATCGATGAACCGGGACGAACCCGGCTCGATCCGCTTCATAAGGGGGATGCAGGCGAAAGGGAAGTAGCCAAGGACCGCTTCCTTGCGTCAACCCAATGTCACCGCTACGCCTTCATCAAAGATTGTAGAATGGAGAGGAAAAAATGAGCGATTTCAACTTCGAAGCGACCAGCCGCTTCCTGGAAACGGACAAGGGACGGCTCCATTATCATGAAGCCGGATCAGGTCCCGCGCTGCTGCTGCTCCACGGGTCCGGCCCCGGCGTGACCGGCTGGGCGAATTTTCAGGGTAACCTGCCCTTCTTCTCCCAGCATTTCCGCACCATCATCCTGGACGCGCCCGGCTATGGGAAGAGCGATCCCGTTGATGGCGATCCCGTCGGCGTGGCTCGCGACGCGGTTGTCGCCCTGATGGACGGCCTTGGCATCGACCGCGCCCATGTGGTCGGCAACAGCTATGGCGGCATCGTGGGCGGTCACCTCGCCGCTTCGCATCCCGATCGCGTGCTGCGCTACATCACGATTGGCGGGATCGGCTTCAACATCACCTCGACCTTCCCCAATGAAGGGCTGACCCGCCTCGTCGATTTCATCGAGGACCCGACGCGGGAAAACATCATCGCGTGGCTCGAATCCATGGTCTACGACAAATCGATCATCACCGACGAACTGATCGACATGCGTTACAAGGCGGCGCTGGAGCCGGTGACGATGGAAAGCAGCCGCAAAATGTACACGCGCGCGGCACTAGGCTTCATCGCCCAGTCGATGAGCGGGCCGGGCGTGTCGCAGCGCATCGATTATCTGGGCAGGATTCAGGCGCCCACGCTGATCATGTGGGGCCGCGATGACAAGGTCAGCCCGCTCGACGGCGCGCTGTTGCCCATGCGCGTGATCCCCAACGCCGAACTCCACGTCTTCCCGCGCTGCGGCCACTGGACGATGATCGAGCACAAGGACCGATTTGAAGCGCTGGCTCTGGACTTCTTGCGGGGGTGAGAGTTAAACCTTTTCTCCGTTCGGGTTGAGCCTGTCGAAGCCCTTCACTTCTCTTGA
Organism: uncultured Novosphingobium sp.; assembly: GCA_946886365.1. Next base: position 4,666 of record CAMPIM010000107.1, read on the forward strand.
AGAAGTGGAGCCCTTCGACAAGCTCAGGGCGAACGGAGGCGGACTTGGCCTAGTCACCGCCGCACCACCACCGAATGCCAATCCGTGCGCTCTTCCCAGCCCCGGCGCTCCAGTTCCGGCACATCTTCCTCGCTCACCGGCCGTCCAAGACACAGCAACCCTAGGCATTCCCAGCCCGTCGGAATGTCCAGCATCGCGTCCACGCCTTCGGGCTGCATGATCGACACCCACCCCATCCCGATCCGCCGTGTCTGCGCCGCCAGCCAGAGCGTATGGACCGCCATCACACAGCTATAGCGCCGCGCCTCGGGCATGGTGACAGCGCCCAGATGATGGCCGGTTTCCGTCCCATCGTCGCAATAGACGGCGAACAGCACCGGCGCCTCACGCAGCCCATGAAGTTTCAGGCTGCGATAGAGCCTGTCCTGATCCCCGTCATATTCCTTGCCCGCTTCCCTGACTTGGCGGTCGACATGGCACGCCAGCCCCTCGCACAACTCCGCCGTCTCGATCCGCACAAAGCGCCAAGGCTGAGACAGGCCGACGGACGGCGCGCGATGCGCCATGCTCAACAGCCATTCGATATCCGCTTCGTCGATCGGGTCGGTCCTGAAATGGCGAATGTCCCGCCGCGCCCGCACCAGCGCCTCGAACTGCGCGCTGTCGATCGGGGTAATAGCGGGTCCGCTCATCAAAATTCGATCCCTGCCTGCGCCTTCACGCCGCTGCGGAAGGGATGCTTGACCAGTGTCATTTCCGTCACGAGATCAGCCGCCTCGATCAGAGCCTCGGGCGCGTTGCGGCCGGTGATAAGGACATGCTTCATCTCGCCCCTGCTCGCCACGGCCTCAAGCACCTCATCAACGGGCAGATAGTCGTAGCGCAGGACGATATTAAGCTCATCTGCCAGCACCATATCATAGGCGGGATCGGCGATCATCCGCTTTACCTCGTCCCAGGCTTCACGGGCGAGGGCGATGTCGCGGGTCTTGTCCTGTGTGTTCCAGGTAAAGCCTTCGCCCATCGGCTTGAATGTGACATTGTCGGGAAACGCATCGAACACGACTTTTTCTCCGGTGGTCATCGCGCCCTTCACGAACTGGACCACGCCGACCTTCTTGCCATGACCGATGGCGCGCACGACCATGCCCAGCGCAGCGGTCGTCTTGCCCTTGCCCTTGCCGGTATGGACGATCAGCAGGCCCTTCTCCTGTGTCTTGGTCGCCATGATCTTGTCATGGGCGGCCTGTTTTTTCTTCATCTTCTCGGCATGTTGTTCGGGCGTGCGTTCGATCATGATGGGTCCTTCAGTTGGGCGAGGAGCATGGCGGCGCTGTTCGACCGTGGCCGCCACAGCCCCCGGTCCAGCGCTTCGTGGAGGCGCGCGGCGGTTTCGCGCAGCGCGGTGGGATTCACGTCCGCCATGAAGGCGCGCACCGCCTCATCCTCGATGAAAGCGGCGTGGACGGCGTCGAAATGATGGTCCTTCACCCCGTCTGTCGTGGCGGCGAAGGCAAAGAGATAATCGACCGAAGCGGCAATCTCGAACGCGCCCTTATAGCCGTGGCGCATCATGCCCGTGATCCATTTGGGGTTGGTGACGCGCGCCCGCACCACCCGGCCGATCTCATCCTCCAGCGTCCGGACGACGGGGCGTTCGGGCCGACTATGGTCATTATGGTAACTGAGCGGCGTCCGCCCCGACAGATGCTCGACAGCCGCCGCGATCCCGCCTTCGAACTGATAATAATCGTCGCTGTCGAGCAGGTCATGCTCGCGATTATCCTGATTCTGGATGAGGGCGTCGGCCTCGGTTAGCCGCTGCGCGAACAATCCTCGCTCCGCATCCCCTTCGACCCCGCTGCCATAAGCATAACCGCCCCAATCCAGATAGATGTTCGCAAGGTCCGATCGATCATGCCACAGTCGCTCGTCGATCATCGCCTGCAAGCCTGCACCATAAGCGCCCGGCTTCGATCCAAAGACGCGCGCCCCCGCGCGCCGCATCGCCGCCTTCTCAGGCGTCCCTTCCGCGATCAGCGCAGCGGCCTCCGCCCGATGACGCGCGGCCGCCGGATTATCTTCATCGGGCTCGTCCAGCGCCATCACGGCGCGCGCGGCGCTGTCGATCAGGTTGATCTGTTCCGGGAAGGCGTCGCGGAAGAAGCCCGACACGCGTAGCGTCACATCCACGCGCGGCCGGTTCAGCTCGGCGATCGTCATCACCTCAAAGCCCACGACCCGACCCGAAGCCCACTCCCATCGCGGCCGCACGCCCATCAACGCCAGCGCCTGCGCGATGTCGTCGCCGCCCGTCCGCATGTTCGCCGTGCCCCAGGCCGACAGGGCAACGGAGCGGGGATAATCGCCCTCCCGCTGAAGATAATCCTGCACAATGAGGTCGGCGGATCGCTGGCCCAAATTCCATGCGGCCACGGTCGGCACCGCGCGCGTATCGACCGAATAGAAATTGCGCCCCGTCGGTAGCACATCGGGACGCCCGCGCGTCGGCGCACCGGAGGGGCCGGGCAGCACGAACTTACCGTCGAGCGCCTGAAGCAGCGCAGCCTTCTCTGCCTCTCCGCAAGCATCCACGCGGGGACCAAGGTCGCTGCGTATCACCTCCAGAACGCGCCCGCTCGACGGCCCCGGCGCGGCCTCGCCCGTGTCGAGCAGCTGCACGGCGTAGAGTTCCAGCCGCTCCACCGTATCGCCGGTGCTGCGCCATGCATCCTGCGCCACGCCTGCCAGCACGTCCGGGCGCGGCCCATCCCAAGGCTTGCCCATACCGCAGTCGAGCGGATCAAAGCCAAGTTCCAGATCGTCCGCCAGAGCCCGGAGCAGCGATTGCTGATCCTCCTCCAAACCTCTCGGGCACCGGGCAAGGGAGATCAGCAGGTCCCGCCGCAACGTCCCTTCTGGCGACCGGGTAAAGATATGCAGTCCGTCACGAATCTGCATTTCCTTCAGTTCACAGAGATAGTTGTCGATCGCAGCTAAGGCATCGTCTCCGCTGCCCTCCGCGCCCGCATCCTTGTCCAGCCCCTGCGATGCCGCCAATGCCAATATATCCCGGCGCAACGTCTCCAGCCTGCGCGGGTCCATCCCCGCTGCCAGATAATATTCGTCGACCAGCGCCTCGAGGTCCTTGAGCGGCCCATAGGTTTCCGCGCGGGTCAGCGGCGGCGTCAGATGGTCGATGATGCATGCCCCGATCCGTCGTTTCGCCTGCGTGCCTTCGCCCGGATCGTTGACGATGAACGGATAGATTTGCGGGATCGGCCCGGCGCATATTTCGGGAAAGCAGCTCTCCGACAGCGCGATCGCCTTGCCCGGCAGCCACTCCAGATTGCCATGCTTGCCCACATGCACCACCGCATGCGCGGCGAATGCGCGCGCCAGCCAGATATGGAAGGCGAGATAGGCATGCGGCGGCGGCAGCGCCGGATCATGATAGCTGCTCTTCGGATCGACATCATAGCCGCGCGAAGGCTGCACCGCGACGGCGACCTGACCGAAGCGATGCACCCGAAGGGAGAAGGCCTCACCCTGACAGAAGGCATCATCCTCCGGCTCGCCCCATCGCTCGATAACGGCTGTACGAACGCTTTCGGGAAAGTCATCAAATGCCGCACGATAGTCGGCCAGCGCGAGCGAGCAGGGGGCGTCCCCTCCGGTCATATGCCCCATCAACGCCGCACCATCGGTCGGCGCGTAGCCCGTTTGATAGCCAGCCTCCGCCAGCGCGCGCAGGATCGCCGCTGCGCTTTCCGGCGTGTCGAGGCCCACGCCATTGCCGATCCGCCCATCCCGGTTCGGATAATTGGCAAGGACCAGCGCCACGTGGCGGTCCTCAGCCCGCGTCAGTCCTAATCTGGCCCAGTTTGCAGCCAGTTGGGAAACAAAGCTCACACGATCGGCCAGAAGCTGCGGCACCACGATGCTGCATTCCGTTCGCGCATCGAAGCGGGCGGCGGCCTTGAAAGCGACCGCGCGGGTGAAGATGCGCCCATCCACTTCGGGCAAGGCAATATGCATCGCCAAGTCGCGCGGACCCAGCCCCCGCGCGCTATCCTGCCACGCCGCCTGTTCGGCGCTGGCGAACAAGGTCTGAAGAATCGGGCAATCGGCCTGCTCCAATATGGATGGCGTGCGCGGTTCGCCGGGCGCCGATGCGGCAAAGGCGGTGGCGTTCAGAATGACGTCCGGTCGAGCTACCCCGATCACCCCTTCCAGAAAGTCGCGCGCAAAGGGTTCCCGCAACGCCCGTACATGGACCGGCAGGACATTAAGCCCCGCAGCCCGCAATCCCGCGATCATCGCGTCCACCGCCTCCAGCGTTCCGGCGATCAACAAGGCGCGGTAGAAAAGGAACAGCGCTGTCGGCTGGCCGGATGTCCAACCGGCCTTCACCTGTTCCAGCGTCGGGCGTTCGACACCGGGAAGATAAAGGCCCGCGTCGGCGACCGGAACCGGCGCGTCGGGCGCGCCCGCGTCCAACCCTGCAATCCGCGCGGCGGTCCTTAGAAAAGCCGTGGCATTGGCAACGCCGCCCTGCCGCAGATAATCGCGCAGGCGATCGCATATTTCCGGGGGCAGGGTGGATGCCATCCGCAGTTCGGGATCATCCTCCCGCCCATCCGCGATGGCGGCGAAGGCAATGCGTCTGTCACGCGCGACATTGGCGATTTCCTCAATGCCATAGGGCCAATAGCTTTTGCCCCCCAACAGCACCACGCAGACGAATTTTGCGTGGGAAATCACCTTCTCGACATACAGGTCGACCGAATAGGGATGCTTGAGCTGAAGGAGATTGACCAGCCGGATGGACGGCGCGCTTTCCCCCAGCATGGCGGCGGCGCTGGTAAAACAGGCAAGATCGCTGTCCGCCACGGTCAGCAGCACGATGTCGCCCGGCGATTGGCCAAGGTCGATCGCTTCGTCCCCGTTGGAGACGGTGCCGGGCGTGGCGGTCAGCAAATGCATCAGGCGACCGCCATCTGCTGGGTGAATGCCCGTTCGATCGCCGCCCGGTCCAGCCCCGCCTGGCCGATCACCACCAGTCGCGAAGCGCGCGTCTCCTGCGCCTGCCAATGTCGGTCATAATGATGCTGGATGCGTGGCCCGACCGCCTGAATGACCAGCCTTGCCGGACGGCCCGCAATGGCCACGAAGCCCTTCACCCGCAATATGTCGTGATCGGCTATGACCTGCTTCAGAGCATCCAGCAGCGGCGCAGGATTGCCCAATTCCCCCAACTCCATGACGAAGCTGTCGAAATCCTCATGGTCATGATCCTCCTCCTCGTCATGGTGGGAGGGGCGGGCGTCAACCTGATCCTCGACCCCGGCATCAAGGCCGAGCAGGACCGCTGGGTCGATCTCCCCCCGCGCGGTGCGGACGATACGCACGCCCGGCCGGATTTCCGCCGCCAGATCCCGCTCCAGTTCCTCAAGCCTGCCGCCCTCGACCAAGTCGGTCTTGTTGAGCAGGACAAGGTCGGCACAGGCCAGCTGGTCCTCGAAAAGCTCCTCGATCGGGCTGTCATGGTCGAGCGTCGGGTCCGCCGCCCGTGCCGCAGCCAGCGCTTCCTCGTCATGGGCAAAGCGCCCCGCAGCCAGAGCATCGGCATCGATGAGTGCAATCACCCCATCCACCGTCGCCCGTGTCCGGATATTCGGCCACTGAAACGCCTTCACCAGCGGCTTTGGCAGGGCAAGGCCCGAAGTCTCGATAATGATATGATCGGGCGGCACATCCCGGTCGAGCAACCGCTGCATCGTCGGCAGGAAATCGTCCGCCACGGTGCAGCAGATGCAACCATTGGCCAGCTCGATAATATCCTCATCCGGGCAAGCCTCATCGCCGCACCCCTTCACCAGCGATCCATCGACGCCGACATCGCCAAATTCGTTGATGATGAGGGCAAGCCGCCGCCCACCCGCATTTTCGATCAGGTGGCGGATCAGCGTCGTCTTTCCGGCGCCCAGAAATCCCGTGATGACCGTGGCGGGAACCTTGCTCATAAAGTCTGTCCTTGATTGGAGAGGAGCACCTCGATCTCGTCGAAGCGCTTCCAGCGGTAGATGATCCAGCTCACCAGCCAGCAGGCGGCGAACAGGCCGATGATGAAGAAGCCCAGGCCGTTGAAATGCTCGCCCAGATTGGCGGCCACCGACCAGACGCCGCCCGTCAGGCCCAGCTTGTCGCCCAGCAGCGCCGCCGCCTCGATCCCGCCGATGACGATTGCGACCAGCGCGGACACCGATGTGATGGTGATGTTGTAGTAGAGCTTGCGGATCGGCTTCACGAACGCCCATTGATAGGCGCCCATCATCAGCGCGCCGTCCGCCGTGTCGATCAGCGCCATGCCCGCCGCGAACAGCAAGGGGAATATGAGCACGGTCGCGATCGAAAGCCCGCTCGCCGCCTGACCCGCGGACAGGCCGAGGATCGCGACTTCGGTCGCCGTGTCAAATCCTAGCCCGAACAGAAAGCCCAGCGGCGCCATGTGCCAGCTGCGCGTGACCAGACGGAACAGCGGCCGGAACAGGCGGGCCAACATGCCCCGATTGCCCAGCAATATGTCCATATCTTCATCGACATAGGCGCCACCACTGCGGACGTGGTTGAAGGTCTTTAGAACCGACCGCAGGATGATGAGGTTCATCGCGGCAATGGCAAAGAGGAAGGTGGCGGAGATGATCGTCGCGATCATCCCGCCAATCTCGCCCGCCGCCTCAACGCGGCTAAGCGCGCTGGCGGCGAAGGCGATGAGGACCGCCGCGATCAGCACGATTGCGCTATGGCCGATCGCGAACCACAGGCCGACGGTCAGCGGCCGCTGACCTTCCTGCATCAGCTTGCGCGTCACATTGTCGATCGCGGCGATATGGTCGGCATCGACTGCATGGCGCAGCCCCAGGCTCCAGGCGAGCAGGGCGGTGCCCAGCATCATCGTGTCGCCCGCAAAGATCAGCGAGGCGCATAGCCATAACGCGATGTTGGCGGCGATCAGCCCCGCGAAGATGAAAGTGGCACGGCGACGAAGCGCCGGAAATTGCATGGCCATAAAAGCATGGCTCCCGTCAGCGTCAGCGAGACTGGACGGGACCTCCGCTAAGCGGCCGACATTCCGCGCCGGACGGACGCATCTTTGCGCCCGGCACGCATGCCGGTGCGGCCCCGCCGCACGCGTCGCTCAGACGGAATACCGTGCCCCGGCCATCCCCTGGGCCAAAGCAAGAGCGACCAGACGCCGACAGGTCTCCTGGCTTGCGGGTCATCGCTCGACACATGGCCTTCCCAGGCCTCGCATGATTTAGCGTCCGGCCCAGTGGCTGACCCTCCGACAAGTGACGGAAGGTCGATATGCGTCTCGCTCACCGCTTACAGTTGCAGGGACAGCCGCGGATTTGGGCGCCTTGTCAGCAGCCCGCACCGCATTCCCTTTAAAGCCCTTTCGGGCACCGGCGCGATCGAGGCCGTGCATAGATGGCTTGCCCGCCAAAGGGAAGCGGCAGTTGCA
>CAMPIM010000108.1 GCA_946886365.1 uncultured Novosphingobium sp.
CTTGCGATGCATGATGTTCTTGAATTTGCTATGGCCGGCCACGGCCTGCTCCTAATCTTGTCTGATCCGAAGCGCGCTCTCTAGCGGGCGTCCTGCCCAAGCGCAACTAGACGAGGATCGCGGTGCCGGATGCCGACACCATCAGCATCGACCCGTTCGAACCCAGCACTTCATAATCGAGGTCGACCCCGACCACGGCATTGGCGCCCAGCGTCGCCGCGCGCATCCTCATCTCGCCAATGGCCTGTTCGCGGGCGCGCTGGAGGACATCCTCATAAGCGCCCGAACGGCCCCCGACGATGTCCCGCACACTAGCGAACAGGTCACGGAAGAGGTTGGCGCCCACGATCACCTCGCCGGTGACGATGCCGAGATATTCCTTTGCCGGACGCCCTTCGAGGCGGCTGGTGGTGCTGACGATTATCTCGGACATGACGTGTCTCCCTGCGTCTTGATGCGGTCGAGGGGCCTGTCTTGTAGGAAGAAAGGCCCTTCGACAAGCTCAGGGCGAACGGCGAGGGATGGATTATTCCATCCCGAGCGCGGACAGATAGGTTTGGAGAATAGCTTCCATTTCCTGCCGGTCATGCTGCGGCATTTTGCGCAGGCGGACGATCTGGCGCATGATCTTCGGATCATAGCCGGTCGCCTTGGCCTCCAGATACACGTCCTTGATATCGTCGCCGATGCCTTTCTTCTCTTCCTCGAGCCGCTCGATGCGTTCGATAAGAAGGCGTAGCTGATCGGCGGCGACGTTGCCCTCGCTCATATAATGTATCTCCGGATTGAATGTGAATCGGGTTGGCGCACGCTCCTAATGATTGTCGGCGTTCTTCGCCACACTCTCCTGCATCTTTGCGATCTGTTCCGGCGTCGCCTCGCTCTGATGGCGTTGTTTCCACTCCGAAAAGGGCATGCCGTGGATGATTTCGCGCGCCTCGTCCTTGCTCAGATTGCCGTCGGCTTCCGCGATCCAATCGGCAAGGCAATTGCGGCAAAAGCCCGCCGTTCCCATCAGATCGATGTTCTGGACGTCGGTCCTGTGCTGCAAATGCGCAATCAGGCGGCGGAAGGCGGTTGCGGCAACCGCATCGTTGAGCATATTGTCGGCCAAGGCGATCCTTTCGCTGATCTACATCATCCTGTCGTGCAGTAGGGATAATCGAAAACGGCGCTCTGGCAAGCCAGGGCGCGACCATGACGGCCAGGAGCTTTTTGAGAATGACGAAACTGCCGCCCCGTTCGCGCAAGGTCCGGATTTTGGCGACCCTTGGCCCCGCGAGCGACACGCCGGAAGTGATCCGCGCGCTGTTCATCGCCGGGGCAGACGCTTTCCGCATCAACATGAGCCATGGAGCGCATGAGGATCATGCGTCGCGTATCGCGTCCATCCGGGCGCTGGAAAAGGAATTCGGGCGGCCGACGACCATATTGGGCGACTTGCAAGGACCCAAGCTGCGTGTCGGTACGTTCAAGAGCGGCCTTGCCGTTCTGGAGGTGGGTGCATCCTTCATACTCGACCGCGACGAAACGCCGGGCGACGCACGGCGCGTGAACCTGCCACACCCGGAAATCTACGCGGCGCTGGTCCCTGAAACCCGGCTGCTACTGGACGACGGCAAGCTGGTGCTGCGGGTGAAGAATGTGTCCGATGACCGGATCGAAACGGTGGTCGAGGTCGGTGGCACCCTGTCGAACCGCAAGGGCGTTAACGTACCCGATGTGGTCGTTCCCGTACCCGCCTTGACGGAAAAGGACCGGCGCGACCTGAGCTTCGCTGTTGAGCAGGGCTGCGATTGGATTGCCTTGAGTTTCGTGCAGCGCCCCGAGGATCTCGCTGAAGCGCGCAAGCTGATGGGCGGCCATGGCGCGCTGATGGCGAAGATCGAGAAGCCCGCCGCGGTCCAGCGGCTGGAGGAGATATTGGAGCTGGCCGACGGCGTGATGGTCGCGCGCGGCGACCTGGGCGTCGAACTGCCGCCCCAGGCCGTGCCGCCGCTTCAGAAGCAGATTGTCGCGACGGCCCGGCGCATGGGGCGGCCGGTGGTGGTCGCCACGCAGATGCTCGAATCGATGATCAAGGCGCCGACGCCCACCCGCGCCGAAGTGTCGGACGTCGCCACCGCCGTCTATGATGGCGCCGACGCGATCATGTTGTCGGCGGAAACCGCGGCGGGCGACTGGCCTGAAGAGGCAGTCGCGATGATGGACAGCATCGCCCACAGCGTAGAGCGTGACCCCGGCTATTTCGCCCGGCTGCATTTTACCGAAACCAAGCCCGACGCGACCACCGCCGACGCGCTGGCGGAAGGGGCGGCGGGCATCGTCTCGGTCGTTGGGGCCAGCGCGATCACCTGCTTCACCTCGTCAGGCAGCACGGTTCGCCGGGTGGCGCGTGAGCGTCCGCTGACGCCGATCCTGGCGCTCACCCCCCGGCTCGACACGGCGCGCAAGCTGGGCCTGACCTGGGGCGTGCATGCGGTGCGCACCAAGGATATCGACACGTTCGAGGAAATGGTCGGCAAGGCCCGGCGCATGGCGCTGCGGCACAACATGACCCAGAAGGGCAGCAAGATCGTTGTGCTGGCAGGCGTGCCCTTCGGCACTCCGGGGTCGACCAACGTGCTGCATGTCACCGCCATTCGCGGCGATGAGCTTACAGGGCGGGATTAAGGTCTAGCAGGCCTTGCGCTGCAAGATCGCGGCGCAAGGTCTCTGCGTCCCGGAAGAGGTGGCTGCGAATGCCCAGCGCTTCCGCCGCCGCGACATTTTCTTCCCGATCATCGATGAAGAAAGCCTCCTCGGCGCGCAGGCTGAACCGGCTGAGCGCCAGGCGGTAGATGGCAGGGTCAGGCTTGACCAACCCTTCAGCGCCAGAAACCAGAATGTCGCGAAAATTAGCGAAGAAGTCCGCCTCCCGCGCGTGAAAGGGCTTCCAGAATTCCGCGCTGAAATTGGTGAGGCCGTAAAGAGCGACGCCCCGCCCCCGTAATTCGCCGACCAATTGCGCCATGCCTGCAACGGCAGGCTGGACGCTGTCGATGAAACGCTCGCCCCATATCCGAATCAGCGCTTCATGTTCCGGATGGCTATCGATCAGTTCAGCGCTGGTTTCCGCGAAGGGGCGGCCCATGTCATGCTGGCAATGCCAATCCATCGACACGACATCGCGCAGAAACGCGTCGAGCGCCCGATCATCATCGATCAGGCGCTCGTAGAGGAGCCGAGGCTCCCAATGGTACAGAACCTGTCCGACGTCGAATATGACGGCGGAGATCGGCTCGCTCAATTAGCCCTGGCGGGCCTTGAAACGGCGATTGGTCTTGTTGATGACATAAGTGCGGCCGCGACGGCGGATCACGCGGTTATCCCGGTGACGGCCCTTGAGCGACTTGAGCGAGTTGCGGATCTTCATGGAAGTCAGCCTTCTAAGAATCTTGCGTGATCGGAAAATCGAAGCGCAGCCCCTATGGGTGGGGCGGCTGAAAGTCAAGGGCGGCTGGCCGCACTTTTGCCCCGTTCATGCCATATGCAGCAAAGACATGGCTTCAACTGTTGAAGGGATATCCGGTTCGGCATCGTCTATGGACTGCCACATCTTTGTCGGAGATTAGCATGATCAAGCAGATACTCCTTCCCTCATTCCTTGCCCTGTCACTCGCCGGATGCGCGACGGCGGTGCCACCCGTCGAGGTAACCCGCTTTCATGTCGGAAATCCGGCGCAAAGCGGAACGTTGGCGGTGGAAGAAATGGCTGCGAATCCCGATGCAGGGCTGGAATTCCGGACCTATGCCGCTGCTGTCGAGCAGGAGTTGCAGCGTGTGGGTTTCATCGCCGCACCTGCTGGAGCGCGCAGCGACTATGTCGCATCGGTCGGCTTCCGCCGATCGTTCCGTCCGACTGGCTACGGCAATGATGGCAGGCCCGTGAGTGTAGGCGTTGGCGGAGCAGTCGGCAGCGGCGGCTATTCAGGGCTGGGCTTGGGTATCGGCATCAACCTGTCGGGACGGCCGAAGGATATGGTGACGACGGAGTTGCAGGTGCAGATCCGCAGGCGATCCGATTCGACGACGATCTGGGAAGGCCGGGCGCTCACCCAGGCGCGGGAGGGTACGCCAGCCGCTCAGCCCGGTATCGCCGCGCAAAAGCTCGCCAGTGCGTTGATCGGGGGCTATCCGGGGGAATCGGGGCGCACTATAACCGTGAAATGACCATCTCGATCAGCAATGCCTTCGACAGCGGCAATATTCGCGTTCTTTCCATAATCGATACTGGCGATCGGGTCCGGGCCGAGCTGGAAATCGTCAAGGACAGGCAAAGCGACTTCTACCAGTGGTTCCACTTCCGCATCGCGGGCGTTGCCGGGCGTGAAGTGGAATTGGCGATCGTCAATGGCGGGACATCCGCCTATCCCGACGGTTGGCCGGACTATAAGGCGCGCATCAGTGAGGATCGGGAAGTCTGGACGCAGGCGGACACCAGCTATGCCGACGGCGTTCTCACCATCAGCCTCTCGCCAGACCGCAACGCGCTGTGGGTCGCCTATTTCGCGCCTTATTCGATGGAGCGGCACCACGACCTGATCGCTTGGGCGGGCTGCCAGCCCGGGGTTGAGCAACGGGAATTGGGCCTTACGCTCGACAAGCAGCCGCTCGACCTTCTGACGCTGGGCGACGGACCTAAGCAGGTCTGGCTCTACGCCCGCCAGCATCCCGGCGAGACGATGGCGCAGTGGTGGATGGAAGGCGCGCTGGAACGGCTTTGCGACGAGGAGGATGCCGTCGCCCGGCTGCTCCGCGCCAAGGCGACATTCCACATCGTCCCCAACATGAACCCTGACGGCAGCCGCCGGGGCCATCTGCGTACCAATGCGGCGGGCGTGAACCTCAACCGCGAATGGCACGAACCGTCGATGGACCGCAGTCCAGAGGTTTACCTTGTCCGGCAGGAGATGGACCGGACGGGGGTCGATTTCGCCATGGACGTGCATGGCGACGAAGCTATCGCCGCCGTGTTCCTGGCGGGCTTTGAAGGCATCCCTTCACTCGGCGAGCGGCAACTCGCCCTCTATAATCGCTTTCGGGATACGCTGGCGGCCCGGACGCCTGATTTTCAGACGGTGCGCGGCTATCCTTCATCGGCGCCGGGCAAGGGCAACCTGACCATGTCCACCAATCAGGTCGCCGAACGTTTCGGCGCGGTCGCGATGACGCTGGAAATGCCCTTCAAGGACAATGACGATTTGCCCGATCCTGAATTTGGCTGGTCCCCGGCACGATCGAAGCAGCTTGCCAAGGACTGTCTTGTGGTTCTGGCGGAGATGATCGGAGAGCTTTGATCTGGATGATCGGCCCTAGTTAAACAGGTCGGCGAGAAATTCCCTCATCGACCGGAAGCTGCGGTGGTCCGCGTCGGGGCTGTAGGCGAGCCCCTTTTCCGGCATGTTGACCGCCTGATCGGTAAATGCGTGTCCGGTGTTCCCATAAGCATGGATCTGCCAATCGCATCCCGCCTTCGTCAGTTCGTCGGCCAATGCCACCGTAGCCGCTGGGGGAGCCAAGGGATCGTCCCAACCGTGGCACACCAACAGCTTCGCGCTGATGGCGGCGTTGGGAAAAGCTGGCGCGTCATAAATCCCATGGAAGCTGACGCCGCCCGCGATGTCGGCCCCGCTGCGCGCCAGATCGAGCACGCATTTGCCGCCGAAGCAGAAGCCGATCGCGGCCGTCCGGCTCGCGTCCGCTTCGGGAAGTGATTTGAGGACGGAATGAGCCGCATTGAGCCGGTCACGCAGCAGGGCGCGGTCGGCATTCACCTCGTTCATGTAGCGCGCCATATCGGGGTCATCGCGGCTGGCTCGCTTGCCCTGACCATAGATGTCCGCAACCAAAAGCGTGTATCCCAGTTCCACGACCTTCTCGGCGAAGACGAAGTCCGCTTCCTTGGTGCCCAGCGCATTAGGGAAAAGCAGGATGCCCGGCCGGGGTGCGCCTGCGGCTTGGTCGAAGACGGCCATGCTCTCGAAGGTTCCACCGGGGCCTTCATGAACCGTGACGCGGCGAGTGATAGTCATGGCAAGCCTCGCAGATGAGAATGGCATGGCGACATTAGGCCGTTGGGTGTGCGTGGCAAGCGTCGTGGTGCCGGTCACTTCGAGCGTATAAGAAAAAGGCGCCCCTCATGAGAGGGACGCCCTTCTTTTTCTGCTATAGCCGCGTCTTAGAAACGGTAGCCGAGGATCAGCGCGCCTTGATGACGCTCAGGGTTTACCCCACCACCGATCTGCTCGTAACGCGAATAGCGATATTCAGCGCGAACGATGAAGCCCTGAACCGTCGTTTCCAGACCGGCGCCCAGACGGTAGCCGTCCAGCTTGACGTTGTTGTTCAGCGCGTCTTCCAGGCGGGCATTGGTGTAGCCGCCCTTGGCATAGGCGAGGACGTTCGGCACCACTTCGCCGCCGATGCGGACGCCGGCATAGAGGTCGCGATCGGTGCGAACGCCGAACTTCTTGACGTCGGAATCGGCATATTCGCCTTCGATGCCGAACACGGCGCCGTTGACGTTGACGTCATAGCCGATCACGCCGCCATACAGCAGGCCGCTGTCATGGTCGACCGAGTTGAAATCGACATGGTCCACACCGACGACTGCGCCGACATAGGGACCGGAAAAGGGCACGGCGTCCTGAGCGAAGGCCGGTGCGGAAACGCTGGCAAGCAGCAACGCCGAAGCGATCAGTTTTTTCATGGGGGGCTCCTTTTCTGGGGTAACCGGATGTTGTCTGAGCGCGCTTTAAGGAGCCTGAGCGGGAAGAGTAAAGCATCACAAACAACGACATACCGCATTGCACAACGAACTGTGGCAATGTTGCATCACGTCTTGAAATGGATTCTCGGCGCCCTAGTCAGCGGCATGACTGAGCAAGGGCTGGTTCAGAGGCTGCCGAACCCCGGCGCCTCACCGCGCGCCTGCCTATCCAGCCGGGTTGGACGTTTCCAGCCGATACGGGGACGCTTGCGTAGCCGCAGCGTCGGCCAGTCGCCATTGTCCACCCGTTCGGCCAGCCGCATGCCCTGAGTCCGATAGGCTGACAGAACGGCCTCCGCCTGTTCCTTCAGCAATCCGGCGAGCAGGACGGTGCCACCTTCCTCCACGAGCGCGCAAAGCGAGGGGGCGAGTTCGATCAACGGGCCAGCGAGTATGTTCGCGATCAGCAGATCATAGGGCGCGCGCGTCGCGATTGCAGGGTGATCAACGCCCGCCGCGACATACAGCGCCAGTTGGCCTTGACCCTTGCCGACCGCGATGTTGTTGGCTGCGGCATTTTCCGCGCTGATGTCGACGGCGATCGGGTCGATGTCGGAAGCGGTGGCATAGGCATGGGGCCACAAATGGAGCGCTGCGAAGGCGAGCAATCCGGTGCCCGTGCCAATGTCCGCCACATTGCCAAAGCGCATGCCAACCTGCCGCATGCGGTCCAGCATCAAAAGGCAGCCTGCGGTGGTTTCATGCTGCCCGGTGCCAAAGGCGCGGCTCGCTTCGATCAGGAAATTGACATGGCCCGGCTGCTCCGCATCGCTGGCCAAATTGCGGATATGGAAGCGTCCGGCCGTGACTGGCTCCAGTCCTTGCTGGCTCAGAGTTACCCAATCCTCATCGGGCAACTGTTCGATCAGGGGCTTGGTGCCGCCCGCGCTGGGGATCAGGGTACGGAGCAGCTTGATCGCGGCGGGGCTGGGCTTGCCTTCAAAATAGGCATCAAGCTGCCACGCATTTTCATCATCCGGCGCCGCTTCGCTGGTCATCAGGACCGGCGGCTTGTCCATGAGCGCGAAGCCCGCGATGTCACCGTCCAACGCCTCCGCCTCGGCGCGGGTGCAGGGCAGGGTGACTTTCCAGCTTTGGACGGAAGAGGGCGCGGCATCAGTCATGCCGCGCCCTTTAGAAGCTTCAAGCGGGAAGGGGAAGTCGAGAGGGCTTCAGTCGCCCTCCGGGTGCCTTTTTCCTGAAATTCAGGCCACCTGCCGTCCGAAATCGGATGATGCGGCACGCAGGCTGGCAAGCTTGCCCTCCACGCTCATGAAGCCGCGCTCCAGCTGGTCGATTTCGGAAGCAACGACCTCCGTATCCTGACGGATGGCGGAAATGGTGCTCGACATGGAGTCGGCCGCCAGCGCCGTCTCATCGACAGCGGCGGTGATCATGGTAACCGTTTGCGCCTGGGCGTCCATGGCATGACGGATGCGATCGGCGCTCGATTGCACTTCCCCAACCGTATCGCGGATTCGTTCATTGGTTTCCACCGACTGCCGCGTCGAAGCCTGAATGTCCGCGATCTTGCCCGCGATTTCATCGGTCGCCCGAGCGGTCTGGTTCGCAAGGCTCTTCACTTCCTGCGCCACCACAGCAAAGCCGCGTCCCGCGTCGCCCGCGCGCGCCGCTTCGATGGTGGCGTTGAGGGCGAGCAGGTTCGTCTGGCCCGCAATGTCGCGGATCAGGCCCAGGATCGACTCGATCGATTTCGCATGCTCAGTCAGAGTTGCCGACATCGTCACCGCATCGCCCGACTGCCGCGCGGCACGCTGCGCAACGTCTGCGGCGCTTTCGACTTCCGTGCGGGCATCCTCGATGGCCCGGATCAGCCCCGCAGAGGTGCGGGCTGCTTCGCGCATCGCGATTGCCGATTGTTCAGCGGCAGCGGCGACTTCCGAAGCCTTGCCCAACATGCCGCGTGTGGCGGCAGAGGCATCCTTCGCCTGTTCACGCAGCGATTCGCCGAGCTGGGAAGCGCCGTCGATCTCACCCATGATCCGCTGCTCGAACAGGGTGCCGATGCGTTGCCGTTCGTTGCGCTGCGCTTCTGCCTCGTCGCCCGCGAAGGCGTTGGTCATCATGCTGGCATCGACCATGCTGACCATGGTGATGATGTTTACAAGGCGCTGGCGGGTGGCATCATCCGCCGCCTTTTGCCAGACGAGGTTGGTCAACTGCTTGTTGGCTTCCGATACCGCCGTCAGGACGAGACCCAGGGGCAAGCCGCGTTTGCGGGCCAATCGGACACAGGCGATGGAGCTGCCCGCCCAACTGCCTGCCTCATAGAAGCTGAGCTTCTGCCGGACATATTCATGTGCTTCGGTTTCGATCTTGGCGATCGTGGAGGCGGCCAGGACGCTGCGCAGATGAGATTGATCCATGTAGCTGTCGAAGAAGGTACGGGCCGCGATCGACGCGCCGTCGCCTATCATGTCCCGAATCTCGCGAAGCCCCGCCGCCAATTCGCCGGTGGGATCTATTTCCGCCATGCTGGCGATCATTGCGCTCTTCGCTGGTGCGACGGACGTCATATGCGGCAAACCTCAATTCTCTTGTTTGTCCGTCGGGTCATAGCGCGATCTGGTTAATCAGTTCTTAGCCGTGATCGCCCGGTCCCTCTGCCAGCGCGGCTTGCCCTCTTGACCGTTCGCTCTTAAGGGGACGGGAATCAGGGACAAGCATCAGGGACGTAGGTAGATATGGCGCGAACCACGAGCCGGCCGCTCTCGCCGCATTTGACGATCTGGAAATGGGGGCCTGCTATGGCCATCTCCATCCTGCACCGCGTGACCGGCAACGGTCTGGCCACGGTCGGGATTCTGGGCGTGGTTTGGTGGTTGATGGCCGCTGCGATCGGTCCCGAAGCCTATGCCACCTTCATCAAATGCGCCACTTCGCCGCTTGGTTATCTGGTGATGATCGGCATCAGCTGGTTCTTCTTCCAGCATCTGATGTCGGGCCTGCGCCACTTCGTACTGGATATGGGTGCGGGCTATGAGCTCAACACCAACAAGACCTGGTCGCTGGTGATCCCGGTGCTGTCTACGCTGGCCACCGTTGCGTTGTGGGCCACTATCTTTTCGGGGAAAATCTGATGGGTACGGGAACCGGAATCGGCCGCGTCCGTGGCCTGGGCTCGGCGCGGCATGGCGCGCATCACTGGCTGGCGCAGCGTTACACCGCTGTCGGCAACCTGCTGCTCGTTCTGTGGCTGATCTTCAGCCTCGTGAGCCTGCCGGGGCTCGATTATGAGAGCGTCCGCAACTGGATCGCCAATCCGCTGGTAGCAGTGCCGCTGATGCTGATGCTGGTCAGCATTTTCTATCACCTGCGCCTCGGCATGCAGGTGATGCTGGAGGATTATGTTCACGACAAGGGGCTGAACTTTTTCTGCATCCTGCTGCTGAACTTCTACACCATCGCTGGCGCCGCCGCTGGCATCTTCGCGATCGCCAAGATCGCCTTCACGGGGATCGTCAAGTAATGAGCGAAGCCTACAAGATCATCGATCACACTTACGACACGGTCGTGGTGGGCGCTGGCGGTTCGGGCCTTCGCGCGACCATGGGCAGCGCCGAAGCGGGCCTGAAGACCGCCTGCATCACCAAGCTGTTCCCGACTCGCTCGCATACCGTCGCGGCGCAGGGTGGAATCGCCGCTTCGCTCGGCAACAACTCGCCCGACCACTGGACCTGGCACATGTACGACACCGTCAAGGGGTCGGACTGGCTGGGCGACCAGGACGCGATCGAATATATGGTGCGCGAAGCGCCTGCGGCAGTGATCGAGCTGGAACATGCCGGCGTGCCGTTCAGCCGCAACGAGAATGGCACGATCTATCAGCGTCCCTTCGGCGGTCACATGCAGAATATGGGCGCCGGCCCGCCGGTGCAGCGCACCTGCGCCGCCGCGGACCGTACCGGCCATGCCATGCTTCATGCGCTCTATCAGCAGAGCCTGAAGTATGACGCGGACTTCTACATCGAATATTTCGCTATTGACCTGATCATGGAAGACGGCCCGAACGGCAAGGAATGCCGTGGCGTGATCGCCATCTGCATGGAGGAGGGATCGATCCATCGCTTCCGCAGCAAGGCGGTGGTGCTGGCGACCGGCGGTTATGGCCGTGCCTATTTCTCCGCCACTTCGGCACACAGCTGCACCGGCGACGGCGGCGGCATGGTGCTGCGCGCTGGTCTGCCTTTGCAAGACCTGGAATTCGTGCAGTTCCACCCGACCGGCATCTATGGCGCGGGCGTGCTGATCACCGAAGGCGCGCGTGGCGAGGGCGGTTATCTGACCAACTCCGAGGGCGAGCGCTTCATGGAGCGCTATGCGCCTTCCGCGAAGGACTTGGCATCGCGCGACGTCGTATCGCGCTCGATGGCGATGGAAATGCGCGAAGGGCGCGGCGTTGGTCCGAACAAGGATCACATCT
>CAMPIM010000109.1 GCA_946886365.1 uncultured Novosphingobium sp.
TCAACACCGCCATGACCGGCTATCAGGAAGTGATGACCGACCCCAGCTATGCCGGGCAGATCGTCACCTTCACCTTCCCGCATATCGGCAATGTCGGCACGAACCTGGACGACGTCGAAGCGGACAACCCCTTCGCATTGGGCTGCGTCGTGCGGCAGGACGTGACGGAGCCCAGCAACTTCCGCAACGTCGAACCCTTCGACCAATGGATGAAGGAAAATGGCCGCATTGGCCTGTCCGGCGTCGATACCCGCGCGCTCACCCGCATGATCCGCCTGAAGGGCGCGCCCAACGTCGTCATCGCCCATGACCCGGAAAGCAATTTCGACCTCGCTGCCCTTGCGCGGAAGGCCGCCAACTGGCCCGGCCTCGAAGGCATGGATCTCGCCATCGAAGTCACAGGCAAAGAAAGCCGCCTCTGGAAAGACGGCGTGTGGAAGCTCGGCCACGGCTACGGCAAGGATGAAGCGGGGCAGGAACGCCCCCATGTCGTCGCCATCGACTATGGCGCAAAGAACAACATCTTCCGCAACCTCGTAAAGGCAGGCGCCCGCGTTACCGTTCTGCCAGCCACCGCCACCTTCGATCAGGTGATGGAGCAGAACCCCGACGGCGTGTTCCTCTCCAACGGCCCCGGCGATCCGGCCGCGACCGGCGAATATGCCGTCCCCGTGATCCGCAAGGTGCTGGAAGCCGACAAGCCCGTCTTCGGCATTTGTCTGGGCCACCAGATGCTGGCGCTCGCTGCCGGTGCCAAGACCGTCAAGATGCACCAGGGCCACCGCGGCGCCAACCACCCGGTCAAGCGCCTGTCGGACGGTCTGGTAGAGATCACCTCGATGAACCACGGCTTCGCGGTCGACAGCGACACGCTGCCCGCCAATGTGAAGCCGACCCATGTGTCGCTCTTCGACGGCAGCAATTGCGGCATCGAACTGACCGACAAGAAGGCCTTCTCTGTCCAGTATCACCCCGAAGCCTCGCCCGGCCCGCAGGACAGCTTCTACCTGTTCCAGCGCTTCGTTGAGGGGCTTAAGTGAGCCTCAACCTCCCCCCGGTCGACGAAGCCCGCCTTGCGCAGGAGTGGGAGGCGGACAAGGAAGTCCTCGCCAATCTCGCCGCCAATGGCGACGTGGCGCGTTTGGCGCGTCCGGTCGACGTCAGCTTCAAGGGCAGCGAAAAGGATTTCGAACGCGTCCTCACCATCGCCAGCCAATTTGGCTTTGTCGAACTGGACCGCGAAGAGGATGAGGATGGCGACCTGTTCCTCTTCCTCGAATGCGAGCAGCCGGTCGATGAACAGTCGATCCGTGCGCTGACGAAGAAATGCCTCCAGATCGAAATCCTCTGCGGCGTCGAATATGACGGGTGGGGGTGTGAGGCTCGGACGGGGGGCGTGCATTGATAAACCGGGGTGTAGCCTTTTCGCTGGTAGCAGCAGGCTCTCTCTCGGCTTGCCAGTCGCCTTCGCAGCGTATCGTTAATCTTGCCCAGCATTGCGGAATAACAAATCTTCGCTTCACGAGCAGCTTCTGGCGACCAGCCATTCGGCTGAGCGAGCGTCATGAATCAGGCATATATTATGGCGCTGAGCCGCCGGGGTACAACAAAGTCATCGCGCGGCAGTCGCGCATCAAAGATTGCCTGATACCCCGTGCGAAAGCCGAAGGTATTGAAATCGATTATCCTATTACGGTGATTATAAACTGATGCCCAAACGCACCGACATCTCCTCCATCCTCATCATCGGCGCTGGCCCGATCATCATCGGCCAGGCTTGCGAGTTCGACTATTCGGGCACGCAGGCGGTGAAGGCGCTCAAGGAAGAGGGCTATCGCATCATCCTGGTGAACTCCAACCCGGCCACCATCATGACCGACCCGGAATTTGCCGACGCGACCTATGTCGAACCGATCACGCCCGAAATCGTGGCGAAGATCATCGAGAAGGAACGTCCCGACGCGGTGCTGCCGACCATGGGCGGCCAGACCGCGCTCAACACCGCGCTGGCCCTATTCAACGACGGCACGCTGGAGAAGTTCGGCGTCCAGATGATCGGCGCGGATGCCGAAGCCATCGACAAGGCGGAAGACCGGATCAAGTTCCGCGACGCCATGGACAAGATTGGTCTGGAATCGGCTCGCTCGCGCATCGCCCACACCATGGAAGAGGCGATGGAGGCCCTGGAGTTCACCGGCCTGCCCGCGATCATCCGCCCCAGCTTCACCATGGGCGGCACCGGCGGCGGCATCGCCTATAATCGCGACGAGTTCATGAACATCGTCCGTGGCGGGCTGGATGCGTCCCCGACCACCGAAGTCCTGATCGAGGAATCGCTCCTCGGCTGGAAGGAATATGAGATGGAGGTCGTGCGGGATCGCAACGACAATGCCATCATCATCTGCTCGATCGAAAATGTCGATCCGATGGGCGTCCATACCGGCGACTCCATCACCGTCGCGCCCGCGCTGACGCTGACCGACAAGGAATATCAGATCATGCGCAACGCGAGCATCGCGGTGCTGCGTGAAATCGGCGTGGAAACAGGCGGTTCGAACGTACAGTTCGCGGTCAATCCGAAGGACGGCCGCCTGATCGTGATCGAAATGAACCCGCGCGTCTCCCGCTCGTCGGCGCTTGCGTCGAAGGCGACCGGCTTCCCGATCGCCAAGGTCGCGGCGAAGCTCGCCGTGGGCTACACGCTCGACGAGATCGAGAATGACATTACCGGCGCGACCCCGGCATCGTTCGAACCGACCATCGACTATGTCGTGACCAAGATCCCGCGCTTCGCCTTTGAAAAGTTCAAGGGCAGCGAACCGCTGCTCGGCACCGCGATGAAGTCGGTGGGCGAAGTGATGGCGATCGGCCGCAACATCCATGAATCGATGCAGAAGGCGCTGCGTGGTCTGGAAACCGGCCTTTGTGGCTTCGATGAGGTCCAGCATCTGGTTGGCGCGCCCAAGGACGATATCGTTGCGGCGCTTGCCTCACCGACGCCTGACCGTCTGCTCGTCGCCGCGCAAGCCCTGCGCGAAGGGCTAACCGTCGCCGAAATCCACAACATCGCCAAGTTCGATCCGTGGTTTCTGGAGCGGATCAAGGAAATCATCGACGCAGAAGCGCAAGTGCTGGCGAACGGCCTGCCGCAGGATGCCGACGGCATGCGCCGCCTGAAGGCGATGGGCTTTTCCGACCAGCGCCTCGCCCATCTGGCGCTCAAGTCCGCCAATCTGCGCGGCATGGAACGCGGCATCGCACGCGGTTCGGGCTTGATCCACGAAGCGGTCAAGGCCATGACCGGAGGCGTCACCGAAGCCGAAGTGCGCAGCCTGCGTCACAAGCTCGGCGTCCGTCCGGTCTTCAAGCGCATCGACACCTGCGCCGCCGAGTTCGAGGCGAAGACGCCCTACATGTATTCGACCTACGAAGCCCCGCTGTTCGGCGAGGCGGAGAATGAGGCTGGCCCAAGCGACCGCAAGAAGGTCGTGATCCTTGGCGGCGGACCCAACCGGATCGGGCAGGGGATTGAGTTCGACTATTGCTGCGTCCACGCCTGCTTCGCGCTGTCGGACGCGGGCTATGAGACGATCATGATCAACTGCAACCCGGAAACGGTTTCGACCGATTATGACACGTCCGACCGCCTCTATTTCGAGCCGCTGACCGCCGAGGACGTCCTCGAAATCCTGAGCGTCGAGATGTCGAATGGTACGCTGGCGGGCGTCATCGTCCAGTTCGGCGGCCAGACCCCGCTCAAGCTGGCGCAGGCGCTGGAAGATGCGGGCGTACCCATCCTCGGCACATCGCCCGACGCGATCGACCTAGCCGAAGACCGCGAGCGTTTCGCCGCCCTCATCGACAAGCTGAAGCTCAAGCAGCCCGCCAACGGCATCGCCCGCAGCCGTGAGGAGGCGATCGCGGTCGCCAACCGCATCGGCTACCCGGTCCTGATGCGCCCGTCCTACGTCCTCGGCGGCCGCGCCATGGAAATCGTCGATGGTCAGGCCCAGCTTGAGGAATATATCGCCACCGCCGTTCAGGTGTCCGGCGACTCCCCGGTCCTCATTGACCAGTATCTGCGCGACGCAACCGAGGTGGACGTCGACGCGCTCTGCGACGGCGAAGATGTCGTTGTGGCAGGCGTGCTCCAGCATATCGAGGAAGCAGGCGTCCATTCCGGCGATTCCGCCTGTTCCCTGCCGCCTTACAGCCTTTCCGCTGACATTATCGCCGAAATTGAGCGCCAAACCGACGTTCTCGCACGCGCCTTGTCGGTCCGTGGCCTCATGAACATCCAGTTCGCGGTAAAGGACAACATTGTTTACCTAATCGAGGTAAACCCCCGCGCCAGCCGCACCGTCCCCTTCGTAGCCAAGGCAATCGGCACCCCCATCGCCAAAATCGCCAGCCGGGTAATGGCCGGAGAGATGCTTCGCGACCTCCCAAAAATCGACCGCAATTCTATAACTCATATTGCAGTTAAGGAAGCCGTCTTCCCCTTCGCCCGCTTCCCCGGCGTCGATCCCGTCCTCTCGCCAGAAATGAAAAGCACCGGCGAAGTCATGGGCATCGACAGCAATTTCGCCACCGCCTTCGCCAAGGCTCAGCTTGGCGCTGGCACCGTCCTGCCAAAGAGCGGCACCGCCTTCGTATCCGTCAAGGACAGCGACAAGCCGGTAGTGCTGCCTGCGGTGCAGAAGCTGGCAGGGCTGGGCTTCACCATCGTCGCCACTGGCGGAACTGCGCGCTATCTGGAAGAGCAGGGCATCGCGGTCCAGCCAGTGAACAAGGTGGCGGAAGGCCGTCCGCACATCGTGGACAAGATCACCGATGGCGACATCGACCTGATATTCAACACGACCGAAGGCTGGCAGTCGCTGAAGGACAGCAAGGCGATCCGCACCAGCGCGCTGCGTGCCAAGGTGGCCAGCTTCACCACGGCGGCAGCATCAGTCGCTGCGGCCGATGCGATCGAGGCTCTTCGAGGCCATGCCCTTGAAGTGCGATCGCTCCAGTCCTATTATCCCGTGTCGCAAGCCTGATCCCCTGCATAAGGAAGCACGCTGCGGGTGGCTCCGAGTTGGAGCCGCCAAAGGGAAGTTTTGACGAAGGATTTGCAATAATGGCGACCGTCGAAAAGATGCCGATGCTGCAAATGGGCTATGACAAGCTCAATACGCAGCTCCGCGAATTGAAGGCCGAACGGCCTTTGATCGTGGACGCCATCGAGGAAGCTCGTGCCCACGGTGACTTGTCCGAAAATGCGGAATATCACGCGGCTAAGGAACGGCAGGGGCAGGTTGAGGCCACCATCGCCGATCTCGAGGACAAGCTCTCACGCGCCCAGATCATCGACCCCAAATCACTGTCGGGTGACAAAGTCGTGTTCGGCGCGACTGTTACGTTGCTGGATGAGGATGAAAAGCCGGTTCGCTATCAGATTGTGGGGCAGGCTGAAGCCGACGCGAAGCTTGGCAGGATCAGCTACAACAGCCCATTGGGACGCGCCCTTATCAGTCGTCAGGTCGGGGAGGAAATTGAGGTGTCGGTTCCGGCAGGCGACAAATTCTACCTGATCGACAAGATCGAATTCATCTAAGCCGGTGAAACTGCCATCGGGCCGTATGACAAATGGGATCGCGGTGATCACTTTCGCCGCCTTCCTAATATTGTCTCTGACTGGCCAGGTGGACACCGCCGCCATCCTCGGTGGCTTTATTCCGGCCAGGATTGACGATCCTCAGCTTTTTGCAGGCGTAGTTGCTGTACCTGTGTGGCTGACGCCACTCAGTTGCACGCTGATCCATGCGGGCTGGCTGCACATTGGTTTCAACTTGCTGATGCTGGTCTTTTGCGGACGGCAGGTCGAGCAGGTGCTGCAAATGCGCGCGGTCCTGATCCTCTATATCGCCGGTGCCTATGGCGCGGCCTTATTGCAATGGGCGGCAGGACCCGCTTCGCCTAGCCCCATGGTTGGCGCAAGCGGCGCCATATCGGCCATTCTTGCAACCTATGCTCTGCTTTATGGCCAGCGTGCAGTACGGCGGATCGGCCCATTCTCCGCCAACTTTCTGCGCGTGATCTGGCTGGCCGCTGGCTGGATCATCCTTCAACTTATGATCGGCGTCGCGTCGTTGCGTGGCGGCTTTGGCGATCTTGGTCAAATCGCCATAGCCGCTCACATCGGAGGCTTCCTTGTAGGCTTGGTGCTGACCCGTCCCTTGCTGCTCTGGCGATTTCGCAAAGGACCCCGGCCAATCGTGTGATGGTTCAGGCTGGCGGCAAATCCGGTTCCAGCAGGCGATGCAGGTGCACGATCACATAACGCATTTCGGCGTCATCAACGGTTCGTTGTGCAGCACCTCGCCACGCATTCTCAGCGGATGCATAGTCAGGAAAGACGCCCACCACATCAATTGAGTTCAAATCTTCAAATTCCAGCGTCTGAGGATCCTTGACGCGTCCGCCCATAACGAGGTGGAGTTTGCTCATAATGTAATCTGTCTCCCTTGGAAGGAGGGGTCACCTTAGCAACGGCTCCACTCCTGTCCAAGGGTTCGTCACGAAAGCTACAGCTTTCGAACGTTCCGGCGGTCAGCGTTTCGGCAATCGGGCCTTGAGCGCCTCGCTGACAGTGTCGATTTTGCTGGCGACGAGTGACACAAGGTCATCAGCCATGCGCGAGGCAGTTCCGGCAATATCGGCGGAGGCAGCGGCATCGCGAGCGGAAGCAGCGGTCTTGGCGGCGCTATCTTGAGCATTGTGGAGGGCGTCAGTTGCACCGGCCTTGATATTCTCCGCGCCTTGGGCGGCGGCCGCGCTCGCTGCCATGGCCGCTTCCACGACACGGCTCCCCGCAGTCATGGCAATAGCGGGAAGAGCCTTCATCGCCCTGCGGCTCTTGGGGAACAGCCAGGCCACGACGGCTCCAGCAGCCACTGCGCCAGCGACGGCGGCGACAGGGTGTTCCTGAACGATCTCATTGGCCCGAGCCGCAACCCGCTGAGTGCGATCGCGCACATCGCTATAGGCGCCACCGGCGCGTTTGCGGCCGGTCTGAATCAGCTCAGCGGCATTTTCCCGAGCCTTCTCTGTAGAATCCCGGAATTTGCCTGTGGCAGTTCCGGCAATGTCGTTCGCTGCGTCGCGCACGCGAGTGATCTGGGCATGAATATCAGCCATGGTCAGTCTCCGCTCTTTCCGGGTTACGGTTAGTAATCCGAACGTATGTCCGTTTGAAAAGTGCCGAAATCGGATTGCGGAAAAGATAGATCAGCAAAGCCGCCCCTGTCGCTCCAACGGCAATCGGCTGCTCTTGAACCTTGGTCGATACATAGGTGCGACCATTGGTGATCCCTCTTGCCGCCTTCTCCTTGAGGTCCTGCTTCAGCCGTCCCGGCGCTATGCGAGCCTTCGCCGCGGACAGACTGGAGAGGAAGTGCGCCTTCCGCTGCTCGGCATCAATCGCGGCTTGCCGATATTTTTCGGTTCCATTCATGCCTTGATGGCCCTCCGCATGCGCGAGATCCTGGCCTTTGCGAGTAACATCAATATGGCAGCGATGAGCAACGCCACGCCGAACACCGCCAGGGCCGACCAAGCTGCTCCCAGATGGGGGCTAAGCGCCATTACGAGCCCCACCAGAAATGCGACCAGGCCCGCGAAGCTGAGCAGGAAGCCAATAGTTGCGAAAATCGCAGCATCTCGAACACCGGCACCAGCTATGCCGACGCGCAGCTTCTGCCGCTCGATCTCCGCATCGGCATAGGCCCGACCATCCGTGTACAGCTTGGCGAACGTCGCGCGGACGCCGTCCTCCTGCTCATGCCCGGCTTCGGGAGGCTCTGCTATCAGACTAGGTTCGTCGGTCAAAAACCCCTCCGCCCCAGCTTCGGGGCTTTTGCGTGATTGATGGTACGTCGGGTTCAAGCCTTGTCGTCTGAACCCTTGGCCAACCGCATCAGGACGAAGCCGACCACCGCTGCCGCGCCGATTGCCACAGCAGGGCTTTTGCGCACGAAATCGCGCGCTTCAGTCATCAGTTGATCGACGTCCTTGCTGTCCAACGTGTCGGCAGCTCCCGCCACGGCTTCGGCTGCCTGCCGTGCATAATCGCCATATTGCGGGCCCAGCTTCGCATCGACAGTTCCCGCCGTGTCCGTGATCAGCTTGGCCAGGCTCTGCATCGCGGTGCCAGTCTTGTCTTTAGCGACGACCGCTGCGGACATGGCGGTCTTCGTTGCCTGATCCTTCAACGGGTCGATATGCGTCTTCCAGTCAACAGTGTTGAACTTGTCAGCTGCCGTCCGGGCGGCTTTCTCCGCCTGCGCCTTCAACGGTGCGATCTGTGCTGCCCAACCATGCGAAGCAGCGCCGTTACCGGGCTTGGCGGTCGGTGCGGGCCGCGTCGCCGCCGTCTTGACCGGAGCGGGCGCGGTGGGTGTCGCTTCGCGGGTCGCAACGGGCTTTCCCTTGGCGGGCTTCGCCGGAGTAGCCTTCTTGGCGCGCTTTACGGGCGGGGTTTCCGGGGTGTCGGCCATCGTCCTATGTCTCCTCAGATTTTGTGGGGTCGCGATGCGGGCGAATGGATATCCGTCCTCAATGCTCGCGGCGGGCCACAGTTCCGTTGCCGTTACTAATTTGAGCATCGGCATTTTTCGAGTCCATGCAAGCCCTGCATTGCTAATCCTGAAGGCGCTGTCTAAGCGGGGCGCGATTTCAAGGCGCATTGCAGCATTCAGGGAGCGACCATGACCGCCATTCTCGATATCCACGCTCGTCAGATTCTTGATAGCCGGGGCAATCCCACTGTCGAAGTCGATGTCATGCTGGAGGATGGCAGCTTTGGCCGCGCGGCGGTTCCCTCCGGTGCATCGACGGGCGCCTATGAGGCGGTCGAAAAACGCGACGGCGACAAGAGCAAATATCTCGGCAAGGGTGTGTTGGCAGCGGTGGCGGCCGTCAATGATGAGATTGCCGAACAACTGATCGGCCTCGATGCGGAAGATCAGGCAGAGGTCGATGCGGCGATGATCGCGCTCGACGGTACTGAAAATAAGGGCCGTCTGGGCGCGAACGCCATTCTGGGTGTCAGCTTGGCCACAGCGAAGGCCGCCGCTGATGCTCGGGGCCTACCGCTCTACCGCTATGTTGGCGGCGTTTCGGCTCATGTCCTCCCGGTGCCGATGATGAACATCATCAACGGCGGCGAACATGCCGACAACCCGATCGACTTCCAGGAATTCATGATCATGCCCGTCGGCGCGGAAAGCATCGCCGATGCAGTTCGCATTGGTGCGGAAATCTTCCACACGCTGAAGAAGGGGCTTCATGACAAGGGTCTCGCCACTTCGGTGGGTGACGAAGGCGGCTTTGCACCCAACATCGCCTCCACGCGTGACGCGCTCGACTTCATCATGCTTTCTGTTGAAAAGGCAGGGTACAAGCCCGGCGATGACGTGGTGCTGGCGCTGGACTGCGCCGCAACGGAGTTCTTCAAGAACGGCAAATATGAAATCTCCGGCGAGGGTCTGTCGCTGAACCCGGTCGAAATGGCCGATTATCTGGCTGCGCTCTGTGCCGACTATCCGATCAAGTCGATCGAAGACGGCATGAGCGAGGATGATTTCGAAGGTTGGAAGGCGCTGACCGACAAGATCGGCGGCAAGGTTCAGCTGGTTGGCGACGATTTGTTCGTTACCAATCCCAAGCGTCTGGAGATGGGGATCGGCAAGGGGCTTGCCAACTCGCTGCTGGTGAAGGTGAACCAGATCGGTTCGCTCACCGAAACGTTGGCGGCAGTCGATATGGCCCACCGCGCGCGCTACACCGCTGTCATGTCGCACCGCTCCGGCGAAACCGAGGACGCGACTATTGCCGACCTCGCGGTGGCTACCAATTGCGGTCAGATCAAGACAGGGTCGCTGGCGCGGTCGGATCGGCTTGCCAAATATAATCAGTTGATCCGCATCGAAGAGGAACTGGGTGACGTCGCGGTCTACGCCGGACGTTCCATCTTCCGCTAAATTCATTTCAACAACCGGCCGCAAGTTAACCAGTTTTTGCTTGCGGCCGGCTCCGGCCTGTGATTCAACTGTTCCATGGCGCACATCGCGAAGCTCCGCATGTTGTTATTTTCGGCGTTCGGGCCTGCTATTGCGGTTCTGCTGTTGCTGTTCTTTGCCGGATATGTCGTGCTCGGTTCAAACGGCGTTCTTGCGTGGGGGGATTATACCCGCCAGCTACACCGCGCGCAGGGCGAGCTTAAGTCGGTTGAGGCGCAACGGAACGAGCTTCATAACCGTGTTGACCTGCTCAACCCGCGCCGCGTCGACCCAGACCTGAGTGACGAATTGATCCGTCGCCAACTTGGCGTGATCCACCACGACGAAGTAATCGTCCCGCTCAACTGAGCCACAACGTCGCATGGCGTTATTAGGCGGGCTGTGGCGTTGCAATCCGGGCCGGTCTGCCGCTATATCGGGCTTCCTTCCATCCATCACCAGGCAAAAGGATAAGAGCCTTGGCGAAACCAACGACGCCGCGTCCTTCGCGTGCAAAGGCAAAGGCACAAAGCCCTGCCAGCGCGGATCACAACCGGCCTCGCCCCGAAACTCCTTCGGATTACAAGGCCACGAAGGAAGAGTTGCTGGAATTCTATCGGCAGATGGTCCTCATCCGCCGCTTCGAGGAAAAGGCGGGCCAGCTTTACGGCCTCGGCCTGATCGGCGGCTTTTGTCACCTCTATATTGGCCAGGAAGCTGTAGCCGTCGGCATCCAATCCGCGCTCAAGCCTGGCAAAGACAGCGTTATCACCGGTTATCGCGACCACGGCCATATGCTCGCCTATGGGATTGATCCCAATGTCATCATGGCTGAACTGACGGGCCGTGAAGCCGGCATTTCGCGCGGCAAGGGCGGTTCGATGCACATGTTCAGCGTCGAGCATAAATTTTTCGGCGGACATGGCATCGTTGGCGCTCAGGTGTCGCTGGGGGCGGGCCTCGGATTTGCGCACAAATATAATGGTGATGGCGGCGTCTGCGTGGCCTATTTCGGCGACGGTGCTGCCAACCAGGGGCAGGTCTACGAGAGCTTCAACATGGCCGAGCTGTGGAAGCTGCCGATCATCTTCGTGATCGAGA
>CAMPIM010000110.1 GCA_946886365.1 uncultured Novosphingobium sp.
CTGGCGCAATGCAGCTCGATCCCGTCCAGACCAGCGGCGATCGCGTTGCGCGCCGCCGCCACATATTCCGCAATGACGCCGGGAATCTCATCCGTCTCCAGCGCGCGCGGCACGACCGTTTCCACCGGAACGCCATCGGGGCCGGGAATCTTGTCAGGGCACTGAATGGCTGACGGCGAAACCGTCTCCGCATCCGCATCCTTGTTCGCCTGCACGGCGGCACGGCCGACATGCATCAGCTGCATGACGATCTTGCCGCCAGCGCCATGCACCGCGTCCGCGACCCTGCGCCATCCCTCGACCTGTGCCTCGCTATGGATGCCGGGCGTGCGCCAATATCCCTTGCCGGCGGGCGAAGGCTGCGTCCCCTCTGTCACGATCAGCCCGGCACTGGCCCGCTGGCGATAATATTCGACCATGATGTCGGTCGGCACGTCGCCCGGCCCGGCCCGATCGCGCGTCATCGGCGCCATGACGATCCGGTTAGCCAGCGCGATGTCACCCAATGTCACGGGCGAGAAAATATCAGTCATACCGTTCAGCTCCGGACGCGCGGCTTGGGCATCGGAGCGCCGCGCCGCATCGTTTCAATGAATTTTTCCAGCGGCGCGGGCGCTTCGACGGGGCCGTCATGCGGCTGGCCCAGCCGGTCCCAATAGCTTTTCCAGCTGGGGAACAGGTCGTGGAAGCTGCCATGATAGGGCTGCACGCCCGGCCAGCGCATCTTGCGGTCGCCGATCGGCGGCTTGTTGAGGTCCGTCGCATACCAGTAAAGCGGCAGGCGGCGGCGGAAATACCAGCGGCCATCGATCCGCTCATATTTGTCGAAATACATCATCTGCATGATGACCCACTCAGCGCCGGTCTCATGCTCATTCTTCGAATAGACGACGCCCTGCGCATGATCGGGATCATCGAAATCGATGATGTGTCCGCCGATATGATGGGACGTCCCGTCGAACTGCATCGAATGGGTTTCGTCGAACCAGTCGCGCAGTTCCTTGCGCCCCTGCTTGCCGCCGCCGACCTTCACATCTTCGGGGAACAAGTTCACCCAAGCGTCGGAGTCGCGCATGTCCAGCGCCAGCGAATATTTCGCGGCCAACTGCCGGATCGCATCCAACGATTCCAGTCGGTCTATGCGCGCAATCAGGCTCTCGTCCGCCACCCTCTCGATCCTTTCTATTTGAGGCCTTTGTTTCCTCTTTCTCCCCACCTCTGGAAATGCCAGAATAGCTCAAAGGTCATGACAAAAAAGCTCAACGCCAAACATCTGTCGCGCCCGGTGGCGACGCGTGTCCCCGTCGCCATCGCCCGTGATCTGCTACGGTTGGTGGCGGAGATCGGCGTCAATCCGGCAGAGCTTCTGCGGCAGGCGAGCCTCTCCCATCTGATAGGACCGCCGATCGGCGGAACCGCCGCGCAGCGCGGGCTTTCGCAGGATGATTTCACTCGCCTCTACGCCCATTGCACCTGGGCTCTCGATGCGCAGGCAGCCCGTCAGGAAGGACGCGAGCCGTTGACCAAGGCGGGGGTGGACATGCTCTGCCACTGCATCATCACCTGCCGCACATTGGCGGACGTGATCGAACGGACGGATCGCTTCTCCGCCCTTATCGGCCCACGCGCCGGGCGGCTGCGGCTGAAGGTCGATGACGGCATCGCGCGGCTCGACATGGCGACCCCGCGCCAGATCCGCAACGCCAGCGCCTATGTCTCCGACCTTGCGGGCCTCTCCACCTATTACCGGCTATTCGGCTGGCTGATCGGTGAGGATATTCCGCTGCTGGGCGCGGCCATGCGCTATCCGCCCCTGCTGGACGAACAGACCATTTCCTACCTCATGCCCGTGCCCATGCAGCATGGCGCGCCGGAAAACAGCCTGCGCTTTCCCGCCAGCTATCTCGATCGCCCCGTCCTGCGCAGCCATCATGAACTTGAGCATCTGCTCGAACGTTTTCCCTTCGACGTCGAACAGCCGCAATCGCTCGACGCCCCCTTATCGGAGCGCATCCAGCATATGTTCAGCGCCATGCTCGGAAGTGGCGAAGCGCCCGCCACCGCATCGCAACTCGCGCGCCAGTTCAGCATCAGCATCGCCACGCTAAAGCGCCGCCTAGCCGATGAAGGCACCTCGCTCGTCCAGCTCAAAACCGAAGCTCGGCGCGCCCTCGCGACGCGTCTGCTCGACGATCCCCGCCTCACCATCACCGAAGTCGGCCGCCGTACCCAATTCAGCGACACCGGCGCGTTCCGCCGCGCTTTCCAGCAATGGACCGGCTCATCCCCCACCCGCTGGCGCGAACTGCGCCAGACGGCGGGGAAGGCTGATCAGTAGCGGCTAATTATCTTGTCGGCGAAGCGGGTGAGATCGTCGATCTTTTCCTGCAACGGCTGACTATCCTCTTCCACCGCATAGAGATTGCGGAAAGAGGCGACGACATCGGTCACGCCCGCATCCTCCTGCCGACGGATCATATCCAGATCGGCCTCCCCCATGGCCGAACCGAAAATGCGGAACGGGGCATCCTTGCGCCCAAGTTCCTCACGATACGCCGCCAGCTTCTCCAACATCGGCAGCATCATATCCATGCCGCCACCCGCAAACATCCAACCATCATTGCGCGCCGCCCGCTTCAGCGCCGGGTCGGAATGCCCCCCGATCAGGATCGGCACTGGCTTCGTCGGAACCGGATTAAGCTTTACCGGGGGCAGATCAAAAAACTCGCCATGATATTCGAAATAGCCGCCATTGGTGAGGCCGCGCACAATGTCGATGCATTCATCGAACCGCTTGCCCCGCCCCTCCCAGGGCACGCCCATGACCGCATAATCCTCCGGCCACACGCTAAGGCCCACGCCGAAGTTGAAGCGGTTGTCGTACAGCGCTTCGATCGACGCCACGATCTTAGCGACATAAAGAGGCGGGCGCACCGGCAGCTTCACGACATTGGTCGTGACCTCCAGCGTCTGCGTCGCGGCGAGCATTGCGGTCACATGGATGAACGACTCCAGAAACGGCTTATTCTCCAGGAATTCGCGCCCGCCATCGTCGGTATAGCTATATTTGGTGCCGGAACTTTGCGGGTAGATCAGGCTATCGGGCACCGTGAACCCTGCATAGCCAGCCGCTTCGGCCGCCTTTGCCAGCGGCGCGTAATATTGGATCGCGGTCATCGACTCGCCCAGATGAAAGCGCATCGTCCTCTCCTTCCACATATTATTCTCAGGCCCGGCGGGCTGCGCCGATCAGACCCTATGCTTTCGACCTTATCCCTTCAGCGGGAAATTCAGTCAACTCCGCCTATGATCCGGTTCGTGCGCATTCGCGCTCGCTGCTACGCATATGTCGGCGTAAATGGCATACAGCGTCGCAAAAAGCGCATTGATCAATTGTTTTTTTCACCTATCCTATGCGCCAAAGCTGCACCCCGCATGACGGGCAGGCGGCCAAAGGATCAGGAAAGGAAAGAGGATGCTTCTCAAGGACAAGGTCGTGATCGTCAGTGGCGTTGGCCCCGGCATGGGTCAGGCGCTGGCCCGGATAGCGGCCGCCGAAGGCGCGAGCGTCGTGCTCGCCGCCCGTAACCAGGCCTTCCTCGATGAAGTGTGCAGCGACATCAAGGCAAAGGGCGGCAAAGCCATCGCCGTCCCCTGCGACGTCAGCGATGAAGCGCAGTGCAAGACGCTGGCCGAACGCGCCGCCGCCGAATTTGGCGGACGCGTCCACGGCCTCGTCAACAGCGCCTATTTCCACGGCGACTGGTGCTTTGTCGATAATGCCGACCTGGGCGACTTCGCCAAGGCGTTCGACGTCAACTGCCTCGGCGCCCTCCGCCTCACACGCGCCTGCGTCCCCTATCTGCGCGACGGCGGCGCGGTCGTGAACGTGTCCACCATGGCGACGGTCAATCCCTATGGCACCGAAGGCGGCATGGAAATGCCCTATGCGGTGGCAAAGGGCGCGCTCAACACGCTGGGCAAATATATGGCGTCCGACCTTGGCCGCCACGGCATCCGCGTCAACACCTGCCGCATGGGCTGGATCCATGGCGAGCCGGTCGAAGGCTTCATCGCCTCGCAGGTCGACGCCGGTTTCAAGCGTGATGACGTGATCGCAGGCGTTACCAAGAATATCCCCATCGGCATCATCCCGCCCGAAGATGACTGCGCCCGCGCCGTGCTGATGATGATCTCCGACTATTCGCGCGTTGTCAGCGGGGCATCGCTGGACGTCAACGGCGGCCAGTGGATGGCGCCCTAATCGTCAAGGAGGTGCGCCCATGTTCAAATGCATCGCACTACTGAAACGCAGGCCGGATCTCTCGCGCGAAGACTTTATCGCTTATTATGAAACCCAGCACGCGCCCCTGATACGGCGCCTGCTGCCGGGCATAGTCGATTATCGGCGCAATTATGTGGAGCTGGAGGGCGCCTTCCTGTTTCCGGGCGCGGCGCCGATCGACTTCGACGTGATCACCGAAATCTGGCTCGCCGACCGCGAAGGCTATGACCGCTTCACCGCCGCCGCCGCGCAAGAGGGCATCGCCAACCAGATCGCGCAGGATGAAGAAAACTTCCTCGACCGCACGGCAACGCGTATGCTGGTGGTAGACGAAAAAGGCGCAAACATGCCCAACGCCATCACCCTCCAGGCATTGCTGGACGAACGGGAAATCATACGAGGCCTGTCCCGCTTCGCCCGCATCCTCGACAATAAACAGTGGGACCGCTTAAGCGACGTCTTCGCGCAGGACATCAGCTTCGACTATGGCGCCGGCGGCGACCAGCACGGCATGGCGGCGCTCACCGCCAATATGCGCCGCTTCCTCGACCGCTGCGGCGGCACGCAGCATCTCATCGGCAGCATCCTGGTCGATGTCGATGGCGACCGCGCGACGAGCCGATCCTATGTGCAGGCCCGGCATCAGCGGGTGAACGACCCCGCCGGACCCATTTTCGATTCCAACGGCGAATATGTCGATCAGTGGGAAAGGCGCGCCGAAGGCTGGCGCATCGTCCGCCGCGACGCGATCTGGGCCGCGCATACGGGCGACCCGATGATCCTGCACGCTGAGCCGGGCAATCTCGGCTGATAAGTCAGGGTTTGAGCCCAACACCACTCCCTATCACCGTTCGGGCTGAGCTTGTCGAAGCCTTCTTCTTCTAAAGAGATGTGAAACCCTTCGACAGGCTCTGCACGAACGGATTTAAGCGTTTAAATAATGGATAGCACCCTCACCTCACGCCACCTCGGCAAAGGGCAGACACACGCTGTCAAACCCCAGCACATGCGCAACGCGGCCCAATCCGACCCACGCCGCCACGCTATGCGCCAGGTCGACAATCTCCTCATCGGAAAACAGCGCATGCGCCCGCTCCCAGAAATCCTCATCCTGCGCGATCGACTTCGGCTCCTGCGCAAAGCGCTCGGCAAATTCAATCGCCATCCGCTCGCGAGGACTGAAGACAGGCGACGTCCGCCAATTCTCGACCGCCGCATAAAAGTCCTCATCCGGCGCTGATCCATTGTCGGCAACCGTATGACCGGGCCGCTGCCCCGATGCGGCAAACATAGATTGAACGTCCCGCGCCGCGCGAAATTGCTGGCAGATGACACAACCGTTGATCTGCGCCGTCCGCGACCGCGCACCTTCAAACTCCCGCAGCGACAACAGGCTGTGCTGATACACCGCTTTCGAAAAGCCGCCCGCTGCCCCCATGATCTCGCGCGCATAATTGCGCGATGCATAGCCATAGGGGTCGGCGGCATCCTGCTCGGGTAAGTCGATACGGATCATGGCATCTCTCCTTATGTCGCTGTTTTGTTGTTCACACGCCCGCTATTCAATCCACGCCCGGCGCACCGGGAAATTGTGCATAATATTGCCCGGTCAGCATACCGCCATCCACGGCAATCTCCGCGCCCGCCAGATAGGATGCCTCGTCGCTCGCCAGGAACAGCGTCGCGCGCGCCACTTCCTCCGGCGCGCCGACCCGTTGCAGCGGCACATTGCCGAACCGCTCGCTCACCTTTTCCCGCGTCGATCCGTCATGATTGGTCATCACCGTATCCACGCCGCCCGGATGCACCGAATTGACGCGAATGCCCCGATGGCCAAGCTCCAGCGCGGCGACACGGGTCAGTCCCCGCACGCCCCATTTGCTGGACGAATAGGCGGCAAGTCCGTTCGCGCCCTTCATCCCATCGACGGAGGAAATGTTGACGATCGCGCCCTTGCCACGGGCGATCATCCCCGGCGC
Source organism: uncultured Novosphingobium sp. (assembly GCA_946886365.1). The sequence continues at coordinate 6,265 of CAMPIM010000110.1, forward strand.
AACGGCCTTGATACCCAGAAACTCGCCAGTCAAATTGACCTTCAACACCCGCTCATATTCGGCAAGGCTGGTGTCCAGCAGCGTGCGGAACAGCAATATGCCCGCATTGTTCACCAATATGTCGACCGGCCCCAGATCTGCTTCGACGGCGCCGACCAGTTCGGCCCAGCCCTGCTCGCTCGTCACGTCATGATGATAGAAGCGCGCTGCATCGCCCAGTTCGGTCGCCAGTTGCGTGCCGACCTCGTCCAGCACATCGGTGATGGCGACCTTCGCGCCCTCCTCCGCAAAGAGGCGGCTGGTGGCGGCGCCCATGCCGCGAGCGCCCCCGGTGATGATCGCAACCTTACCCCGCAAACGGCCCATTCGCCCTGCCTCTCCAAAAAATTTTCCGCGCCGCGATACGCATTTTGACGTCTTTTCTTCGCAGGCATCTTGATACGCGTGGATAAACCGGCGCAAGAACAAGGGCAACCGGAATCGGGCCTTGGTCTCAAAAGGCACCAGAAATCCCGGAGAGGAGAGTGCAGCGATGCTGTTGAAGGACAAGGTGATCGTGATCAGCGGCGTCGGCCCCGGCATGGGTCAGGCGCTCGCAAAACTCGCCGCGCAGGAAGGCGCAAAGGTCGTCATGGGCGCCCGCAACATCGATTATCTCGAACAGGTGCGCGCCGAAATCGCGGATCAGGGGGACAAGCCATAGCCGTTAAATGCGACGTCAGCGATGACGGGCAATGCCGCGATCTCGCTGAAAAGGCGGCCACGACATTTGGCGGGCGCATCCACGGCCTCATCAACAGCGCTTATTATCACGGCGAATGGACTTTCGTTGACAATGCGGACGAAGCCCAATGGGCCAAAATCTATGACGTCAACTGCCTCGGCGCACTGCGCCTGACACGCGCTTGCGTGCCCCATCTGAAAGGCGGCGGCGCGGTGGTCAATGTTTCGACCATCGGCACGCTTCGGCCCGCTGGCGGCGAACATGGCATGGAAATGGGTTATGCCGTGTCGAAAGGCGGCCTCAACGTCCTCACCAAATATATGGCCGCCGATCTCGGCCGGTTCGGAATACGAGTGAACAGCTGCCGCATGGGCTGGATCTACGGCGCGCCCGTGCAAGCCTATATCGACTCCCTCGTGACGGAAGGAACCAGCGCGGAAGACGTCATCGCGGCGGTGACCAAGGACATTCCCCTCGGCATCATCCCGCCCCAGGATGACTGCGCCCGCGCGGTTCTGATGATGCTTTCCGATTATGCGGCAGTCGTCACCGGCGCGGCGCTGGACGTAAACGGCGGCCATTGGATGGCGCCCTGACACGATCATGCGAGTGGCAGGGTCAGGCGAAGCTCGTCGCCGTCTACACCTGTTCGGAAAATATCAGGAAGGGCAGATCAAGCGGTTCATACTGGAAGCCCAGCATTGAAATCGCAGCGGTAATTTGGCCTCTGTGATGCGTGGCGTGATTGAAGACATGGAGCAGCGCGCTTGACATCGAAAGCGCGCGAGCCTGCCCCGTCGTCATTATATAGCGAAGATCGTCGGCCAATGCGACCTCGTCCAGATTATCGACATAGCTGCGCCAGCGGGCCGTTGCCGCGATCAAGCGGGACGCGAGTAGCGCGCGATTGCTCTCCAACTCTGCATCAAGGGAAAGGGCCGTTGTCTGCGCCTGCGTAAATCTCGGATACCAAATCTCGCTGTCTGTCAGCAGCAGATGATTCAGCGTTCCGTGGATTGATCCGAAAAAGAGGCCGCATGGCTTATGGTAAGGTTCGTCGGGTATCGACGCCACGGCCTTCAAAAGGCGTTCAGTCGCCCAACCATGATAGCGCGCCATCTGCATGAGCTGCATTTTGGCAGAGGCGGCCATACAATCCCCAATTTGCCGGAAGCTGCCATTCTCCAGTTCGTAAGAGCCAGCTTAGTCACCAAATAAAAAGGCAGGGACCGCAATCGCGCCCCTGCCCTCGCGAACTCAAGCCGCAGCGGGCATCTCACCCCAGGCCAGGTAACGCGGCGTACCATCTTCGCCAATCTCTTCGGTCAGGATAGACGTGACGCGGCTCACCGACTCCGCGATCCACCAGCGCCCGTCCTGCTTGCGATAGACATCCTGATATTCCACCGCGAGCCGGGTCACCGACCGCGTGGCGAGAATGATCGTCCGGAAATTGAGCGACCACAGCCCACGCGCTTCATCCGCGCTCACCAATTCAATATCCGCATTGGTCGCATGGTGAATGTCATAAACGCCGCCCGCCATCGCCATTTTCTGGAATATGGCGATAAACTCGTCGCGATCCGTGAATAGCGGGAAATTCTGGTAATCCAGCCTTATGCCCTGCGGCAGAAACGTCTCACGCAACTCGTCCACCAGCTTCAGGTCACAGGCGCGCAGGTAACGCGCCTTCAACTGACGGATGGCGTTGACGTCCTCCAATGCCGTCACGCGGGCGGCAAGCTCTTCCAGATTGATCGACATGATACTCTCCTCAGGGGTTGAACCTCCCCCCGTTTTTCTGCGGTTGGACAGATCGACCGTCCCCGCCTGTTTTAGGGCGTCTCTCGCGTGATTTTCGCGATGCCAGCCTCATATTTCAAATTATGAACGGACACGGACGTTTCCACCCGCTGGACGCCCGGCATCGGCCGAATGCGCTCCGTCACCAGATCGTTCAATTGCTCGATATTGGTGAACAGCCCCATCGCCAACAGGCTGTAACGGCCCAGCAGAACGATAACGCAGGTGATTTCCGGAATTTCGGATAGACGGCGCGCCAACTCCGACACATGGGATGGATCGGCATCGATCCCCATCATGCAAAGGTTGGGCGATCCCGCCATGCGGAAATCGGTGACGACGGTGAACTGGATCAGCCCTTCATTCTGCAACCGCTTGACGCGTGTGCGAATGGTGCCCTCCGTCACGCCCAGTTCGGCGGCGATGGCGCGGTTGGAAATGCGCGCGTCGCGGGCCAGCTTTTCGACGATCCCCTGGTCCAGCTTGTCCAGGCGTGCCCAATCGGCCTTCCCGGTCACAGCGGCACCACGTTGAATTCATATTTCACGATATCCACCGCCACCCCTGATGTGATGTGAACGACCCCGTCCACGCTGGCGATATGCTCGAACAACATCTCCTGCACCTCGCCAAAATCCCTCAGCGCGACGAGCAATTCCACATCATGGTCGCCGCTCATGACATTGACGCTCAGCACTTCGGGAAGATCGGCCAGATCGCGGCCGACCTCCTGAACATTGCGGCCCTGGACCTTCACGCCCAGGGCGATGATCACATTATAGCCATGGGCCGCAAAATCGGTGACGGCAACGACGCGCATCGCTTTCCCGTCGTCCATCTTTTGCAGCCGGGCTGAAACGGTGGCAGCGGTAACGGACAGCCGTTCTGCAATTTCCTGATTGGTTGCGCGGCCGTTGGTCCGGAGTATCTCTATGATATTCGTATCGAGAGTATCCAGCGATGGCGGCGTCGTTTTCCGCCCGCTTCTGATCTGCATTCTTGCCCCGCCTTCAAAAATGTAGCCGGTTTAATAGCGCGCACTTGCGGGCAGCACCAGTGTCAAAGCTGATGCCGCCGCAATTTGCGTGGCTATCTATCGCTCATCCTACCGTGTTTCGGCGGGATGCAGCGCCTTGCGAAGGGCCGTGACCGCGTCGCGCTTCATCTGGCGGACTGGCGCGGCGTCGGGCGTCACGTCAAAACCGTGATAGGCCCCCGGATAGACGTGCAGTTCTGCCGCAACGCCTGCTTCGATCAGCCGCCGGGCATAATCCATGTCCTCCACCAGGAAGAGATCGAGCGCGCCCACGCAGATGAAGGCGGGCGGCAGGCCAGCCAGGCTCTCCGCCCGCGCGGGGGCCGCGTAGGGCGATACGTCCGCCGATCCGGGCTCCTTGCCCAGCAGGGATCGCCAGCCAAAGACATTGGCCTGCGGCGTCCACACGAATGCGCCCAGATGTTCGGGCTGGCGAGTGATGCAGGTGCGGTCGTCCAGCATCGGATAGATCAGGTTCTGGTGCGCGATCGCCGGGCCGCCCCGGTCACGTGCCAGCAGCGCGAGGGCCGCAGCCAACCCGCCGCCCGCGCTCTCGCCGCGAATGGCGATCCTCTTGGGATCGACGCCCAGCTGCGCCGCGCCGTCATGCAACCATCGTAGCGCCGCGTAACAATCCTCGACCGCGCCCGGCGCCACCGTTTCCGGCGCGAGCCGATAATCGACCGAAACGACGAGGGCGGAAGCGGAAAGCGCAAGCTCGATATTGGAAAGGTGATTGGTACGCACCGACCCCAGCACATAGCCGCCGCCATGGATATGCAGGATCGCGGGCAGAGTCCCTTGCGCATCGGCCGGACGATAGATCCTGACCAGCAGCTCATGCCCATCGGGCGCGATGATCCGCTCCTCCCGCCATTCGACACCACTATCCTGCGGCTCGGGCGCCATCGCCGTCATCTGCTCCATGCCCTCGCGTATCGCAGGCAGGCTCTCTGCCGTGATGTCCAACGCCGGCATGAACTCCAACCCCGGCAACAGGGTGGGGTCGATCAGGTCACGCATCATACTCTCCTATTTTTCCTATTTTCCTATTTCTGTCTTCTCAGTGCGTTCTTTTCACCACTTCCTTCACGCAATCCACCGCCATTTGCGCCCGTTGATGTGCGTTGCTGCCTTGTTCGATGGCATTTTGCTGGGGTATTTCGACGCTGAGGGGTATGTTGGGATTGAGGG
>CAMPIM010000111.1 GCA_946886365.1 uncultured Novosphingobium sp.
CCGCCCATGCCGGTGCCGGTCGGATCGCCGCCCTGCGCCATGAAGCCGGGGATGACGCGGTGGAAGACGACGCCGTCGTAAAAGCCTTCCTTCGCCAGCTGAGAGATGCGTTCGACGTGACCGGGCGCCAGATCGGGACGCAGCTTGATCACGACGTCGCCGCCGCTGTCGAGGGTAAGGGTGAGCGTTTCGTCGGCCATGGAAATCTCCTCTTGAGGGGGAGTGGGGAAATGTTGGTCCATATAGAGCGTTGGGGCGGGGATGGAAGCGCCTCAATCAATCTTTGGGGCATTGCTTTTAATTCATTCATGAGCAAAAGCAGCCGAATGTTACAGGAACCGGACAGTAGGGGACGCGATGAGCGAGCGAGCCGATATGGCCGAACCCCGGCCGGACGAACTGCCTGTTGACGACAAGATCGTTGAACAGCCCGAATCCCGTCATGACGAGGATGATCGGCTAAAGCCCGCTTTTGTTTCCGCCGTGCTGGACGCGGTGGAGGATGAGGACCGCGATCGCGCGCGCGAACTGGTGTCGCCGCTGCACCCCGCCGACATTGCCGACCTTCTGGAACTTACCCCGTCCGACCGGCGCGGGGAAGTAGCTGCGGCGCTGGGCGATCTGGTCGGCGCGGAGGTGCTGTCCGAGCTTAACGACTATGTCCGCGACGACCTGCTCGATGCGCTGGAGCCCAAGCAGGTGGCCGAATTCGCCGCCGAACTGGACACCGACGACGCGGTCGCGATCATCGAGGACATGGAGGAGGCCGATCAGCAGGCCGTCCTCGATGCGATGGAGCCGGAAGATCGCGCCGCGATCGAAAACGCGCTGTCCTATCCGGAAGAATCCGCCGGCCGCCTGATGCAGCGCGACTTGGTCGCGGTGCCCGAGCATATGACGGTCGGGCAGGTGATCGACTATCTGCGCGACAATCGCGACCTCACCACCGATTTCTGGGAAATCTTTGTGGTGGACGAGGCGCATAAGCCGATCGGCACCTGCCAGTTGAGCTGGATACTCACCTGTCCGCGTTCCATCGCGATGGCGGACGTCATGAAGCGTGAGCAGACGCTGATCCCGGTCGATATGGATCAGGAAGAAGTGGCGCTACGCTTCCAGAAATATGCGCTGATTTCCGCCGCCGTGGTGGACGCGAGCGGTCGACTGGTCGGCATGATCACGGTCGATGACATCGTCCACATCATTTCCGAGGAAGCGGGCGAGGACATCCTGCGCCTGTCAGGTGCGGGCGAGGGCGACATCAATCAGCCGATATTGGAGACGGTGCGCACGCGCTTGTCCTGGCTGGTGGTGAATCTGGGCACGGCGGTGCTGGCGGCTTCGGTAGTCGGGCTGTTTCAGGCCACCATCTCGAAATATGTGGTGCTGGCGGTGCTGATGCCGATCGTGTCCGGCATGGGCGGGAATGCGGGGACGCAGACCATGGCGGTGGCGGTGCGCGCGCTGGCGACCAATCAGCTGACCAGTTCGAATACGATCCGCCAGATCGCGCGGGAATTCCGCATTGCGAGCGCCAACGGTACGGCGCTGGGGATATTGATCGGCGTCGCGGTCGGGCTGATCTACGGCAATCATGACCTTGGCCTTGTCATTGCAATGGCGATGCTGATCAATAATCTGGTCGCGGGGTTAGCGGGCATATTGGTGCCGGTAACGCTCGACCGGTTCGATATCGATCCGGCAGTGTCGTCGGCGGTGTTCGTGACGACGATGACCGATGTGATGGGCTTCTTCTCCTTCCTTGGGCTGGCGACGATCTGGGGTTTGTGACGGGGCTTGACCGTTCGCGTTCAGCGCCCATCTTCTGCTGATGCCGCTTCATCTCACCAAGATCGCCTTTGGCAGTGAAAGCCCTGCGACGTTGCGTGCCTGGCTGGAAAGTCATGGCGAAGAGGCGCGGCTGACGACGCGCTATTTGCCCAAGCGGGTGGCGGAGATGGAGGGCGGGTCGCTTTACTGGATACATCAGCACAGGCTGGTGGGACGCAGTCCGTTGATCGGGTTTCAGGAAACGGGGCAGGGGCGGTTCTGGATCAGGCTGGAGCCGCGACTGATCGCGGTGCGGGGGGCGCCGAAGCGGGCGCATCAGGGATGGCGCTATCTGGAGGAGAAGGATGCGCCGCCTGATCTGGGGTCAGGCGAGGTGGATGATCTGGATGCTATGCCGCCTGCGATGCTGGGGGAGTTGGCGCGGTTGGGGTTGGTTTGAGGGGGTTTTGGTTGGATTTGCGCTAAGCAACATCCGTTCGCCCTGTTCGACCGAGCCACTTGTCTCGTTCGAATGTCGACGGGTTCTACTTCCTTTTCAAACCTCACATCTAAGAAGAAGTGAAGGGCTTCGATAGGCTCAGCCCGAACGGAGGAGGGGTGTGTTTGGCAGGCGGTGAGGCGCTTTAACCGGGCGATTTTGCGTTACGCGGCCTTGCCTTGAAGTGCTTTTTGCCGCCGTCTCTGCACCGAAGACCCAATCCCCAACGCTTCCCGATATTTCGCGACTGTGCGGCGGGCGAGGTCCATGCCTTTGGCGCGGAGCAGGTCGACCAGCGTATCGTCTGACAGGATCGCGTCGGGTGCTTCGGCGGCGATCAGGGCCTTGATGTGGCTTTTCACCGCTTCGGCTGAAACCGCGCCGTCGCCACTGGCCGCCGCGACGCCGCTGGTGAAGAAATATTTGAGCTCATAGACGCCGCGCGGGCAAGACAGATATTTGTTTGATGTTACGCGGCTGACGGTGGATTCGTGCATGCCGATGGCTTCGGCCACCATTTTAAGCGTCAGGGGCTTTAAGTGCGCAACCCCCTTGCGGAAGAAGTCCTCCTGACAGCGGACGATCTCGGTCGCGACCTTGATGATCGTTTTCTGACGTTGGTCGAGCGCCTTCACCAGCCAGTTCGCGCTGGCGAGGCAGTCGGCGAGCCAAGCCTTTGACGCGCGGTTCTGTGGGCCGGACGAGAGTTCCACATAATAGCTGCGGTTGATGAGCAGGCGGGGGAGGGTCGCGCTGTTGATTTCGATCGACCAGCCATCTCGCGCGGGATTGACGAAGATGTCGGGGGTCACCGGCGCCGCGCGATCGGTGGAATAGCGGAGGCCGGGCTTGGGATCATAGCCGCGCAGTTCGCGGATCATGTCGGCCATGTCCTCCTCATCCACGGCGCAGATGCGGCGCAGTTGAGGGATGGCGCCACGGGCCAACAGATCGAGATTGGCGAGCAGCTTTGCCATGCAGGGGTCGTATCGATCCGCTTCCTTGGCCTGAAGCGTCAGGCATTCGGCGAGCGAGCGGGCGCCGACGCCCGTGGGGTCGAAGCTGTGGATCACGCCCAGAACCTGTTCGGCGTGCGCGAGTGGGACGCCCAGCGCATGGGCAGTTTCGAGGAGGTTGGCTTCCAGATAGCCTGCCTCATCAATCTGGCCGATCAACTGCGTGGCGATGAGCAGGTCCATGCTATCGAGCGCGCTGCGCGCTTGGTCCATCAGATGTTCCTGAAGGCCGATTTCCGGATTGGCGAAGCTGTCGAAGTCGATCGCTTCGCCGCCGCCCTGAAGCATGTCGTGGCCGCCGGATCCCACGGCGCCGACGGCGCGATCGGAGGGGCCGTCGTCGATGAAGGTTTCCGCGCCATAATCGACGTCGAGCGGTGCGTCGGATTCGGCGCGGCCCTGGCCGATCAGGGCGTCGATTGCGCCGGTTTCGGGGGCACGGGCAGGAAGGTCGATCTGCGCGTCGATGCCGTCAGCGGCGGGCGCGTTGTCGATGGGGCCGCCCGTCTCCAGCAACGGGTTTTTTTCAAGCTCAGCCGCGACGAAAGCGTCGATTTCGAGGTTGGAGAGGGCCAGCAGTTTGATCGCCTGCTGAAGCTGCGGCGTCATTACCAGCGACTGGCTTTGCCGCAGGTCGAGACGAGGCCCGAGCGCCATCAGCCGGAGCCCTTGCCGTCATGCTGAAGGGAAGGGCGGGGGCCAGTCATCTCAGAGCGAGAAATTCTCGCCCAGATAGAGGCGGCGGACTTCGGCATTGGCGACGAGTTCAGTCGGGCTGCCTGTGAAGAGCACTTGCCCGCCATAGATGATGCAGGCGCGATCGACGATTTCCAGCGTCTCGCGCACATTATGGTCGGTGATAAGGACGCCGATTCCCCGCGTCTTGAGCTGCTTTACGAGGTCGCGAATGTCGGCGATGGACAGGGGGTCGATGCCCGCGAAAGGCTCGTCGAGCAGGACGATGGACGGGTTGGCAGCGAGGGCGCGCGCGATTTCGCAGCGGCGGCGTTCACCGCCGGACAACGCCATGGCGGACGAGTTGGCGAGCCGGGTGAGGCCGAATTCGTCGAGCAATTGCGCAAGGCGGGCGTCGCGGGCGGATTTGTCGGGCTCCGCCAGTTCCAGCACGGCGCTGATATTCTGGGCGACCGTGAGGCCGCGGAAGATGGACGTTTCCTGCGGCAGATAGCCAAGGCCCAGAATCGCGCGGCGGTACATGGGCAGGCCGGTAATGTCCTCACCGTCAAGGATGATGCGGCCATGATCCGGGCGCACCAGGCCCATGACGGAATAGAAGCAGGTCGTTTTGCCCGCGCCGTTGGGGCCGAGCAGGCCGACAACCTCACCCTTCCCGACCGTCAGCGAAACATCGGTCAGGACGGCGCGCTTGTCATAGCTTTTGGCGATGGAGACGACGGACAGTCCGTCGCTCACTTCCTGCGCGGACATGCGCCTGCTGGCGCTTTGTCTATCCTGAATCACGACGTCGTCCATTACTCACCCTTGCTGCGACATGGTTAGCGTCAAGTAAAATACTCGCGCGGCCGAGGCAATTGGCAAGCTTTGTGCATGGGATGGCGCTCGGGGCAAGGGGAAAATCGGTGATTTCGGCATCCAGGGCGTCGAAAGCTTGATTTGGTGGGCCGCAAGGGTCAGGGCGGTAAAGCTGAGCCACCCGGTTGCAGGGCCAAGCTATACGCTGCTGTGCAATCGACGCGGATAATAAGAGGCGAGGAATGAGGATAGAAGCGCTGATCCGGGAGCCGGTGGAGTCGTTGATCGAACAGGCTGAGGTAATGACCTTGGCCGCATTCGGGGCGACCGTCACCTATTCGCGCAAGGTTTTCATCCCGCTGACTCACCTGTGCCGCGATGTCTGCCATTATTGCACCTTTGCCAAGGCGCCGCGCCATGCGGGGGCGCCCTATCTGTCGATCGAACAGGTGCTGGAGATTGCGCGCGCGGGCGAGGCGGCGGGATGCCGGGAGGCGCTGTTCACGCTGGGGGACCGGCCGGAGGATCGCTATACGGTGGCGCGGAATGGGCTGGCGGCGCTGGGTCATGACACGACGCTGAGCTATCTGCGTGAGGCTGCTGCTGCGGTGCTGGCGGAGACCAGCCTGTTGCCGCATCTGAACCCCGGCATCATGAGTGACGCTGATCTGGCGATGCTGCGGCCGGTCGCGGCATCGATGGGGCTGATGCTGGAAAGCACGGCGACGCGGCTGTGCGAAAAGGGCGGGCCACATCATGGTTCGCCCGATAAGGTTCCGGCGGTGCGGCTGGAGGCGATCGAGGCGGCGGGACGCGCGCGGGTGCCCTTTACCACCGGGCTGCTGATCGGCATCGGCGAGACGCGGATGGAGCGGATCGAGGCGTTGCTGGCGATCCGCGACGCTCATGCGCGGCACGGGCATATTCAGGAAGTTATCATCCAGAACTTCCGGGCTAAGCCGGATACCCGGATGGCCGATCATGCCGAACCGCCGTTGGAAGAACATCTGTGGACGGTCGCCGCCGCGCGATTGATTTTGGGGCCGGATATGACCATCCAGGCGCCGCCCAATCTCCAGCCCGATGGCCTTGCGGCGTTGATGCGCGCGGGGGTCAATGACTGGGGCGGGGTGTCTCCGGTAACGCCCGATCATGTGAATCCGGAAGCGCCCTGGCCGCATCTGATGGCGCTTGGCGCGGCGACGGCGGCGGCCGGGCGCGTGCTGACCGAAAGGCTGGCGGTGGGGCCGGTCTATGCCAAGGAGCCGGAGCGCTGGCTGGAGCCGGACATCGCGCTGAAGGTCCGTCGGGCGGTGGATGCGCGGGGCCTGCCTATCGTCGAGCGGTGGCGCGCGGGAGCGGGTGAGGCGCCGCCGCTGCTGCCACTCGCAGGGGAGACGCTGTCGGCCAAGCGGATCGATGCGATATTGGACAAGGCGACGGCGAGTCGAGGGCTGGACGAGAGCGAGATCGTCACGCTGTTCCAGGCTACGGGTTCCGATGTGCGGCGGGTGATGGATGCCGCCGATGCATTGCGGCGCGAGGCCGTGGGTGACGTGGTCACTTACGTCATCAACCGCAACATCAATTATACGAACATCTGCACCTATAAATGTGGCTTCTGCGCCTTTTCCAAGGGGACGGCGAAGGCGCTGCGGGGGCCTGCCTACCGGCTCGATCTGGACGAAGTGAGGCGTCGCGCGGCCGAGGCGCAGGCGCGGGGCGCGACCGAAGTATGCCTCCAGGGCGGCATCCATCCGGATTATGACGGCCACACCTATCTGTCGATTGTGGAGGCGGTGCGGGATGCGGCGCCGGGGATCCACGTCCATGCCTTTTCCCCGCTGGAGATTACGCACGGCGCATCGACGCTCGGCATGGGGCTGGAACCCTATCTGGCGATGTTGAAGGAGGCGGGGCTGTCGACCTTGCCCGGCACGGCGGCCGAAATACTGCATGAGGAAGTGCGAGCGATCATCTGTCCCGACAAGCTGTCGGCGGATGAGTGGGTCGCCGTCATGCGCGCCGCGCATCGGGTCGGCCTGAAAAGCACTGCGACCATCATGTTTGGCCATGTCGACGATTATCGCCACTGGGCGCGGCATTTGCGGGTGGTGCGCGATCTTCAGGCGGAGACGGGCGGCTTTACCGAGTTCGTGCCGCTGCCCTTCGTCCATATGGAAGCGCCGATGTGGCGAAAGGGCAAGGCGCGATCCGGCCCGAGCTTCCGTGAAGCGATGCTGATGCAGGCGGTGGCGCGGATCGCGTTGCATGGCGCCATCCCGAACATTCAGGCGAGTTGGGTGAAACTGGGCGAGGAGGGCGTGATTGCTGCACTCGGCGCGGGGGTCAATGATCTGGGGGGCGTGTTGATGGACGAGTCGATCACGCGTGCGGCAGGTGGCACGCATGGGCAATTTTTCGATGTGGAGCGTATGCACCGCACCGCCGAGGCGGCGGGCCGTTTCGCCCGGCAGCGCACGACGCTTTATGGCATGATCAAGCAGGAGGTAGCCGCCTGATGGGCGATGAAACTGGAACCCCCCGGTCGCGGCGCTTGCGATCATTGCTGTTCGTACCTGGCGACCGACCCGAGCGGATGCGCAAGGCGTTGGGAAGCGGCGCGGACGCCCTGATCCTCGATCTTGAGGATTCTGTCGCTATCAGTGCCAAGGCCGGGGCGCGGGAAGAGGTGGCGGCATTCCTGAAGGAAGCTGCGGACAGCGAAGTCATGCTTTTCGTCCGGGTAAATCCGCTCGACGGCGGACTCACGGATGCGGACCTCGACGCGGTGATCAGGGGCCGCCCAGCCGGGATCATGTTACCCAAGGCGGAGGGCGCGGCGTCGATCAGGGATTTGGACCAGCGATTGCGCCAACGGGGCGACGATCGGGTGCTGATCCTGCCTATCGCCACGGAAACGCCCAAGGCGATTTTCCGATTGGGTGAATATGGTGATGTGCCGGATCGGCTGGCGGGCCTTACCTGGGGTGCAGAGGATTTGCCTGCCGCGATTGGCGCCCTTTCCGCGCGGCATGCCGATGGCAGCTATACGCCACCTTATGAGATAGCCCGTGCGCTCACGCTATTTGCGGCCTGCGCCGCCGATGTGCCGCCGATCGAGACGGTGTATCCGGCGATTCGGGATCTGGATGGTCTCGCAGCCTATGCGCAGCGCGGCGCGCGCGACGGTTTTCTGGGCATGATGGCGGTACATCCTGACCAGGTGCCGGTGATCAATGCCGCCTTTACGCCGTCGGAAGAGGAGATTGCGCGGGCGCAGGCGGTAGTAGATGCGTTTGCGTCCAATCCCGGCGCGGGGGTCCTGACATTGGATGGCAAAATGATCGACCGACCTCACCTTAAGAAAGCGCAGGCGCTGCTGGCTCGTTGTTGAGCCTGATCCGTCCGGGTTGACGGTCCCTCTCCCATATGGGAGAGGGGGGCATGGGTTCTCTCTGGGCCGATCAGAATGAGCTGTTCCTGCCTCTGGTGGACGGTATTCATGAAAGCCCGCCTTTTGGCGCTTTCATCCGCAATCTGGTGGGGCGCACCTATGCGCGGCGGGCTTTTCTGATCATCTCTCTGGCCAATGCCATGCCTGAGCAGGAACCGACCGTCATCCACATCGCTGCGCCGCGCGCGTCGCAGGAGCCGCCTTTGGACTTCCGGCGGCTGGATGCGTTGCGCCTGCATCCTTATGGATCGCTGCGTCCGGGGCGCGTCTATGCGCTGGACGAGATGCTGAATTACGATGACGCGGATGAATTGGTGCGGCAGCGCGAGGCGTTGAACGAAATGAACATCCGCTATGGCCGATGGATGCGTGTGGCGGCGGGCGGGGTGGCTGATGCACATTTCCTGCTGGTGAGAGAGCGGGAGGATTTTTCCGCCTCTGCCGTTGCCGTGCTGTCGAGCATCGTGCCGCATTTCGCCGCTGCGCTGCGGACGCTGGTGGCGTTGATCGAGGCGCGATTGCAGGTTGCCATGGCGCAGGGCGCGCTTTCCCGGTTGGGCGTCGCGCAACTGGCGTTCGATTGGGGCGGTCGGGTGATGGCTGCTGATCCTGCGGCCGAGGCGATGCTAGCCTTCACGATGAAGCCGGGACCAAGTCCGGAGCGGCGGTTGCAGTTGCTGCCCGAAGCTACTCATGCGCTCAACCGGGCCTGCGCGGAAATGGCATCGGCGCCACCGGGCGCGACGCGGGTGATCCGGATCGACGATAGCAGGGATATCGACCTGTTGCTGCGCAAGTCGGACCTAGCGCTGAGTGAACCGTGCGCCTTGCCCGCCGTGATAGGGATAGTGCGTATGGCCCGCCGCGAGCCTGCGCAGGCGGCAGTGGGTACTTTGGCGGCGTTGCATGGCTTGTCGGGCAGCGAGGCGGCGCTGGCTCACGCGCTGAGTTTGGGCGAAAGCATCGTTGGGGCGGGTGAGCAGCTTAATCTGACCACGGAGACGGCGCGTAATTATTCGAAGCGGATATATGAAAAGACGGGGGCGAAGGGGCAAGCGGATCTGGTGCGGCTGATCCTCACGGGGCTGGCGCCCTTTGCGTGATGGCGGGCGATCCAGCCATTTCCGCTGTTTTGAAACTGCAGATTTTTCATCGTTCGACTGCAAGTTTCGCGGCCTGTCGTCTGGCGCTTTGACGGAAAAGTGGATAAAGGGCCGCCCAACGCTACGCATATCAATTTGGAGGGGCAGGCGACTATGAGCAGTAAGAAGGCAGCCCTCGAAGGCATCCGCGTCATCGACATGACCCGCGTGCTCGCAGGCCCCGTGGGCGCGCAGATATTGGGCGACCTGGGCGCTGACGTGATCAAGGTGGAACGTCCGGGCGTGGGAGACGATGGCCGGGTATATGGTCTTGCCGAGGTGAAGGGCAAAGATGGAATGAATGTCCGCCAAGCGGGCTTTTTCACGGCGGCTAACCGCAACAAACGATCGATCACGCTGAACCATAGCAAGCCCGAGGGACAGGAAATCCTGCGCAAGCTGGTGGAGACGGCGGATGTCCTGATCGAAAATTACAAGGTGGGCGATCTGAAGCGGTTTGGGCTGGATTATGAGAGCCTGAAGGCGATCAACCCGCGCCTTATCTATTGTTCGGTTACGGGCTTTGGCCAAACGGGGCCGATGGCTGCGCGGCCGGGCTATGATGGTTTGTTCCAGGCGACGGGCGGGATGATGGCCGTCACCGGCATTCCGGATGGGCAGCCGGGAGCCGGGCCGCTCAAGGCGGGACCGAGCCTCGTTGATTTCATCACCGGCCATAATGTCGCCATCTCCATATTGGCGGCACTCCAGCATCGTAACCAGACTGGTGAAGGGCAGCATATCGATATCGCCCTTCTGGATAGTTCAGTGGCGATGGTCAGCCATATCATGCAGGATTATCTGTTGAGTGGCGTGGTCCCGCCGCGCCTTGGCAATGGCGGCAATGGCGGCGGCCCCGCCGATCTCATCCATACCAAGGATGGCATGCTGTATCTCACCGCTGGCGGTGATGAGCATTGGCGGCGCTTGACGGTGCTGATGGGCCAGCCTGAACTATATCAGGACTCTCGCTTCGATGAGAATTTCAAGCGCGGCAAGTTGAACCGGCTGGAGTTGATGGACATTATCAATGAATGGAGCCGTGGCTTCACTTCGGAAGAGCTTCAGGCGAAGTTTGATGAGGTGAGCATTCCCGCCGCGCGCTACAATGAGCTGCCTGAGGTTTGGGAAGATCCGCAGGTTCAGCATCGCGGTCTTCGGGTGACGACGCCGCATCCCTGGGCGGAGGCCGGTACGGTCGACCTGATCGGAAGCCCGCTGGCCAATATGTCGGAGTCTCCGGCGACGATCCGCCGCGCGCCGCCGCTTCTTGGCGAACATAGCGCCGAGGTGCTGGGTGAGCTTGGCTATGACGAAGCGCGCATCGCCGAACTGCAAGGATCGAAGATCATCTGATCGGGTGGCTCCGGCGGCTCTTATGGCGCCGCCGGATATTCCTCATCCTCTAGGTTCTCTTGGCATAGCTAATCCGCGTTCAGCGATGAT
>CAMPIM010000112.1 GCA_946886365.1 uncultured Novosphingobium sp.
AGCTCTTCGGTGATGAAGGGCATGAAGGGGTGGAGCATGACGAGGATCTGGTCGAACGCCCAGCCCGCGACAGCCTTTGTCTCCTCATCCATCGAACCCTTGGTGAGTTCGATATACCAGTCGCAAAACTGGTCCCAGACGAAATGATAGATGGCGTTCGCCGCCGCGTCGAAACGCAGTTCGGTCATCGCTGTATCGATCGCCTGCACCGTCGAAACGGTCTCGGCAATGATCCAGCGGTTGACCGGCGCCTGCGCGGCGGGCGCTTCATGCGTGGCCGACGCCACGACCCCATTTGCCTGCAGGAAGCGCGCGGCGTTCCACAGCTTCGTCGCGAAGTTGCGATATCCCTCGACGCGCTTCTCATCCATCTTCACGTCGCGGCCCTGGCTTTCCATGGCGCTCATGAAGAAACGCAGCGCGTCCGCGCCGAACTTGTCGATCAGGCCCAGCGGATCGACGACATTGCCCTTGGACTTGGACATTTTCTGCCCGTCGGCCGCACGTACCAACCCATGGAGGTAGAGCTTGCGCCACGGCACATCGCCCATGAACTCCATCCCCTGCATCGCCATGCGCGCATCCCAGAAAAACAGGATGTCGAAGCCGGAAATCAACAGGTCGTTGGGATAATGGCGCGACAGCGTCTCGCTTTGCTCCGGCCAGCCCAGCGTACCGAAGGGCCAGAGCGCGGAGGAGAACCAGGTGTCGAGCACATCAGATTCGCGCACCAGTATCGGCACAGCTCCTAGATCATTCTCGCGGAAGGCTTCTCGAAGTCGCCGCTGGTCCTCAAATGAGTCTACGATTTGAACATGTTCAGGCGTTAGCCCCTCGATGCCATAATAGTCGACAGCCTGCCGCCGAACTTCGTCTTCATCTTGCGCAACAAAAGTATGGTCCAAGCGATTGGGTTCTGCGCCCGTATGGCCGATATGACCATAAACAATCTGACCCGAAGTTGTCTTTGCTGGCCCAAACCACGCCGGAATCCGATGCCCCCACCAAAGCTGGCGGGAGACGCACCAGGGCTGGATATTCTCCATCCAGTTGAAGAAGGTCTTTTCCCAAGTCTTGGGCACGATCTCGATACGCCCATCACGCACGGCCTGCATCGGCGCGACCGCCAGCTTCTCGGCATCGACATACCATTGGTCGGTCAGCCAGGGTTCGATCACCACGCCCGAACGATCACCGAACGGCGTCTGGATGGTGCGCGGCTCGAAATCGGCTTCGACCTCCTCGCCGTCCTTGTTCTTCGTGACATGCGGCACCAGCATGCCCAGCGCCTTCATCTCCGCCACGACCAGTTCGCGGGCGCCATTGACGCCATCGCGCTTGAATCGGTGCAGCCCCAGGAAGCGCTCCGGTATCAATCCATCTGCCGTCTGCACGACATTGGCGTCGGCATCGAACATGTTGAGCATCTCCGCAGCGCGGAAGCCCGCTCGCTTGCCCACCTCAAAATCGTTGAAGTCATGCCCCGGCGTGATCTTGACCGCGCCAGACCCCAGTTCCGGGTCAGCATGCTCGTCACCCACCACCTTAAAGCGCCGCCCCGTGATCGGCTGGAGAATATCCTTGCCGATCACGTCCTTGTAGCGTGGATCGTCAGGATGCACCGCCACAGCCATGTCGGCCAGCATCGTCTCGGGCCGGGTTGTCGCAACGACGATATGATCCGCACCATTGGCCAGCTTCACGCCGTCCGCCAGCGGATAGCGGAAATGCCAGAAGCCGCCCTTCACTTCCTGCGTCTCGACCTCCAAATCCGAAATCGCGGAGCGGAAACGCGGGTCCCAGTTCACCAGCCGCTTGTCGCGATAGAGCAGACCGCGCTCGTGGAGTTCCACGAACACCTTGATGACGGCTTTCGAAAAGCCCTTATCCATGGTGAAGCGCTCGTTGGCCCAGTCCATCGAGCAGCCGAGCCGCCGCAGCTGGCGCGTAATCGCGCCGCCGCTCTCGGCTTTCCACTCCCAGACCTTCTCGAGGAACTGCTCGCGCGTGTAGTTGGTGCGCTTGTCCTGCCGCGCCTCCATCTGCCGCTCAACGACCATCTGGGTCGCGATGCCCGCATGGTCAGTTCCCACGACCCACAGCGCGTCCTTGCCCCGCAGCCGCTCGTACCGGATCACGATGTCCTGAAGCGTGTTATCGAGCGCATGGCCGATATGCAGGCTGCCGGTCACATTCGGCGGCGGATTGACGATGGTGAAGGGTTCGGCATCCGGCCGTTCAGGACGGAACAGGCCCTTCTGCTCCCAATGAGCATACCAGCGGGATTCGATTTCGGCGGGGTCGAAGGTCTTGGGCAGTTCGGTCATGGAAAGGCGCCTTAAAGCCCCTTCCCTGACCATTCCAGCGCTTTTACCGCCTTGCAGGCGTCAACCGAGCCAATGCGCGATAAGTTGGAACGCGGAGAGCCAGCCAGATCAGCGGCCAGTGATGCGAGCGATTTCCTTTGCCACCATGTCTTCCACCAGTGCGGGAAGGCGTGCATCCAGCCATTCCTTCAACATCGGCTTCAACATGGACCGCACCAGACCGTCCAGCGTGTTATCCTCGCCGTCCTTGGGCGTTACCAGCATGGACGAAAGCGCCGAAAGCGAATGCCGCGCGGCCACTTCGCTTTCAACCGAGAGGATTGAGCTTTCCTCAACCGGCGCTTCGACCTGCGTTGCACGGCCAGTCTTGTGGGCAGGCATCGGCTCCTCCGCTCCAACCTCGTCAGTCAGTTCCAGCACTTCCTCGACCGCAGGGTCGGCGGGTTCGGCGGCCTGTTTGGGTGCGGCATCGGATTTGCCCCGGCGCGACACCGCCTGCGCAGCCTCCTCGCCTTCCTCTGCAATGATGCGCTTGATGGACGAAAGAATGTCCTCCATCGAGGGTTCCTTGCTCATGTCGCCCATGAATAACCCCTGTTAACTTTAAGGTTGTTGCGCCAAACCAGCAGGGACATTGGCATTTTGTGCAGGCGTGTCAACGGTTCTGGTCGCTTCCGGCTTGGGTGCGGGACCGAAATCCCAATCGAACCACTTGCCCTTGACCCGATCATAATTAACCATGGGATCATAGAGCGTGCCTGCTTCCAGGCTGAGGTCGTCCGCTTCCGCATGGCCCATCGCGGCCAGCAGACTGAAGCCCGCGACATAGGCGTTACGGCGAGCAGACACCAACTGCACCTTGGCGTTGAGCGCTTCCTGTTCCGCATTCAATATGTCCAGGATGGTGCGGCTACCGACAGAATTTTCCGCGCGCACCCCTTCAAGCGACAGATTGGCCGCCTCGACCGCCTTCTGGTTGGATTCGATGCTTTGCAGCGATGCCTGCCAGCTCGCATAGGCTGATCGCGTTTGAGCGATGACGCCACGCTCAACCTCAATCTCCTGCTCCATCGCCCGCGATTCGAGCGCCTGGTTCTGGCGCACCTGCGCGCCGGGCCGGCCGCCCTGATAAAGCGGAAGGCGCAACGTCGCTCCCGCAACCACCTGCTTGTTCAGCTGCGACGGATCGGTCGGGTCATCAAGTGATCCCAGATAATGGGTATAACTGCCCTGCGCGAAACCGGACAGCGTCGGGAGGACGCCTGCCTTCGCCACCCGCACGTCATAACGAGCAGCTTCACGCGCTTTTTTCGCGGCGACAAGGTCAGGATTGTCGGCAAGCGCCACCTGCACCGCCGTTTCCGGGGTGGCGGGAAGGCCGGGAAGCGGCGGCGGCGGCTGCAAATCATCCGGCGTGGCGCCAACCAGGGCGATGTAATTTTCGCGGCTGGCGATCAGGTTCGCCTGCGCCGTCTGCAAGTTGGATCGGGCCAGCGCGAGCCGCGATTCGGACTGGGCGACGTCCGTGCGCGTCAGATCGCCCACTTCGAATCGGTCGTTCGTTGCCTGCAAATTGACGCCGAGCGCGCTGACATTAGCCAGATTGAGCGACACGACCGCGCTGTCGCGGATAACGTCCATATAGGCGGCGACAACCTGGGAGAAGATCGATGCCTCGGTCCCGCGCAGATTGGCCTGCCCCGCCTGCACGCGCACCTGGGCCGCCTTCACCCCGTTACGCACTGCGCCGCCCTGATAAATTGGGACGTTCACCGTAGCGGTGCCGACGAGCGAACGATCAGGCGCGAGGAAGGACCGCGCGGGCTTTACCAGCAACTCCTGATATTCGGTGGTGGTGCCAATATTGGGCCGCCCATCCGCCTTGCGGATCGGCACATTCTCATCCGTCGCCCGTTGCTGCGCCCGGGTGCCGGTGAGCGTGGGGTTGGAACGGTAAGCCTTTGCCAGGGCGCCCTGCAGGGTTTCGGCCTGCGCGATCCCAGCGTTGAGGAGCAGCAGAGCCGTGGCGGCCGAGTGCCGAAGAAACACCTGCTTTGCCGTCATGACCCCCCCAGCCGGTTAAAAGACGAAACGCTCCGGCGCCGCAAAACCGGGCAGGATGACCATCTCAAGGTCGGTCAGGCTGACAAGACCCAGAATACCGGAAACCACCCGCCCGCTGCACAGGCGTGTAACGCCGCGCTCGACAAGACCGGTCACCACACGCGCACCATCGGCAAGCTGCCCGACAAGCGTCGCGGGCACTTCCTGCACCGCCCCATCAATGAAAAGTATGTCATAAGGTGCGCCCTGCGGATAGCCCGCTTCCAACGGGCCGCGCATGACCGTGGCGCCATTGCCTAACAATTGCGGACCATCCTCAGTCTCGACTGCCGTCACCTGGGCGCCAAGAGCGGCCAGAAGTGCCGCGCTATATCCCGTGGCCGCGCCGATGAGCAGAACGCGATCACCCTCTTCCACCTGCGCTTCCTTGAGCAGCCGTCCGGTGGCCAGCGGCGGATTGAGCGCACGGCCGGAAGAAAGCGGAATCGAACGATCAACATAGGCCATGGCGCGCCGTTCAGCAGGCACGAAATCTTCCCGCGGCACGCGCGCCATCACCGCGATCACCCGTGGGTCATCGACATCGCTGGTGCGAAGCTGGCTTTCGACCATGGCGGCCCGCATCGATGAAAAATTCTGCTCGGTCACGATACTACCTCGATTGGCATAACTGTATTGGTATAGCAATACAGCGCTGACATTACCGGAACGTCTAGATCACGCGACAAGCAACGCCAAGCGGCTTTCCACGCCCGTGAGCGATAATCTTGGGATCGGTCAACATGGCCGCGCTTGACTTTGCATCAAAAGCCGCACATTTGCGGCCACCCACGCC
This sequence comes from uncultured Novosphingobium sp., assembly GCA_946886365.1. Next base: position 5,227 of record CAMPIM010000112.1, read on the forward strand.
GAGGCCCGATGGCGGAGTGGTTACGCAGAGGACTGCAAATCCTTGCACGCCGGTTCGATTCCGGCTCGGGCCTCCAAAGCTGCCTCATCCCGCGATAAGGCGCCAGCCCACCAGAACCAGGATGATCGCCAGCAACGGCTGAAGCACGCGATCCGATGCGCGCGTCGCCAGCAGCGATCCGATGATGATGCCCGGGATTGATCCGATCAGCAGGTTGGCGAGCAGCATGCCGTTCACATTGCCGATCCACAAATGGCCAAGCCCGGCGATCAGGGTAAGCGGCACGGCGTGGACAATATCAGTCGCCACCAACCGTTGCAGCCGCATGCGGAGGGGATAGAGCGCAAGGAGCAAGGTCGCGCCGATCGCCCCCGCACCCACGGACGTCAATGTTACCATCGCCCCTAGCAGCGCACCCGCGGCAACCGTCAGCGGAGGCTGCCAACGCGTAAAGCGGTCGGCGGTGCCAACGCGACGAGCCAAGGCCCAGCGATGGAATCGCCCGCGTAGGAGGGTTGCGATCGCCGTGACGACCAAGACGCCACCCAGCGCGCTAGTGACAATGCCGCTCTTTATCTGCTGCATATGCGTCTGGGAAAGGATCAACAGCGTTATCAGCGCCGCTGGAAGGCTCCCCAAACACAGGCGCTTCACCACCTGATAATCCGGGCCGCCATCTGGCCCGCCGTGACGGTGATGGATCGCACCGCCCACTGACTTGGTGATGGCCGCGAACCAGAGGTCGGTGCCGACCGCCGTCGCCGGTGCGACGCCGAACAGCAGGATGAGGATTGGCGCCATCAGCGACCCTCCGCCAACACCCGTCATTCCGACCATGATTCCGACGAACAGGCCCGCTATTCCATGCAGCCAGTCCATAATCCCCCCCACTCGGCGTTCAGTTCGCCGTTGCGCCATACGACGACGCCCATGATGCCGCCAAGCCCCGCACAAAGTATTTTCTACCAAAATAATATAGAAAGTGACTCGAATGCGCCATCCGGTTGCTCTCGACACCCCTTCCTTCGCCCGTCTAAAGAAGGGCGATGATGAAGCTATTCATAGGCAACAAGGCATATTCCAGCTGGTCTCTGCGCGGCTGGCTCGCCTGCAAGCTCAGCGGGTTGCCGTTCGAGGAAGTCGTAGTCCCGCTTTATGATGAAGCCTGGGAAAGAAGGCGCGAAGGGGATGAATTCGCCCCTTCTTCAGGCAAGGTGCCCATATTGTGGGACGGCGACGACACCGTTGTCTGGGACAGCCTGGCGATCATCGAATATCTGAATGAGAAGGCTGGCGGCGACAAATTCTGGCCCACCGACACGGCGGCGCGGGCGATGGCCCGGTCAATGGCGGCGGAGATGCATTCCAGCTTCGCGGCACTGCGCCGCGAGCACAGCATGAACATCCGCCAGATTTACGACGCCGTGCCGCCCTCTGAGGCTGTCGCGCAGGACATCGCCCGTATCATGCAGCTATGGGCACAGGCCCGGGCTCGTTATGGCGGCGTGGGCGATTTCCTGTTCGGCGAATTTGGCGCGGTGGACGTGATGTTCGCCCCGGTCGTGACGCGCTTCATAACCTATCAGCTGCCCGTCGCACGCTTTGCCGAAGCCTATATGCAGGCGGTCGTCAATCATCCCTGGATGCAGGAATGGATCGGCGGCGCACAAGCCGAGGAATGGGTGATCGACCGATTCGAGGCGCCGCCGGTTTCGAATTGAGGTTGCGGCGGACCCTTCCTAAATCCTCCCTGCGCGAAGCGTGGGGAGGGGGACCAGCCGAAGGCTGGTGGAGGGGAAAATGCGCGGCGTCAGTCCATTTCACCTCCACCATCGGCTACGCCGACGGTCCCCCTGCCCATCTACCGATGGGGAGGACTTCAATGTCCGCAATCCAACCAAATCCGATCACAAAAAAGGGCCGGCGGACTTGCGTCCCCGGCCCCTCTTTCATCCTGATCGATTAGATCAGCCGACGATTTCTTCGGGCTTGAAGAAATAGGCGATCTCGATCGCGGCATTTTCTTCGCTGTCCGAACCATGGACAGAGTTGGCTTCGATCGACTCGGCATAATCCTTGCGGATGGTGCCTTCGTCGGCGTTGGCCGGGTTGGTGGCGCCCATGATGTCGCGGTTGCGCTTCACGGCGTCTTCGCCTTCCAGAACCTGGACGACGACCGGGCCGGAAATCATGAAGGCCACCAGATCAGCGAAGAAAGGGCGTTCCTTGTGAACGGCATAGAAGCCTTCGGCCTGCTCGCGGCTCATGCGGATGCGCTTGGACGCGACAACGCGCAGGCCTGCTTCTTCCAGCTTCTTGGTCACAGCGCCGGTCAGGTTGCGGCGCGTGGCGTCAGGCTTGATGATCGAAAAGGTGCGGGTCACGGCCATAAGGCTCAAAAGCTCCAGATTGTTGGAATTGGCGCGCCCTTTAGACCGCGCCGCTTCGCACCGCAAGGGGGCGTGGCCGCCCCGCTTGCTCACGGACCCTGCACCCATTTCCCCTGCTCCTGCCGCCAGAAGCGGGGCGTCACCCCCTCCCGCTTCGACAGGGCACGCCAGCTTTCGCGCGCGCCATCGACGGTCAGCGTGTCGAAAAAGTAGAAAGCGCGCTCGAAATCGAGCGCCTCTTCACGCCATAGGCCATCGGCAATCGCGACGTGCCGGGCACCGTTCGCAGGGCTGCAATCCTGCGCCAAAAGTACCGGCTGCATCGCCTCGCCGCCCTCCCCCGTCCGGCCGTGGGCAAGGAAGCTTTCCGGCGGCCCGTTCCACAGCCCAGCCGAAATGCGTTCCAGCTGTTCCTCGTCCTGCGCGACCACCAGCAACCGTTCACCCAAGCCGAGTATGCGCGCCGCAATGGCGGGCAGCACCCGGTCCACAGGATCACGGCTAAGCTGGTAGAAATCGACCTGCATCAGCGCTCAAACTTGTCCGCCACCAGACGATCGATCAGGCGCACACCATAGCCGGTCGCGCCCTTGTCCCAGGTTGCGCCGGGCTTGTCGGCCCACACCATGCCCGCAATGTCGAGATGAGCCCATTTGACCCCATCATCAACGAATCGCTTGATAAACTGCGCTGCGGTGATCGATCCGGCATAGCGCGCGCCCATATTCTTCATGTCCGCGATCGGGCTGTCGATCAGCTTGTTATAGGCGTCGCCGAGCGGAAAGCGCCAAAGCTGGTCCCCCGCCGCCTTGCCAGCAGCGAGCAAATCCTCGGCAAGTCCTTCGTCATTGGCGAACAGTCCGGCATATTGATCGCCCAACGCCACGATCATCGCGCCGGTCAGGGTGGCAAGATCAATGACAACCTCGGGAGAATAGGTTTTCTGCGCCCAGGTAATGACGTCGCACAGCACCAGCCGCCCTTCGGCGTCGGTGTTGATGACCTCGATCGTCTGGCCCGACATGGACGTGACAATGTCGCCGGGGCGCTGCGCGTTGCCGTCAGGCATGTTTTCCACAAGGCCGCAAACGCCGATGACGCGCGCCTTCGCCTTGCGCCCCGCGAGCGCCTTCATCGCGCCCGCGACCGCGCCTGCGCCGCCCATGTCCCACTTCATGTCTTCCATGCCCGCGCCGGGCTTCAACGAAATGCCGCCGGTATCAAAGGTGACACCCTTGCCGACAAAGACGATGGGCTTGTCGCCCGCGCCGCCCGTGCCATCCCACTCCATCGCCAGCAAACGAGGCTCACGCACTGAACCCTGCGCCACGCCGAGCAACGCGCCCATGCCCAGTTCCGCCATCGCCGCCTTATCGAGAACGGTGACCTTGACGCCCAGCTGCTCCAGATGACGGCAGCGTTCGACGAAGCTTTCCGGGTACAGGATGTTCGCCGGTTCAGAGACCAGCTCGCGCGTGAAGGTGACGCCATCGGCCACCGCCGACAGCCTTTGCCAATGCGCATCCGCGTCATTCGCAATGACCGACAGCTTCATCAATGTCGGCTTTGTCTTTTCCGGCTGTCGGGTGCGATAGGTATCGATCCGCCAAGCACGCAGAGATGCTCCAAAGGCAAAATGAGCCGCCTTATCGCCAGCCGCGCCGCCGAAAAACTCCACTGCGGCATGGCTCGCCCCGCTCGTCAGCAGGCGTACCGTCAGCGCCGCGCCCGCCCGTTCATAATCGGCCTCGCTCCCGCTGCCCGTGCCGACAAGAACGATGCGCAGCACCTTGCCACCCTCTTCGGCGAAGCTTTCAAAGCTTGCCCCCGCCTCACCCGTGAAGCGCGCCGCCGCTGCTCCCGCCGCCAGAGTAGGCGCCGCCGCGATCGGCAAGGCATCGAAACCGCCCTTGGGAACGGCAAAGACCAGCGTGTCGGCGTCGGGACGCACCGGGGTGAATGCGATTTCCATCAAGGGTCCTTCTTCTGCTTTTCTGATCGTGTGGCGCTAGGAACGCTCCATGCCAGATAATGTCGCTTGCCCCATCTGGCAAAGCCGTTCGACCGATTTCCCGCAAAAGAAGCGTGACGAAAGATTGCGGCGCGCGCAAAGCAATGCGATAGGCGGGCAACGAAGCGCCCCTGAAGAGGCACGATCCCCTTGCAGAATTTTTCCCGTTCCTCGCGTCTGAAACATATGCTGGCCGCAAGCGCGGCGCTCGCCTGCATGGGCGGGATGCCGCATGCCTTCGCGCAGGAACTGCAATCACCGCCGACGCCCGTCAGCGCGCCGGACGCTCCCGTGCCCGCGACCGACGAGCAAATCGGCTTTTCGGCCGACGCCCTGGAATATGACAATAATACCGAAATCGTGACAGCCACCGGCAATGTCCAGCTGCTCCGGCAGGGCAACCGTCTGCGCGCGGACAAGGTGGTGTGGAACCGGACGACCGGCGAGGTGGAAGCGCGCGGCAATGTCTCGGCGACTGATCCTGAAGGCAATATCGCGTATGGCGACCGCTTCCAGGTGACCGACACGCTGAAGGACGGCACGGTCGAAAACATGCTGCTGGTGCTCCAGTCGGGCGGCCGATTGGCGGCGGTGCAGGGCGTTCGGGTGAACGGCGTCTATACGCTGCACAAGGCTGCCTACACCGGCTGCAGCGTAGTGGACAGCGACGGCTGCCCCAAGGAACCCACCTGGCAGATCAAGGCGGTCAAGGTCGTCTACGACCCCGTCGCCGCTCGCGTGCGATACCGCAATGCCAGCGTGGAAATATTCGGCCTGCCGCTCATTCCGCTGCCCGGCTTTTCACACCCGGTCGGCGACACGGGGGGCACGGGGCTGTTGGTGCCGAACCTGCGCTACGACCGGAATAACGGCGTCGAAGTCGCCCTGCCCTATTACATCAAGCTGGCGCCAAACCGCGACCTGACGATCACGCCGCATGTCTATTCCAAGACGCTGCCGATGCTGGAGACGAATTTCCGCCATCGCTGGGACCGTGGCGCCTATCAGATCACCGGGTTTGTGACCCATGCGCGGCGCATCGACGCCAGCAGTTCCCTGCCCAGCTCCACCGGCCCAGCGGGATCGGAAAAGGATTTTCGCGGCTATCTCGATGCCAGCGGCGCCATGCCGCTGACCCCGGAATGGAGCGTCAACGGATCACTCCGCGTTGCGAG
>CAMPIM010000113.1 GCA_946886365.1 uncultured Novosphingobium sp.
CGTCATCCTCTACCGGAGCGGAAGGTGCGAGGGGCCGGGGGGGACGCGCTTCTTCTGGCGCGGGCTGACGGAGCCAAGCGGGTTCGGCGTGCGACGCCGCTTCAACAGTAGCGGCCTTTTGCAGGGCACGCGGAGGCAGGGTCTCTGCACCCAGCCAACGCCGACGCGTGCCCCATAGATGATCGTTCTCCCATTCCGCGCCAAGGGCGATCATGGCGTTCTCGACTGCCGTGAACCAGCTTTCGGGTTGCGGCATGCCTCTGGCGCGCGGGCCTAGCGAGCCGGTGACGACCAGCCTCTCCTCCGCACGAGTCAGCGCCACGTAGAGCAGCCGCCAATGCTCCTCGCGTTCGGCGGCGCGCGCTTCCTCCAGAACCTGTCCGATGGGTCCCAGACGCTCGGACTTGCGGGGAGCGAGGATGGGCAGACCGTTCCATTCAAGGGAATCGCTGCGTGTTCCGGCATCGGGATCAAGGCAGGCGTCCGCCAATATGACGACCGGGGCCTGCAAACCCTTCGCACCGTGCACGGTAAGAAGGCGGAGCGAATCGCCCTGCGCCGCCGCGTCGCGGACGATCTCCACTTCGCCCCGGTCGAACCAGTCCACGAAGCGCTGCAAGGAGGGGTGATCGTCCGTCTCGAACGCGAGCGCGGCGTTGAGCAATTCCTCGATCGGATCGGCGGCTTCGATGCCGAGCCGTTCGATCAGGCGGCGGCGGCCCTCCATCGGGCCGGACAGGATCGATTCGAGATAGCGGTAGGGTGTGGTCAGGTCGGCGCGGTTCAGCAGCGTGCGAAGCGGGGCGAGCAACTCTTCATCCTGGGTCCGGGTGAGATGCTGCCAGAGCCCAACGCGGCGGTTCATGGCGCAGGCCATGAGGTCGTTCTGCGACCAGCCGATCAGCGGCGACACCAATAGCGAGGCTAGATTGAGATCATCCTCAGGCTGAACGGCGAAGCGGAGCGCGGCGAGGAGGTCGCGCACGGCAAGCGGTGCATTCAGGCGAAGGCGGTCAATGCCTGCGACGGCGACGCCCTCCTCATAGAGGCGAGCCACGATCAGCCGGGCTAGTTCGCTGCGGCGGCGGACGAGGATCATGATGTCGCCTGCCGTGACGGGGCGGCCACGGCTTTCCAGCATCATGCCGTCATCGATCCACTGGCGGATTTGCCGCGCGATATTCTGGGCGAGCAGGCGTTCCTGATCGGCGGCCCAATCCTCCTCGCCTTCCGCGTCTTCGGACAGGCCAGCGATCGTGGGTTTCCATAGCAGGACTTCGCCGGGGAAGCGGTTGGCGCTGATGTGCTGGACGGCGCCCGAGTTTAGACCGAGCCGTTCGGCGCTCAAGGTCGCGATTGTCCGGTCCACTACGTCGAGGACGGCGGGCGTGGAGCGGAAACTGCGTTCGAGCGACAGGTCGTGGAAGATATGGTCGGCATCTTCCGCATGGCGCTGGAAGGCTATTTGCGCGGCGGCGAATGCCTGGGGGCTGGTGCCCTGGAAGCCGAAGATCGCCTGCTTGAAGTCGCCGACGGTGAAGATGGTGCGGGCGCGATCACCCTTGGCCCCCTCCCCTGCGAAAAACTCGGCAGCGAGCGCGCCGACGATCTGCCATTGGCTGACGTTCGTGTCCTGCGCCTCATCGACCATGATGTGATCGATGCGCTGGTCGAGCTTGTAGCGGATCCAGTCGGCGATGCCGGGTTGGGACAGAAGGTCGGCGGTGCGGGCGATGAGGTCGTTGAAATCCACGGCACCGGCGAGCTGCTTCGCCTCATGATAGGCACGGGCATAGGCGCGGCCTGCATGCAGCCCCTCGGCGAGCAAATCGGCGTAGGCCGCGAGCGCCTTGAGGTTCAGAAGCTCGGCGCAACGGGAGTGGAGGCGCGCGCTTGCTTCACCATAGCCATCGACCGGGGGAACCCAGCCCTTGGTCGAGATGAGGTCGCCGTCTTTCTTCGCCCACGCGGCGTGCAGATCCTCCAAAGCCTCCGCGCGGCCGCGAGCGCCTAAGGCTCGCCATCGGGCTATGCGGTCACAGCGCTCTAGGGCGCGGCCGGTGCCCCAATCGGCATTGGCCTGAGCGATCCAGACGAGGGTTCGCATGTCGAACTGCGCGTCTTCGCACTGGCTGGCGAGGTGCGCGATGACGTCGCCCTCGGGAAGGCCGAGTTCGCGATAGAGCGACGCGGCGATGTCTTCCGGCAGTTGCTCCAGTGCCGGAAGATGGGCAGCGCAGCGTAGGAGGAATTGTTCGGCGCCCCCTTCCCCCAGACGCAGGCTGATCGCTTGAAGCGCTTCCATGAGGCGGTCGTCGCCCTGATCCTGCGCACGGACGGCAAGATCGGCTAGGGTCTGGCGCGCGAGCGCCGCCTGCTCCCGCTGGTCGAGCGGGCGGAAGCCGGGAGGTAGATCGGCTTCGAGGGGAAAGGCGGTCAGCAATTGCTGGCAGAAGCCATGGATGGTCTGGATGCGAAGACCGCCGCCGGTGGATTCCAACACCTCCGCAAAGAGGCGGCGGGCACGGTCGCGTGCTTCCGGGCCGCTATCCTCGTGCAGCGCCTCCAGATCCTCGAACAGTTCGCCTTCCTCCATCTGGACCCAGGCGGCGAGGCGATCATGGATGCGGTCGGCCATTTCCGCCGCGCCCGCTTTGGTGAAGGTGAGGCAGAGGATATTTTCGGGCCGCACGCCCTGTAGCAGCAGACGGAACACGCGAGCAGTCAGCACATGCGTCTTGCCAGTGCCCGCCGAAGCCGACAGCCACACATGGGCGTCAGGCGACGCGGCGCGCGCCTGCGCTCCCGCGAGCGGTTGAAGCGCGGAGGTCTTTCTAGACATCGTCGCGGCCATACCATTCCTCCAGCCGCATTAGCTGGTCATAGTCGCCATAGTTTGCGACTTCGGGATTCACCTGCGCGTCGAAGGGGGCGTTACCCGTCAGATAATCGCCAGCGATCTTTTCGAACCATTCGTGGACGAGCGATGTGAAGGAGGCCGTTACGATCTTATCTCGCTTCCCCATCGGATCGACGGGGCTTTCCCGGTAGCCGAAGGCGTCGTTCTTCTTGGCCAGCGACCAATATTCGAAACAGCCTGCGGTTTTTGCGCCCTCGATGGCCGGGAAGCCACCCTGTTCGGCGATGAGGCCCAGTAGCCCTAATTGGAGCGAATAGCCCGCCTTGACCTGCTTGGCGCTAGGCGGTTTGCCGGTTTTGTAGTCGACTATGGCGAGCGAGCCGTCCGGCATGCGATCTATCCGGTCAGCCTTGCCGGTGAGGGTCACGCCAGCGATTTCCGCCCGGCCATCCGTCTCCACCGCCAATATGGAGCGGCCTGCTGCCTGATCGGCGGTGACTTCGGCAGCGATCCAGCGGATCGCCTCGATCAACCTTGGCTGCCAGAGCGCTTTCAGCAACGGGTGAACATCGGGCCGGTCGAACATCGCGCGGGCGCGGGCTTCCAGATCGGCGGGATCGCGCCGCCCGGCCTCTGCCCAGTGCTGAAGGATTTCATGGACAGCCGTACCGCGCCATGCAGGGCCAGCATCGGCATCGACCGGGTCGAGGCGATTTAGGCGCAATATCCGCTTGGCGTAAAAGGCGAAGGGGTCAGCCTTTAGGCGGTCCACATCCGTTACGGGGATCAGCTTCGGGCGGACGGAGGCGGGTGGCACTGGCGCGGGACGGCGGCTTGGCTGGTGCCGTGCTGGCCGGTCTAGCGCCTGTGCCAGCGCCGCGTAACGATCGGCGCTCTTCCATTGTGGACCGGCCATGGCCTTGAGACGCAACCAGAAGCGGGAGGCTATGGCGGGACCACCCGAGCCTCTTCTCGCGCGGGTGATAAGGACGTGGGGAGCGCCCAATGCGCTGGCAAAGTCATGGGCGGCGCGGCCGATGCGGGTTTCTAGACCCGGAAGGCCGAGTTCTCGTCGGATGCGGGGAGCGAGCCAGGGATCGGGTGAGGGCAGGCCGGGCCATGTGCCCTCGTTGAGGCCCCCCAGGATCATGAGGTCAGCCTGAACAAGTTGCGCTTCGATAAGACCCAATATCGAGATGCGCGGATGGCCGCCCTGAACCGGGCGCACCGAGACGCCGCCCAACATATTGTCGAGCAGGGTCGGGAGGGAGCGGATGTCAGACTGTTGAGGGCCTTCGGGGGCCGCCTGTTCCAACTCCGCGAACAGGTCGGCGGCGGCGTGACCCTGAACACCCGACCATATGGCATCGCCGGTCAATGCTCCGGCTTGTTCGCGAAGCGCCGCCAGTTGCGCGGCAAAGGTCGGGGCGACGGCGCAGGCTTGCTCCAGCGGTTCGAGCAGCGCGCGCGCCTGAGACCACCATTGCCGTGTCCGGGTTCGCAGCGCCTGCTGGCGATCCTCTCCTTCCCGTTCGGCGAGGAGCAAGTCGATCCCTTGAAGGCCCGCAGGAGGACGCGGGCCGCGCAGTAATAAATCAAGGCCGCGCACGCCTTCCAGCCATGGAAGGCGTCCTTCGCCGCGCATGACCAGCGGATGCTTGAGCAATGTCAGGAGCGCGACGGGCGCGAAGCGTTCGGCCACCGCCTGGGCCAGCGCGATGAGCAGAGTGCCCGGCGGCAGGCGGGACAGCGGAAGGCCTGCGGAATCGTCTGCCGCGATTCCCCATCGCGTGAGATGCGCCGACACCCGCGTGGCAAGTTGGCGGTCGGGCGTGACCAGCGCGGCGGTGCGGCCCTGCGTTTCCACCGCCTCACGCAGGGCGATGGCGATCGCCTGAGCTTCCTCACCCGGCGTTGCGACTTCCAGCGCCTCCACTCCGGCAAGCGACCGGTCGGCGGTCTTCAGATCGCGCCAACGGCTGGTCAGGCGCGGGGGAAGCATCGCGTTGGAGATGTTGCGGCTGCGGACGGCGCGCGCATCATGCTCGCTGCCCCAGCGCCAAAGCGCTACGTCATCGCGCGTGGCGCTCATTCCATTGAGCAAGCGCTTGAGGGCATATTGGGGATGGGTTTCATGCGCAGGGGGCGCACGGCCGGTGACGGGGTCCGGCGCGAAAGGACCGATGGCGTCCCATGTGGCTTCGTCCATTTCATGGTCTAGGCCAGCGAAAACGACGCTGCCGCGCGGCAGGACGGCAATCCTTCGAAGCAGACCCGCAACCGCCGGAGCGGTCGTGGCTATGCCAGCGGCGATCACGAATCCGGTCGGCGGCTCTGCGGTCCAGCGGGAGGCCAGGCGATCAAACAGGCGATTGCGCCGGTCGGCCAGGTCAATAAAGCCAAGCCGTCCCAATTCCTCGGGCCAGCGGCGAATAAGGATGGAGAAAAGATCGAGCGACCTTTGCCAATGGCCCGACAATTCATCCGACAGCGTGAGTTCGGAAAGCGCGGTGATGGGCACCCGCTCCACCTGCATCTGGTCGAGAACGGTGCCGAGCGCCTGGCCGAGCTTGATCGCCTGCGCGGCGTCCATTGGCTGGCCGGATGCCTGCTGAACCATGCGGGCCAGGATCATCTGGCGGCGCATGGGCGCGATCGCGGGGGGAATGGCCTCCCCCTCCGCCAGAGGATCGAGCGCACCGCCTGCCTGTTCTCCAAGATCGGGATCGCCGATCGCGACCAATCGGGGAAGAAGCAGGCCTCCACCCGATCGGCGGACGAAGGCGTCGCTGACGGCACGGATCGCGCGATTGGTCGGCAGCAGGATCATGCCCTGTGCCAGCGCCATCGGCTCGCTGCCATGCTGTGCGATTATGCCCGCTGCCAAGGCGTCGGAAAAGGCGCGGTGAGCTGGGATGTTGAACAAGGCGGGCCGGGTGCGGTCACCCATAGGCGAGCATCGATTCCACAAAAGGAATGGCGCGCGGCGTGCCGACGTCGAACCAGAGGCCCTGATGGGAAACGCCGTAGAGGCGCCCCGCTTCGATAGCGCGGTTCCAAAAGATATTGGTCGAGAAGACGTCGGATGGCGGATCGACCAGCAGGCTGGGCGAAAGGATCTGCACGCCGGTAAAGACGAAGGGCGCCACATGGCTCGTCTTGCGGCGGCTCAACCGGCCAGAGGCGTCCATGTGGAAGTCGCCTGGTCCCGTATGGCAATGGGCGCGGGCGAGCGGCACCAGCAGCAGCAGCGCATCCATGCGATCGGGGTCCCACAGGCGCTGCATCATGCCCAGCGTTTCCTGCGGCCCGTCGATCCAGAGATTGTCGCTGTTCGCGCAGAAGAAGGGTTTGTCGCCCAGCAGGGCGCGGGCATGGATCAAGCCCCCGCCCGTTTCCAGCAGCTTGGGACGCTCGTCCGAAATCAGCACCTGCATGCCGTTCGAATGGGCATTGAGATGCGCCTCGACCGTGTCGGCGAGGTAATGAACATTGACCACGACCTTGCGGATGCCGCCAACGGACAGCCGGTCCAGCGCATGGTCCATCAGCGGCTTGCCAGCGACCTTGACCAGCGGCTTTGGGCGCGTGGCGGTGAGCGGGCGCATCCGCTTGCCAAGGCCAGCCGCCATCAGCATTGCCGTGTCGATCATGCGGGGGCGTTGTCCTGAAGCGCGAGATGGCGCTTTTCCGCTGGGATGTTGGCGGCGAACCAGTCCGCTACCGGCGCGAGCGCGGGGTGCGCCAAGTCGCGTTCCAGCAGGTCCCACATGCGCGGCAGGAAGGACAGGTAGCGCGGCTTTCCGTCCCGCTTCCAAAGCCGCGTGAAGATGCCGATGATCTTCGCATTCCGCTGCGCGCCCAGCACAGCATAGGCAGCATCGAAGTCGGCCGGGGGATTTGCGATTGCCTTATAATGGCCGATCATCGCGGCCTCCACCTCCGGCGGGACATCGCGCCGAGCGTCCTGAAGCAGCGACACAAGGTCATAAGCGGGATGCCCGGCGAGAGCGTCCTGAAAGTCGAGCAGGCCAAGCCCGCGCACTTCAGGCCGGTCGATCAGCATGATATTTTCGGCATGATAATCGCGCAGCACTGTGACTGTGGGGCTGGCGGATTGCTCCACAATCGGCAGCACGGCATCCCAGGCCCGAGTATAAGCCTCCGCATCGACAGCGAGGCCTATGGCGGGGCAGTACCATTCGGTGAGCAGCCCCGCTTCGCGCTGACAGACGGCGCGGTCATAGGGCGGCAGGTCGGCGGCAGGCTGGCGATGGAGATCCGCGAGCAGTTCGACTGCGCGGCTATAAACGCCTTTCTCGTCGGCGGGGACATCGTCCAGATGTTCCTTGACCCGCAAGTCGCCGAAATCCTCGATGAGCACCAGACCTTGTTCCAGATCGCGGGCAAGGATCGCCGGGGCAGCAAAACCCTGCTGAACCAAATGTTCGGCAATGGCGATGAACGGGCGCGGGTCCTCATGTGGCGGCGGCGCATCCATCAGCACGGCACGGCGCGCGCCATCGACCACGCGGAAGTAGCGGCGGAACGACGCATCACCCGCCAGCGGGACGATAACGGCATGGCCCCACCCCGCAGCTGAGAGAAAGGCGGGAGCGGAAGCGGGCGGGATCATATCTGCGACCATCGCTCTGTCCAAGCGTCCGGCACGCGCACTGTCAAGCGCCGAGCGCCGTCGGGTTCGATGTCGATGTGGAGCCGCAGCGCATGCGGCCATGCATCCGGACCCAGGCGATCCGGCCATTCGACGATCAGCAGGCTGTCCATCAGATATTCGTCCAGAGCCAGTTCCCGCGCCTCTTCCGCATCGTCAAGGCGATAGAGGTCGACATGGGCGACGGGCAGCTTCACCTCCGGCACATCATAGGGCTGGACGATCGCGAAGCTGGGGCTTGGCGCCTCGCCTGCAAGGCCAAGCCCCTCCAATATGCCGCGCGCGAGCGTCGTCTTTCCCGCGCCAAGGCCGCCCTCCAGCGCGATGACGTCACCGATGCGCGCCAAGTCAGCCAGACGGCGGCCGAGGGCCAGCATCGCCGCTTCGTCGGGCATGGTCAGGCTCTGCTCAGCCACGGGGTAGCTCGATCACGGCCATGGTGCCCTGCCCCGGCTCTGACACGAGCTGGAGGGTGCCGCCATGCGCCTCTGCCAATTGCTTGGCGAGCGGTAGGCCGATCCCGGCCTTTTCACCGCTTCGTGCCTGTTCCGCGCGCGCCGCAGCATCGAAGATCGTGGCGCGGCGCTTGACGCTGATCCCGGGACCGTTGTCGGAGACGACGAGCCGCGCGGAATCGCTGCTGCCGTCGCCGTGCAGCAATACGCGCGCGCCAGGTCCGCTGTAGCAGACGGCGTTCTCCAGCAGATGATCGAGCGCCTGGCCGATCCGGCGGCTGTCGCCTTCCACCTTCCCCAATGTTTCATGCAGGGAGATGGCAAGGTCGATGCCCTTGGCCGTTGCCTCGGCCTTGATCCGCTCGATGCTTTCCTTTGCCAGGGCGGCGAGATCGACAGGGGCACGGTCGATCGGGAGCGTCCCGGCTTCTCCCTGTGTCAGGTCCAGCACATTGTCGATCAACATCGACAGGCGACTGGTACTCTGGAGAATGCCATCGACATATTCCTTGGCGGAATCGCTCATGTCTCCGGCGTAGCCCGCGCTCATCATCTCGGCGAAGCCGGCGATGGTGGTGAGCGGCGTGCGCAATTCATAGCTCATATTGGTGACGAAGGCCGTCTTGACCCGATCGGCCTGCTCCAACGCTTCGTTGCGGTCGCGCAGCACCTGTTCGACACGGCGGCTGTCGGTCACGTCCAGCATCGTGAAAAGTGCGTTCCCGTCGGGCAGCGGGATGGCGGCAAATTCGAAGATGCGGCCGTCCGCGAAACCGACATGGCCGACGCGCTGCTTGCGTTCCACTGTCGCCGCGCGGACCAGCTCGCGGACGAGATTGGCCTGCTGCGGCTTGGCGAGGCGGGATTGGACGGCGCGGAGAAGTTCGTCGATGCGCGGGTGCTGCGCCAGAAGATCTTCGGAGATTTCCCAGTTCGACCGGAAACGGCTGTTCCACAGCGACAGGCGGCCATCGGAAGAAAATACGCCGATCGACTCGAACAGATTGTCGAAGGTCGCCGTGCGGACTCGCAGCAGCGTGTCGCGCGCGCTGGAAAGCTGGACCTGCTCCGTCCGATCCTCAAAGATCAGGAGCAGGCCGCCGTCGGGCAATGGCTGACCATAGACGCGCAGATGCGTGCCATCGGCGAGCAGCCAGTTTTCCTCGCGCGGGTCGGGGGAGAGGAACCAATCGCGACGTTCAGCGCGCCACGCCGGAAAATCGCGATGTTCGGGCAGGCGGCGGGCCTCGCGCATGCGATCGAGGACGCGTTCAAACACGGGCTGGTCGGCCAGATGTTCCTGATCTAGCCCGAACAGACTCATGAACGGCTGATTCCAGAAACGCAGGGTGCGATCGGAGCCAAAGCGGGCCACGCCAGCAGAGAGGCGATCGAGAAGGTCGCGCTGAGCCGCTTCAAGGCGGCGGTGCTCGACGCGGGCCTGTTCAAGCTCATTCTGGTCCATCGCGAAACCCGCCACGCCAGCTTCGCCAAGCGGCACATCGACGACCCGCATCGTTCGGCGTTCGCCATCGATTGTCGCTGGCACCATGCGCTCGACCACCCGATCCTCGGTCAGCGCCTGCTCTGCTGATGACTGAGGGCCGAGGCCGCCCACCGCCTCGACCAACTCCGTGCCCTGAGCGATGACATCTGCCGCATTGGCCCCATCCACCGCCTGGACATAGGCTGCGTTGACCAGACTGAGGCGCATGTCGGCGGTGCGATGCCACATTGGAAACGGCGCGGCTTCCACAAGGCCCGCGAGCGCTTCCAGGGCTTCGCGCAGTTGCTCGACCTTGCTCTTCAGCGCCTGGATTTCCGACTGGCTGTCGGTCGCGTCGAATATCCACAGGACTACGCCGCCGCTTTCGGCAAGCACTGGCCCGGCAGGCGCGCCGCGCACCAGCAGGAGCCGGGAGGAACCCTCCCCCCGCACAGGCAGGGCGAAGCTGCGTCCGGCGCGCTGGGCCGCCGCTATTTCCTGCGCGAGGGCCGACGCGTCCTCCGGCTCCAGGCCGCCGTCGGGCGCGGTCAGTTCGGATACGAATGCGGGCACCCGGTCCTTGCCAAGCCATTTGGCGAGCCGGTCGGCGGCTTCTATCCGGCCATCGGCATGAATGATGATGGGTGCAGCGGGTGCCGAGGCGAGCAGGCTGGACAGGCGATCGAACTTGCCCTGCACTTGCGTGCCTTCGCGACGCATGCGCTGCCCGGTCGAAAGCGCCCACACCGCGGCGGCCAGCCACGCGGCCAGCACGATCCCCAATATGACTGCGGCAAATGGGGTCAATGACGTCATTGCGCCTGTTCACCCCTCATCGCGACCTGCCACCCCTTTGCATGATTATCAGGGGACTAACCCAAGTCGGGAGCAGCGTGAAGCGGGGAGTTGGAAGAAATGCGCGGCTCCTTCAAGACGGACACGCCCTCATCTTCGTCATGCCACCGAAAGCTGGCATCTCAGCCGGACGCCGTTGGCAATAGATCCCAGCTTTCGCTGGGATAACGAGAGGCTAAGCATAAAAAAGGGGAGACTTTCGCCTCCCCCGTTTAGGTTTTTAGTAGCGGTAATGATCCGGCTTGAACGGACCTTCCGGCGTCACGCCGATATAGGCGGCCTGCTTGGGGGTCAGCTTGGACAGCTTCACGCCCAGCTTTTCGAGGTGAAGCGCCGCCACCTTTTCGTCCAGATGCTTGGGCAGGACGTATACGTCGTTCTTGTAGGTGTCCGACTTGGTCCACAGTTCGATCTGCGCCAGCACCTGGTTGGTGAAGCTGG
>CAMPIM010000114.1 GCA_946886365.1 uncultured Novosphingobium sp.
CCAAGGCTTTTACGTGCCAGCTGGCGGTGCTGGCGGCGTTCGCGGCGAATCTGGCGCGGGCCAAGGGGCGGCTGGATGCGAAGGCGGAAAAGGAACTGGTCCGTCACCTCGCCGAAGCCCCTGCGGCTCTCAACGGCGCGCTGGCTTATGATGAGTCGATCGAGGGCATGGCGCACCTGATCGCGGGGGCGCGGGACGTGCTCTATCTGGGCCGGGGTCCGGACTACCCGCTGGCGCTGGAAGGGGCGCTGAAGCTCAAGGAAATCAGCTATATCCACGCCGAAGGCTATGCCGCCGGCGAGATGAAGCATGGCCCGATCGCGCTGATCGATGACAAGGTGCCGGTGATCGTTCTGGCGCCCAGCGGGCCGCTGTTTGAAAAGACCGTCAGCAACATGCAGGAAGTGCAGGCACGCGGCGGCAAGGTGGTGCTGATTTCCGACTATGACGGCGTGAAGGCGGCGGGCGAGGGCTGCATCGCTACGATCACCATGCCCAAGGTCCATCCGCTGATCGCGCCGATGGTCTATGCGGTGCCGGTGCAGTTGCTGGCCTATCATGTGGCGGTGGCGAAGGGGACCGATGTCGATCAGCCGCGCAATCTGGCGAAGTCCGTCACCGTCGAGTGAAGGGAAAGCGATCACGGATGTGGTGGTTGAAAAAGCCGCCTTTCGAGGTCGCTTTGGTCATCTCCGCAGCCAGATTTTCCGGCACATCGAAATAGCTGTAACGCTTTCCGCTGATGAACTGGACGTCCAGCCGGTGTTCGGCCGCGTTATAGTGAAATTCGCGAATGGCTGTGGATGGCACGGCTTATGTAATGATCGATGGCCTAAGATGTTTCATGTTCGAGCGGCGGCATGGTTTCGGTCCCGTGCAGCTGTCCTTTCTCCGTCATCCCAGCGGCAAGCTGGGATCTCGTGAGGCTAGGTCGAGCGCCATCGACCGAGATGCCAGCGTGCGCTGGCATGACGAAATGAGGAGGGTAGGCTTTCGACCATTTGTTGCCGCTCCGTGGTCAATTTCCCGTTCCAATGAGCCTACGTTCCGTTAAGGGATAATCCATGTCGATGGATTGGAAACCTCTGGGCGTAAGACCCCAAGGCGTAGAATGGCCTTTGGACGATTCAAAGAGTGGCCGCATTTTTCCTCGTTGGCGCAGAATCGGCGAAGTTCACTTCCACGCCCCCTTTATTCCAAGCCAATTCATGGCTTTGACGTTTATGAGGTGGATGTTCACGGCCGGACTGCCCGCTTCGCAGCGTGGGAGGTGTCTCCGGGGGCATATGATTTCTACATTCCAGATAATTTCCAAGCCATGCGCCAGTTTATTCGTATCCCACTGACCGGCAAACATATCGCTGCCGTCCACAGCCGGTTGGCTGCCGTTGCAGGCGCCATCATACTCGGTCTGGCGGCTATTGTTTTTGCTCGGATGGGTGAGGTTTCTCAGAATATTTTTCTGCAAGTGGTGACGATCTCGCGCTATGCGCCTCTCATCGTCACGCCCTTGGTCTTCGCGACAGTCGCCTATGCCACGCTGCGCTTCTTTCCAGCTGCTCGCGGGTCTGGCATCCCGCAGGTGATGGCCGCCAGTCATAACCCAGACCTGCATGCAGGGGGGGACTTGTTGTCGCTGAAGACGGCTGGGGCCAAGTTATGCGGCACGATCAGCATGCTACTCGTCGGTGGATCGGCAGGACGCGAAGGTCCAACCGTACAAATCAGCGCGGCACTCATGGTCGCGGTTCATCGCTGGCTTCGGGTGCCCGTCTCGAGCGGTATCATTATCGCGGGGGGCGCGGCAGGCGTGGCGGCAGCTTTCAACACCCCGCTTGCCGGGGTTGCGTTTGCGATCGAGGAGCTGGCATCTGCGTTTGAGCAGAAAGTGGCCCTTATGGTGATGGCCGCAGTGATGATCTCGGGATTGGTGAGCCTCGGTCTGGCGGGAGACTATGTGTATTTCGGGGCGATGAACGGAAATCTGCCGCTCCGGGCTATGCTTCTCATTGCGCCGATAGCGGGAGTGCTTGGAGGCTTTTTCGGCGGTATTTTCTCCCGCATTCTTATCGCGGCTACATGGCCGCGCCACCCAGTGCTGATCCGTATTCGGTCTCGCCCCGTCATGTTCGCGGCGGGATGTGGGCTAATCGTCGCCATCACGGGCTGCGTCACGAATGGCCTTACATGGGGCACCGGCTACGAAACCACCAAACTTCTCCTCGTTGGCCACGGTTCGACCATGAGCTTTGGCCCGGCGAAGTTTATCTCCACCCTTGCTACAGCGCTCAGTAGCGCTCCTGGCGGCATATTTGCCCCGTCGCTGTCGGTCGGAGCTGGTCTGGGTCAGTTGATTTCCTCCGTTTTCCCCAACAGTCCTTCAGGCGCCGTGGTACTGCTTGGTATGGTTGGATATTTTACAGGTGTTGTTCGGGCGCCGATGACTGCTGTGATCATCATGATGGAGATGACGGCCGACCGGACCATGATTTTACCCTTGTTCGCGACGGCGTTGATCGCGGATGCCGTCAGCACCATGATTTGTCGCCAAAAACTTTATCACGCTTTGTCGGGGCAGTTCCGCTCCACTTCACACGAGGCGAAGCGGGCTTAGATAATGTCCATCTTGCCCAGGCGCCTTCCGCAGGTGGATGAGGTGGATGGCTCCCGCTCACGGCATCTAGGTGCCAAGATGGGTTTGCTGTCACGCAACCCGAGCCACCCGCCATGGAGATTAGCATGATCGGCCTGGATTTGGCCAAGAACGTTTTTCAGGTTCACGGTATCAGCGCGACCGGTGAGGTCGTCATCCGCAAGGCGCTGCGGCGATCCCAGATGCTGCCGTCTTCCAGAAGTTGCCGTCTTGCTTGGTAGGCGCAGAGGCTGCGGGACGTCGCATGACTGCGCGCGCGAACTGACTAGGCTGGGTCACGAGGTGCGGCTGATGCCGGCGGTGTACGTGAAGCCTTATGTAAAGCGCGGCAAGAACGATGCGGCCGACGCCGAGGCGATCTGCGAAGCGGTCACACGCCAGACAATGCGGTTTGTGCCCATCAAGTCGCGCGAGCAGCAGGCGGCGTTGTCGCTGCACCGTGTGCGTAGCCTGTTGATCAAGCAGCGCACGCAGTTGGTCAACATGATGCGCAGCGTGCTTGCCGAGCTGGGTACCGCCATCCCGGTGGGGATCGTGAAGGCACTGCAGATGGCGCGGGAGATCGTTGACGGCGAGTCCGAGTTCGACTTGCCAGCCGAAGCCGCGAACGTCGTCGGCATGCTGGCCGGGCAACTGCTCCAGATTCATGTCCAGTTGCGCAAGCTTGACCTGCGTCTCGCCGCTCTGGAACGGAGCGACGACAGGTCGCGGCGCCTAGCGACGATCCGTGGTATCGGACCGATCGGCGCGACCGCGCTTGCCGCATCGGTGACTGATCCAGGCCAGTTCTCGTCAGGACGTCAGTTCGCCGCTTGGCTGGGGCTGACCCTGCGGCAGAGTTCGAGTGGCGGCAAGGAACGGTTGGGGCGCATTACCAAGATGGGCGACAGATATCTGCGGTAGCTCCTGGTCGTCGGCGCAACCGCGCTGATCCGATACGCCAAGGAGAAACCCGGCACGGTCGATCCGCGTTTCGTCGCTCTGCTCGCCAGAAAGCCCGCGCGCGTCGCCTCGGTCGCCATTGCCAACAAAATGGCGCGGATCGCATGGGCGGTCATGGCGCGCGGCGGCGTGTTCGAACGCTGGCATGCGCCTATGCTGGCGGCAGCATAGATCAAGAACTTAGCTGAGGAGATCAGCTTCACGAGGTTGTGAGAGCGAAGGATGTGATGGCAAAACCGATAGGACCTTGTTCGCGGACACCATCAGGGCCAGCAGTCTACACCGACTGCATCAACAGGCCGGACAGACGACTGCACCCGACGGAACGCCAGTCATCACTTTACGCTTGCAACGCGGGAGCCATCCACAGAAGACCGTCCGCCTTCGATAGGCTCACGGCGAACGGTGATGTAATTTACACGGAAAGAAGCTGAGTCCCTAACCGTCCTTCCGAAAAGACGTCGGCGAACGCCCAAATTCTTGTGCGAAACAGCGGGCGAGATAGCCCGGATCATTGAAGCCGCACGCATAAGCGATCTCGCTGACGGTCAGGCTGCGGCACGCCCTGTCCTCCAGCATCGCGCGGACGCGGCCCAAGCGGATCGTGCGCAGTTCGCGCCCGACGCTGCTGCCCGTCGCGGCGAACAGGCTGTGGAGATAGCGGACTGAGATCCCGTGCTGCGCGGCGATGGTCGCCGGCGTCAGGTCCGGGTCCGCGAAGCCGCTGGCCAGCGTCCGGCGGATCTGGTGCATCAGGCGGCGGCGATGTGTGGTTTCCTCGCCCGCCATCCCGTCGCACATCAGCGCCAGGCAGCCGCCAAGCTGGTCAGCGATCAGGTGGGCGGGCAGGGGCCGTCCTTCCTCCACGGCATGGGCGACGCTGTGCAACAGCCCGTCGATCGCGGCGCCCCAGGGCGATGATCCGATCAGCGGGCGGATGGTGCAGGCATAGGGATCGGCCAGCCAGCGTTCGATCCAGGCGCTGGGCAGGGCGACCAGATAGGCTTCCGAAAATGCCGATGTGACAAAGCTGAAATTATCGAGATGGCTGAACAACAGGGCCTCGCCCGCGCCCAGCGTGGCTTCGCGCCCGTTCTGGCGCAGGGTGATGCCGCCGCTGCGCATATAGACAAGGTCGAAGCGCGGCGAGGCGCCGTGGCGTCCGCTGGCGTCGTGCACGCCTTCCTGGCTGGTCGCGTTGATGACGGAGAATTGCACGTCGCCGATATGCTGCTGCCGCAGCTCGCCGCGGAATGTAGTGCGATCCGGCACGCGAATGTCGATGGGCGTCACATGCGCCTGCACCTGCCCGTGCCAATGGTCAAAGGCGGGCGCGCCGTCCAACGCGGCGGTCGATACGTGATAGCCGGGGCCATTCACCCGCAGTCCGTCTCCTTCCCGCGCCGTAGATCGCACGTTCGGTCGCGACGATAGCGGGAAAGGCGGGCGTGCGCCACAAGGACGTTAGTTCAAAGGTCGAGAAGCAACAGAGGCGATAGCGCCCGCGAGCAGCAGGGGGTGAAGAGCTTTCCTTCGTCCCGTTCCTCGTCGGTCAGATAGCTGTCCCGATGATCCGGCGACCCTTCCAGCACGCCGGTGACGCAGGTGCCGCACACGCCTTGTTCGCAACTGATCGGGACGTCGATCCCCGCGTCGGCCAGAATGCTGGCAACCGACGTGCCGGGTGCGATCGTAAAGGTCGCGCCCGTGCTGGCAATGCGCACATCGAAGGGCTTGTCGCCTGCTTGTACCAGCGGTTCGGCGGCTTCGAACAGTTCGCGATGGATGCTGGCATCCGTCCAGCCAAGCCGCTGAGCCTCGTCCCGCACAGCGTTCATGAAGCCTGCCGGGCCGCACACATAAACATGGGTGTCTGCGCTGGGCGACCCAAGCGCTGCTGCCGGATCGAAGCGGGGCGCTCCGTCATGTCGGCTGAAATGGGTGAGTCCGCCCGCCGCGTCCACGGCGCTACCGAAGGCGGCGTTTGCCGGGTTCCGGCAGCAATAATGCAAGTCGAAAGACTTCCCTTCGCTCGCCAGTGCCGCTGCCATGGACATGATCGGCGTGATGCCAATGCCCCCGCCGATCAATATGTGGCGGCTACCTCCTTCGGCCAGCGCGAACAGGTTGCGCGGCGTGCCGACATTTACCTGCCGCCCCGGATGGAAGGCGTCATGCACCCGAGCCGATCCGCCGCGCGATTGCGGTTCGCGCAGCACAGCAATCTGATAGCGATGTCGCTCGACCGGGTTGTTGCACAGCGAATATTGCCGGACCAATCTTTCATCCACCACGACGTCGATATGTGCCCCTGCCGCGAAGGGCGGCAGCTCGCCCCCGTCAGCCCGCGCGAGGTCGATCTGCACGATATCCGGAGCCAGCAGCATGCGTCCGGTGATTTCGAGCGTCAGCCCGTCAGCCAGCTTTGCCATGACCTGCCTCAGACCACAGGTTCGACCGGCAGTCGCGTGCCAGCCTTTCGCCTCAGCAGGTCGAGCGGCGATTCCGCGCCTGGCTGCGGCAGGGCGCCTTGCGCCTCGTCGGCGATCAGCTTCTTCATGATCCGGCGGGCGCGGGTTGCTGCGACGTCGGCTGACGCCATGACCGGTCCCATCTCATCGAGCGTCCGGGTCCCCATCATGCGCTGCTGTTCTTCCAGGATCGGCTTGTCCTGCCCGACGAAGGCGATCTCGATCGCGGCGCGCCACATCTCGTCGACCGACGGATCGTCCACCTTGTAGTTGCGGGCGAAGGACCAGAAATACCAGCTGGAGGTCGCATCCTTGGGCGTCAACAGGTCGCACCCATAGAGCCAGACGCCCTCATCTCGCGTCTTGCCCACCGGGGTTACGCCGACGTCGAGCAGCAGGTTGCCCGGCGGGTCCCAGCGCATATAGGCCCAGTGATCGACATTCTCGGCGTAATTGTCGAAAGCGGCGCCCCAGGCGGGCGGTGCCGCGCCGTCATGCGCCCAGCGGTTGGACCAGACCGTGGTGCCGCTTTGGAGTGTCTCCAACTTGCTGCGGGTCAGCGCCTCGCTGTTCAAAACGCCCTCATGCACGAATTCGGCATGGGTCAGGTCGAGGAGGTTGTCGCTGATCAGCTCATAGTTGGCCGCGACCTCCATCATGCCTTCGATCCGGCGGAAGGACGGGTGATTGTTGCAGGAAAAATCGGGGATCGTGCTTTCGTCGGCGTGATCCGCATCGCCGAGCCACAGCCAGATCATGTCATAGCGTTCAACCACGGCATAGCGCTTTACCCGCATCTTTGCCGGGATGACGCCGTCGATCAGCGGCGTTCGCGTGCAGCCGCCCGACGTCCCGAAACGGAAGCCATGATAGCCGCACTGGACATCATCGCCGATCAGCTTTCCGGCGCTTAGCGGGGCAAAGCGGTGCGGGCAGACATTGCCGAGAGCGACCGGATCGCCATTTTCCGTGCGGTAGAAGACGATCGATTCATTGCAGATCTGACGTTCCAGCAGGGTGCGCCCGATCTCGCTGCTCCAGGCGGCTACATACCAGCAATTCTTAAGGAACATCTGCCTCTCCGCATTATTTCAGCCTGTCGTCGGGCCGTTTTTCGCTGTCAGGATAGATCGGCGCGTCCGGGCTTGCGCGGACAGGAGAGCACAAAAGTTGGGACTAGGAAGCAGCGCCGTAAGGGGTACGCGCATGGAGGCTTCCATGGATGAAGACTGCGATTTCGAGAACCGGCTCCCGTCGAGCATTTCGACTGTAAACTAATCGTCAGCCATTTCCTCGGGCCAGTAAAGCCGGGCGGGATTGGCGACGAGCAGACTATGCTGGAGGCTGGCGGTGGGCGCGATGCGCGGGATCATATCGACCAGCGCGCCGTCGTCGGGAATTGCCTTGTCCATGTTCGGGTGTGGCCAATCGGTGCCCCAAAGCACGCGGGTCGGATAATCCGTGACCAGAGGGGCGACGGTCCTTGCGAAATCGTCCCACGGGGGGCCTTGCGGGTCTAACCGATCGGGACATGTGACCTTGGTCCATATGTCGTCCCTGCTGTTGAGCAGAGCGCGAAAAGCGAGCATGTCGACGCCGTCCGGCCCTTGGGTGACGTCCGGACGGCCCATATGATCGATGACGATGAGGGTGGGAATGGCGTCCAGGAAAGGGCGCAGTTCTTCCAGAAGGTCGGGTTCAAAATAGACGACAACATGCCACCCAAGCGGCTGGATGCGGCGAGCGACTTCGAGGAACTTGTCCTTCGGCGCGTCATCGACGAGGCGCTTGAGGAAGTTGAACCGTACTCCGCGAATGCCGCCTTCGTGCAGCGTTTCAAGTTCTGCGTCGCTGATTTCCGGGTCAACCACCGCGACGCCGCGCGCCTTGCCGTTTGACTGCGCTATGGCGTCCAAAGTCGCGGCATTATCCGTTCCGTGGCAACTCGCCTGGACGATGACGTTGCGGGAGAAGCCAAGCCGGTCCCGAAGCGCAAAGAGCATATCCGGCCCTGCGTCCTCTGGAAGATATTTCGCCTTGGGACTGAATGGAAACCGCGCCATTGGTCCAAAGACATGGCAATGCGCATCGACCGCGCCCGGGGGCGGCCTGAAACCAGGGGCTGACGGAGTGGAGTGCCAGCTAACAACACGATCCGTCATGCAAAAATCTCTCCGTCCATCAGCTTTCGGGCGGTGCGCAGTAAGGCGGCGCTGACGACCCTGTCCTGATGGTCCAGTTCCATGACGCAGGTGGTTTCGCCCGTGGGATGTTCTACCGAAAGGCTTTTGATCCTGCCATCGGGAATGGTGGCAAGCTCTGCCGCTGGCGTGCCTTCAATGAGGCAGGCGGTGGCGACGCTGACCGCGCCCAGCACGCCGATGGAGGCGTGGGCGCGATGGGGGATGAAGCTGCGCACTGTGATCGCGCCGCCTTCGCGGGCGGGGGCTACCAGCATCATCTTGGGCACCGACTTTTCCTTTACATCGCCAAGGTTCATGCGTTCTCCAACGGCGAGACGGATTTTCTCGATGCGAGCCTTCAGGGCGGTGTCCTTGTCCAACGCGTCGCGATCTTCATAGCCGGTTATGCCCAAGTCTTGTGCCTTCATGACGACGCAAGGCATCCCGTTATCGATCAGGGTGACGCGAACGCCTTCGATCTCGTCAAAGACATTGCCGGTTGGGAGCAAAGCGCCGCAGGAAGAACCGGCGGTGTCGCGGAATTCCAGCGGGATAGGGGCAGCGGTGCCGGGGACTCCGTCGATTTTTGCGCTGCCGTCATAATGGACGATACGGCTCGGGGTTTGCACGGTCGCGATCGCGGTCTGCCCGGTATTTTCCATGTAGATGGCGACGCGGGTCTCCCCATCCCGTGCCTCGACGAGGCCGCGCTCGATAGCGAAGGGGCCAACGCCAGTGAGGATGTTGCCGCAATTCTGCGCGTCGGTGACGATGGCTTGATCAACGAAGACCTGGAGAAAAAGATAGTCGACATCCACGCCGGGCCGCGCCGACTTTTTGACCACGGCCACCTTGCTCGTCAGCGGATCGGCGCCGCCCATGCCGTCGATCTGCCGGGGATCGGGTGAACCCATGATGCGCAGAAGGAAGCTGTCGCGAATGGCGGGGTCGGCTGGCAAGTCTTCGGCGAGGAAATAGCCGCCCTTTGACGTGCCGCCGCGCATCCACATGACACGGGCCGAGTCAGACATATTTGAGGCCCATTTCTTCAAGGCGCGGGCGCATGTTGTAGATGTCGAGCCCGAGTTCGCCAGCAGCCAGGCGAACACGCTTGGCTTCTTCGGCGGCTTCGCGAGCCTGGGCTTTTTCGAGGACAGCGGCGGCGTTGGCGCGTGGGACGATGCAGACGCCGTCATCGTCGGCGATGATGATGTCACCGGGATTGACGAGGGCGTTGGCGCAGACGACGGGGACGTTCACGCTGCCGAGCGTCGCCTTTATCGTGCCCTGGGCGTGGACGGCTTTCGACCAGACGGGGAAGTTCATTTGCGTGAGGTCGCGGATGTCGCGGACGCCTGCATCGATGACCAGGCCGCGACAGCCGCGCGCCTGAGCTGAGGTTGCCAGGAGATCGCCGAAATAGCCGTCGGTGCAGGGGCTGGTGGGCGCGAGGAGGAGGATGTCGCCTTCGCGGAGCTGTTCGATCGCGACGTGGATCATCCAGTTGTCGCCGGGAGGGGCGGAAATGGTGACGGCGCTGCCGGCAATGCGGGCGCCGGGATAGATCGGGCGCATGTACGGCGCGAGGAGTCCGGTGCGGCCCTGGGATTCGTGGACGGTGGCGACGCCGCAATGGGCGAGGGCGTCGATGATGGAAAGGTCCGCCCGGTCGATATTCTGGACGACGATGCCGGACATGCGATTTGCTCCTTTGGCGAAAGCATGAAGGAAGTGGCGAAAAGAAACGGGTTGCTCAAATTTAAACTGTGTCGTTGGCATTAGTTTTTGCTAAGTGTTCGTGATGGCACCTGATCAGTTCAATATCCGTCACCTGTCCGCCGTCGCCGCCGTGGTCGCGCAAGGGACCGTCAGCCTGGCGGCGCGTGCCGTCAATCTGACGCAGCCTGCGGTCACGCAGGGGATCGCGAAGCTGGAGGCGCAGCTGGGTCTGACGCTGTTCGAGCGGCATCCGGGCGGGATGACGCCGACGGAAGCGGCGGCAAGGCTTGCCCCCCGGCTGGAGGCGGCTTTGCGGCTGATCGGCAGCAACCGGGCGACGGCGGCGCAGATACGGGCTTTCGTCGCGCTGGCGCGGGCGGGGAGCTATGCGGCGGCGGCGGTCGAGGCAGGGGTGACGGAGCCGTCGCTGCATAGGGCGGTGGGCGACCTTGGCCTCGCGATGGGATACAGGCTGGCGGAGCGGCGCGGGCGGGGCGTGGCGCTGACAAATGCGGGGGCAGCGCTGGCGCGGCGGTTGCGGCTGGCGCTGGCGGAATTGCGTTCGGGGCTGGAAGAGATCGAGGCGCTGAAAGGGCAGGAGAGCGGGCGGGTCGTG
>CAMPIM010000115.1 GCA_946886365.1 uncultured Novosphingobium sp.
CTCTACGTCCACTGGCCGTTCTGCGTTTCCAAATGTCCTTATTGCGATTTTAACAGCCATGTCCGTGCGGACATCGATATCGATGCGTGGCGCACCGCGCTGTTGGAGGATCTGGCTCATGAAGCGGGCTTGACTAGCGGGCGGCCACTGTCATCCATCTTCTTCGGCGGCGGAACGCCATCGCTGATGCCTCCGGAGATCGTCTCGAACATCATCGACGCGGCCGCCAGCTACTGGCGGCCAACGGCAGACATGGAAATCACGCTGGAGGCTAATCCAAGTTCGGTGGAAGCAGCGCGCTTCGCCGATCTGGCGCGTGCGGGGGTGAACCGCGTGTCACTGGGGGTGCAGGCGCTGAATAATCAGGCGCTGCATTTTCTCGGCCGGGCGCATGATGTGGATGAGGCGCTGGCCGCCCTGGATGTTGCCCAATCGGTCTTCGGCCGGGTGAACCTGGACCTCATTTATGCGCGGCCCGACCAGAGCGAGGCGGACTGGGAGGCGGAGCTGGCGCGCGGCCTGTCTTTTGGCACCGATCACCTGTCGCTTTATCAACTGACGATCGAGCCGGGCACGCGGTTCGCCACGCTCGTTGCTCAGGGGAAACTGACGCCTGCTGACCCGGACCATGCGGCGACCCTCTATGAGCAGACGCAGGCCATGACCGAGGCGGCCGGACTGCCCGCCTATGAAATCAGCAATCATGCGAAGCCCGGTCAGGAGAGCCGCCACAACCTTACCTATTGGCGCTATGGCACCTATGCCGGGATCGGTCCCGGCGCGCATGGACGGCGCGAGGGGATGGCGACGCTTCGCCACAAGAAGCCGGAAAACTGGATGGGCGCGGTGGGCCGGAATGGCCACGGGCTGCAAAGCGAGGAAGTGCTGACGCCAGAAGATCGCGGGCGCGAAGCGCTGCTGATGGGATTGCGGCTTGCGGAGGGCGTCGATCTTGATCGCATCTCGGCGCTATCCGGTATCCCCGTCGAGCAGTTGATTGATGAAGCTGCCATTGCGCGGCTCGCCCAGCTGGACCTGATCGAGCGCAAAGGGCAGCATCTGAAGATTACGCCAGCAGCCATGCTGCTGCTGGACGCCATCCTGCCAGAGATTGTTAAAGTCTGATTGCGGCGATTCAGTTGGCCGCTGCGACGCCTTCGTCGGTCATCAGCTGCTGAAGCTCACCAGCTTCATACATTTCCATCATGATGTCGCTGCCGCCGACAAATTCGCCCTTCACATAGAGCTGGGGGATGGTCGGCCAATCCGAAAAAGCCTTAATGCCCTGCCGAACCAGCTGGTCCTGCAGCACATCTACGGATTCATAGGCGACGCCCAGATGATCGAGGATGGCAATTGCACGACTGGAAAAACCACATTGCGGGAACAGAGGGGTGCCCTTCATGAAGAGCACGACGTCATTGCTATTCACAATATCGGCGATCCGTTGATGCACGGCGTCGGTCATGGTCGGTCCAGTCCTGTCGGGCGCTGAAAATTGCAGGCAGCGCGCATGAAAAATGATAGCGGTTAGTTGGGAACGGCAGTGGTCAGTTGCAAGGCATGGAGCACGCCGCCCATGCGACCGCCAAGCGCAGCATAGACGGCGCGCTGTTGCGCGACCCGGCTCATGCCCCGGAAGCTTTCCGCCACGACGCGCGCCGCATAATGATCGCCATCACCGGCGAGATCGGTAATTTCGACCTCCGCGTCCGGAATAGCCGCCCGGATCATATCCGCAATATCGTCGGCAGCCATTGGCATGGGGCGTGTCCGTCCTGCTTACTGGGCTTCGATGAACTGGCGGCGCGCAATCACCTGCTGCTCTTCCAGAGCCGCTCGCACGCCTGGCTCGTCAATGTCTACGCCCGCCTGGGTCATGTCGCCCACCAGCTTGCGAATGACATCCTCGTCGCCCGCTTCCTCAAAATCGGCCTGCACTACAGATTTGGCGTAGGCGTCGGTCTCTTCCGGCGTCAGTCCCATTTTGACCGCGGCCCATTCGCCGAGCAGCCGGTTGCGCCGCGCCTGGATGCGAAACTGCATCTCCTGGTCATGGGCGAACATATTTTCAAAGGCCTTTTCGCGATCATCGAAAGTCGTCATGCCTGTGCCTTGTCAAAAAGAAGCTGAAGTCTGGGATGAGATAGGAAGATCGGGACGGTTACGCAACGGCAGGAACAAGCCAGGGCCGCAGCCCGGCGTCCTTCGCCTCGAACTGGCTGATCGTGTCAGCCTGCCCCAGCGTCAACCCGATCTCGTCCAGCCCGCCAAGCAGGCAATGCTTGCGGAAGGGATCGATTTCAAACTGGAATCGATCCTGAAACTGCGTCGTGACCGTCTGATGTTCCAGATCGACATGGATGGGATCGGTCTTCGCGACCTCCATCAGGCGGTCGATCGCTTCCTGCGGCAGAACCACAGTAAGGATGCCGTTCTTGAACGCGTTGCCGGAGAAAATGTCCGAGAAGCTCGGCGCGATCACCACCTTGATGCCAAGGTCGGCAAGCGCCCAGGCGGCATGTTCACGACTGGACCCGCAACCGAAATTGTCGCCCGCGATCAGGATCGGGCTGCCAGCATATTCCGGATCGTCAAAGACGTTGCCCGGTTCCTTGCGCAGCACTTCGAACGCGCCCTTGCCAAGGCCCGAGCGCGAAATGGTCTTCAACCAATGCGCCGGAATGACGATGTCGGTATCGACATTCTTCATCCCGAACGGATAGGCCTTGCCCTCAACGATATTCAGCTTGTCCATCAATGCGCCCGCTTGGTCTCCAGGCGGCGGCTGTCTTCCGCACGCCCGAGGGTCGCCGCCATGGCGGCACTGGCCAGCGCGCCGAGCGCCAGCACCCAGAATACCTTCTTCATGCGACCACCTCTCCCTGTTTTTCGTTCAGCAATTCTCGCACGTCGGTCAGATGCCCGGTGATGGCGGCAGCGGCTGCCATGGCGGGGGATACGAGATGGGTGCGCGAACCGGGGCCTTGGCGGCCCATGAAGTTGCGGTTGCTGGTGGAAGCGCAGCGCTCTCCGGCAGGCACCTTGTCGGGATTCATGCCCAGACACGCAGAGCAACCGGGTTCGCGCCATTCGAACCCGGCATCGGTGAAGATGCGGTCGAGCCCTTCGGCTTCGGCTTGCTGCTTCACCAGACCCGATCCGGGAACGACCAGCGCCTGCTTGATGCCGCTGGCGATATGCTTGTCCTTCAGCAGGGCGGCGGCGGCGCGCAAATCTTCTATGCGGCTGTTGGTGCAGCTGCCGATGAAGATATGTTCGACGACCACGTCCTCCATCCGCTGTCCGGCGGTGAGGCCCATATAGTCGAGGGACTTCTGCGCGGCGGCGCGCTTGGACGCGTCGGCGAAGCTTTCCGGATCGGGAACGACGCCGGTCACGGGCACGACGTCCTCGGGGCTGGTGCCCCAGGTGACGTTGGGCACGATGTCGGCGGCCTCGATCACGATCGTCTTGTCGAACTGCGCGCCTTCATCGGTCGCCAGCGTCTTCCAATAGGCGACGGCGGCATCCCAATCGGCGCCCTTGGGCGCCATGGGGCGGCCCTTCAGATAGGCAACGGTCTTCTCATCCGGGGCGAACAGGCCCGAACGAGCGCCCGCCTCGATCGACATGTTGGCGACGGTCAGACGACCCTCGATCGACATGTCGCGGAAGACAGAGCCGCGATATTCCATGACATAGCCGGTGCCGCCCGCCGTGCCGATACGGCCGCAGATGGCCAGCGCCACATCCTTGGGCGTGACGCCGAAGCCCAGTTCGCCTTCGACAACAACTTCCATGGTCTTCGACTGCTTCAGAAGCAGCGTCTGCGTGGCGAGCACATGCTCGACCTCCGACGTGCCGATACCGAAGGCCAGCGCGCCCAATGCGCCGTGCGAGCTGGTGTGGCTGTCGCCGCAGACCAGCGTGGTGCCCGGCAGGGTAAAGCCCTGTTCCGGGCCGACGACGTGAACAATCCCCTGTTCAAGATCCGCATCGCCGATCAGCCGAACGCCGAACTCCGGCGCATTTCTTTCCAGCGCGGCAAGCTGCTGCGCGCTTTCTGGATCGGCGATGGGGATGCGGTTGCCCTGCGCATCGCGGCGGGGCGTCGTGGGCAGATTGTGATCTGGGACGGCGAGCGTCAGATCGGGGCGGCGCACCGGGCGGCCCGCTATCCTTAGACCCTCGAAGGCCTGGGGACTCGTCACCTCATGTACGAGGTGGCGGTCGATATAGATGAGGCAGGTTCCATCGGGACGGCGTTCAACGACATGCGCGTCCCAAATCTTCTCGTACAGCGTGCGGGGCTTGACCATAACCCTTTCCCCCTAGACCCAGAGCGGGCGCGGCGAAAGGGGGCATGGGACCAATATTTGCTGTCTACGCCGATAGCAGGCTTGCAAGGGGCAGCTCAGGACGCGCGGTAATCTTCTATGATGCGGCCAGCGGCGCCCACATCCGCCTCATGGCTTTCCTCGCGCCAGGTTTCGGCGAGGGCAGCGGCCTCCCATTCCCGCATTGCGGGGTGGGCCAGCATGTGATCGACCCATGCGTGCGCCACTGGCCCGACATTCAGGTCATAGGTCCGCACCCGGAAGGCGACGGGCGCGTAGAAGGCGTCGATCGCGGTGAAGGCTGGCCCGGCGAGGAAGGGGCCGCCGAAGCGCTTCAGCCCTTCCCCCCATATTTCCGAAAGCCGCGCTATATCGCGGTTCAGCTGTGGCGAGGGCAGGTCGCGCTCGACTCGCACGCCGACATTCATGGGGCATTCGTTGCGCAGGGTCGCAAAGCCGCTGTGCATTTCGGCAACGGCGCTTTGGGCGAAGGCGCGCGCGGATTCCTCCTGTGGCCATACGGCAGGGTGGCGATCGGCAAGATAGAGGGTGATGCCGAGGGAATCCCACACCGTCCGATCGCCATCGATCAAGGCCGGCACCTGCCCGGTTGGTGAAAAGTTGCGGAAGGCAGAGTAATTTATGCTCTGCACAAAGGGCTCAAGCCGATCCGCGAAGGGAATGCCGAGCGCCTTCATCAGCACCCAGGGACGCAGTGACCAGCTGGAATAATTCCGGTTCGCGCTAATGAGCGTGTAGGGCATGGGGGCTCTCCCGTCGGGTCTGGCACCTTCAGGATAAGCGTCCGGCCGTTCGGGCGAAAGCACAAAGCGGGCTTGACGGTGATTAGAAAAGCCTGCCGCCGGGATCACCGGAGGCAGGCTTTCTCTCATCGACAGCGGGCGATTAGCGCAGGCGACCGAGCCGGTGATACAGGTTGGCGAACTTCACCGACTCCGGCGTGTCTTTCACCTTCTGCAGATAATCGGCCACCGCCGTCCTGAGCAGCGAGAAATCCTCGGTCGAGAAAACCGCGCGGGACCTTGCAGGTTCAGTCATTTCGTCCTCCTTTCCTTGGTTCTTCAAGCTGCGAACTGGTTCATCGTATTGTGGCTGCCGCCAGCCTTCAGTGCTGCCTCACCGGCGAAATATTCCTTGTGATCATCACCGATGTCGCTGCCCGCCATATTCTGGTGCTTCACGCAGGCGATGCCCTCGCGGATTTCGCGGCGCTGGACGCCCTCAACATAGCCGAGCATCCCGGCGTCCCCGAAATATTCCCGCGCCAGATTGTCGGTCGACAGCGCAGCCGTGTGATAGGTCGGCAGCGTGATGAGATGATGGAAGATGCCCGCCCGCGCTGCGGCGTCCTTCTGGAAGGTGCGGATCTTTTCATCAGCCTCACGGCCAAGGTCGGTGGCATCATAGTCTGCGCTCATCAGGCGGGCGCGGTCATAGGCGGAAACGTCCCTGCCCTGTGCCTGCCAGTTGTCGAACACCTGCTGGCGGAAGTTCAGCGTCCAGTTGAAGCTCGGCGAGTTATTGTAAACCAGCTTGGCGTTCGGAATGACCTCGCGGACGCGGTCGACCATGCCCGCAATCTGTTCGACATGGGGCTTTTCGGTTTCGATCCACAGCAGGTCGGCGCCGTTCTGAAGCGAGGTGATGCAATCCAGGACGACCCGGTCCTCGCCCGTGCCGGGGCGGAACTGGAAAAGGTTTGATGCCAGACGCTTGGGCCGCAGCAGCTTGCCGTCGCGGGCGATGACGACATCGCCGCGCAGGGTCGATGGATCGGCGACCTCTTCGACATCGAGGAAGCTGTTATACTGGTCGCCAAGGTCGCCCGGCTCGCGGCTGAAGGCGATCTGCTTGGTGAGGCCGGCGCCGAGCGAATCGGTACGCGCGACGATGATGCCATCGTCGATTCCGAGTTCGAGGAAGGCGTAGCGGCAGGCGCGGATCTTCGCGAGGAAGTCCTCATGCGGAACGGTGACCTTGCCGTCCTGATGGCCGCACTGCTTTTCGTCCGAAACCTGATTCTCGATCTGGAGCGCGCAGGCACCAGCCTCGATCATCTTCTTGGCGAGCAGGTAGGTCGCTTCGGCATTGCCGAAGCCCGCGTCGATATCGGCGATGATCGGGACGATGTGGGTTTCGTGATTGTCGATCGCGTTGGTGAGGCGATGGACCTCAACTTCATTGCCCGTCTCGCGCGCCTTGTCGAGGTCGCGGAACAGCATGCCGAGTTCGCGGGCGTCCGCCTGGCGCAGGAAGGTGTATAATTCCTCGATCAGCGCTGGGACGCTGGTCTTTTCGTGCATCGACTGGTCGGGCAGCGGGCCGAATTCGGAGCGCAGCGCCGCGATCATCCAGCCGGAGAGGTAGAGATATTTGCCCTTGGTCGTGCCGAAATGCTTTTTGATGCTGATCATCTTCTGCTGGCCGATGAAGCCATGCCAGCAACCCAGCGACTGGGTGTAGTTCGCCGGGTCGGCATCATAGGCGGCCATGTCGCGGCGCATGATCGCGGCGGTGTAGCGGGCGATGTCGAGGCCGGTGGGGAAACGGTTCTGGAGGCGCATTCTGGCGACCGAATCGGCGGCGATGCCATTCCAGTTGGGCTCTTCGCCCAGCAGGGAGGAGGCGCGGGTGATTTGTTGGGCGTAGGTCATGGGAATCCCCTGAATGAATTGGCGAATTAAACGCGTTTTGGGGGAGGATGACCTGTGGCGGGAGGGGGTGTAAAGTTCAGTTGTCGATCTTTACAAACTTTCTCTGTATAGTTGTAATGTCTGCACAGGAGCGCAAGCGAACATGGCCAAGGATCGTCCCGTCTATATGGGCCCGCGCTTGCGGCGGTTGCGGCGGGAGTTGGGGCTGACGCAGTCCGATATGGCGGCGGACCTCGAAATCTCCGCTTCTTATGTCGCGCTGCTGGAGCGCAATCAGCGGCCGTTGACGGCGGACATGCTGCTGCGGCTGGCGCGCACATACCGGATGGACATGAGCGAGCTGGCGGGCGACGGCGGCGCGGAGCAGACGGCGCGGTTGCAGGCCGCGCTGAAGGACCCGATGTTTGCCGACATCGACCTTCCCACGCTGGCAATGCAGGATGTCGCGGTCAACTATCCGGGGTTCAGCGAAGCGTTATTGCGGCTGCATACCGCCTATCGCGAGGAGCAGATGGCGCTGGCGGATCGGAGCGGCGATCGCGCCGACGCACCCGATGAAGCGCCGGACCCGGCGGCCGAGGCGCGCCGGTTCCTGGGCGCGCGGCGCAACAGCTTTCCGCCGCTGGACGATGCGGGGGAAAGGATCGCCGCGCAGATTGAACAAGCCGGTGGCACGGCGGCATGGCTGAAAAGCAAGCATGGCCTGCGCGTCCGGCGCCTGCCGCCCGATGTCATGGCGGGGTCGATGCGGCGGCTGGACCGGCATCGGGACGCGGTGCTGATCGACGATGCGCTGGACGGCGCGAGTACCGCCTTTCAGCTGGCGATACAGATCGCCTATCTGGAAATGCGCAGCGACATGGAGTCCCTGTTGAAGGACGGGCAGTTTTCCAGCGCGAGCGGACGGCAGCTGGCCCGCCAGGGCCTCGCCAATTATGGCGCCGCCGCCATATTGATGCCCTATGCGGCCTTTGCCAAGGCGGTGGAGGCGCGGCGCTACGATGTCGAGGCACTGGCCCGACAATTCGGGACCAGCTTTGAACAGACGGCGCACCGGCTGACCACGCTACAGAAGCCGGGGCACGAACGTGTGCCCTTCTTTTTCCTGCGCGTCGACCGGGCGGGCAATGTCAGCAAGCGGCTGGACGGCGCGGGCTTTCCCTTTGCGCGGCATGGCGGATCATGCCCGCTCTGGTCGATCCATCATGTGTTCGAGCGGCCCGGCGAGGTGGTGACGCAATGGCTGGAACTGCCCGACGGACAACGGTTTTTCTCGATCGCGCGGAGGGTGACGGCGGGCGGCGGCGGCTGGGGGGCGCCGCGTGTGGAGCGGGCGATCGCGCTCGCCTGCGCGGCGGACCATGCCCATCGGCTGATCTATACGCAGGGACTTGGGGCGTCCGAGCCGACGCCGATCGGACTGACATGCCGCCTGTGCCACCGGAGCCAGTGCATGGCGCGATCCGCGCCGCCCATCGGGCGTGAAATGCTGCCGGAGGACTATCGGCGGGGCTACGCGCCTTTCGGCTTTGCCGACGGTTGAGCAGCGCCGCAACCGCCGCACGAGCGATCCCGGTCGCTTCAGCCAGCGGCGCGCGTCTGCGCCGCCGACGAATCAGCAGGAGTCGCGAGCCAGTCGAGAGCCTCCTGCTCGGTTTCGAAATAGCCGTAGGTTGTGTTCATATTTTGCAGCCGTCTCGTCTGCATGCGCAGGAGCACCGAAGGCGAGACTACGGCGATGCGGCCGGTATCCGAATCCTTGTGCGTGTAGGAGAGGCGACCGAGCGCTTCGCTGACTTCGGGGGTATGGATTTCCGTGCGGCAGGTATTGACCAGAACGTCGCACGACGGATCCGCCGCGCGGACTTCTTCCTCGAGCGCGCGGCCGAACTGATCGACCGCATCCAGATTCCAGAAGCCGTAAGTGGTGATATGTAGCAGCTTGCGATCGCGGTCATAATCGACCTCGAAAAAGCCTTCCAACTTCTGCACAAGCCCTCCTAATCCAGAAGGACTGCGTTCAGTCCTCCTGCAAATCCAGCCAGGCAACCACATCATTGTCGGTCGCGATGAACAGCCCGTCCTGGATTTCCTGAGGCTGTTGCTGCGCTATATGCACGGCTTCGCTTAACGGGCCGTAAAAGAGGGTGGTCGCAGCGCCGCCTTCTTCGCTGTCGCTCAGATGATAAAGGCGGACGGTGGCGGAATCATAGGTGCTGCGCATAACGCCATTATCGGGCGGCGCAACCGAGGGCGCAAGCCGGGCCTTCAACGGCGATCGGTGACCTTGATGCCGGCGCCCAGACGATTCGCGCCGATCTTCACCGCGTCGCTTGTGAAGTTGGCGACGAAGCTGCTGCCCCGTTGCAGGCCGGGCACGAAAGACGCGCTGTTGCTAGCGATCGACAGGCCGCTGCTGTCATGTTCGCGCCCTTCCGGAGCGACGGTGATGAAGGCGCTGTAATTATCCTTGTCCCGGCCCTGCACCATTTCATTGCCACTGATCTCACCACTCGCCCCGTTGGACAGGTCGATCATATAATTGGTGAGGCGGCCGTGGCTGTCGTCGAAGCTGTTGCCGGTGATGGTGACGCGGGGCGTGCGGGTTTTGAGATAATGGCCGCCATCGCCCTGATCGAATCGCGACCGCGTGACGGTAAGTTTGCCATATCGACCGATATAGATGCCGTGGGCGCAATCCAGATCGCGGTCGCACCGGCCAAGATGGCGGAAGGTGGATTTGTCGATCGTGACGCTGTTGCCCGGCGAGTCGCCGCTCAATATCCCTTCCTCGCTGTTGCGGAACAGGCTGTTGGTAACGGTGAGATTGCCGCCTTCTAGCCGGATGCCCGCGCCATTGCCGTCGGGCACGCGCAGATTCTGGAACACGATGCCGTCCACGCTGCTGGACCGGCCGCGCAAGACCAGTGCCGCCTTGCCCTCGCACGGCATGCCGTCGAGGATGACGCTGCCCGCCGTCTGGGCGCGGAAGGCGACGTCCCCGCCCTGCTGCACCGCGCATTGCGCATAGGTGCCGGGCGCGATCAGGACCGTGCCCTTTCCATTGCCGATCGCCGCCACCGCATCCTTGAGCGAGGTGTAGCCGCGTCCGCTTTCGACCACAGTGAAGGGCGTCGGCATTCCCTGTGCCAGGGCAGCCGCGCCAGCGGCGGCGGAAACGAGCAGGATCGTGGAAAGGATACGCATAACTAAAGACATAGACGGTTGGGAAAGGGCGGCCAATGCGGAGTCGTGGTTAATGAAATCCTGTTCCGGGACAGGTGCGATCGCCCTGCCCCTCGCTCGCCCTGCTAGGGCCGATCGACATTCAGTTCTGGCGGCCTGCAAATGGCGGTTCTCCGCGCTTCCGGTGCTCACGTACTGTGAGTACGCTGCGCTCCGGGTCACGGAAAACCACCATTTTCGGCTCGCCATCTCCTGAAGGTCGATCGGCCCTAAAACGATCTGGCGGAGGCCCGATTTTAGAGCATGGTCATATTTGAGTAATCGTCACCCCGGACTTGATCCGGGTGTGGATTCACATTCGAAGTGCAACGGGTTGA
>CAMPIM010000116.1 GCA_946886365.1 uncultured Novosphingobium sp.
CCGTCGAGGCCTTCTTCAACCCGTTGCACTTCGAATGTGAATCCACACCCGGATCGAGCCCGGGGTGACGGAAAATCGGCCCTAATGCTCATGCTTCCGTGTAAAACGATCACGCTATATAGGCCGCCACGTCAGCCGAGGCTGAAGCGCCCAAATAGTGCCGACCAGCCAGGCGGCAGCCATTGCCGCAGACCGTCGCCCGGACAGATGCGATGCACGTCCAGCAGGTCAAAGCCCGACCGCCTGCCCTTTACCGTCACTCGCCTGTCGAGATAGCGTCGCGCCGATCGGGGGGCGTCAAGCTGCCACGTGCCGCCATCATCTCTCTCCAGCGCATAGCCCCATTGGCCGATGCGCAATATTCCGGTTTCCACATGCCATGTCCCTTTGGGCATCGCGGCCTATCCCCGAACCCGCTGGCGGTGCGCCCCTTCGGCGCTGCCTGACGCCGACAGTCGATCGAATATGGCACGTTTTAGCAGCGGGGACGAGTGGATGAGGTGTTGCAGTTCGCGAATGGCGCCATCGACCACGCCCTTGTCATAATCACTGACTGTCCAACGACGGGTGGATGGGGACGTTGGATCGACGAAGAAGCATATCGTTTCCTGTTCGCCCGTCAGAAGCTCAACATGATGTTGCCTTAGCCGCTCGATCAGCATGTCAGCGACATAGTGTTCCCATTTCATATTCATGCCCGTCGTTCCAATCCTGGAATGTCATGGTCTGCCAGCACGGTAGCTGGAGCAAAAAAAGGGCGCGTCGAAATCGACGCGCCCAGTGCATGAGGAGGGTTGGATCAGAAACCGAAGCTGATGCCGCCGCGGACCTGAGCCAGGCTGTTGTGCCCACCGAAGCCGTAGCCGCCGGACAGGAACAGGTTGACGCGCTTGTTCACCGAAGTGTCGATGCCAAGTTCGATCAGGCCATGACCATCGGGATCGACGCCCTTCAGGTTGAAGGCATTGCCGCCGCCCACATATTGGACGGTGCGATCGCTGCCGATGTTGCCCTGGAAGCTGTACTGCACCTTGGCATAGGGGCGGTAAGCCACGCCATCGACATCACCCAGCAGAGCGCCTGCCTTCACACCGATGACCGGCGAGAAGACCGTCTTCGACGCGTCTTCGACGTTGAGACCGATGCCTGCGCCACCTTCTTCGGTGAAGCCGTTCATCGACCAGCGGCGAAGCGCCAGCTTACCGAAGGGCGTTACGACGAGACCGTTACCGGCCGCGAAGTCATAACCCATTTCCAGGCTGGCATCCCACTGCGAACCCTTGAAGTTGCCTTCGATCGTGCGGGCAAGCAGGGTCAGGTCGCGTTCGACTTCAAACTTCGAGAAGCCGTAGGCGAACTGGAAGCTGCCGTAGAAGGGACCGAAGCCCTGCGTCGCATAGGCACCGATGGTGTAGGTGCGGACCTGCGCTTCTTCCGGCGAACCCTGAGCGGTTACGTCATGCTGACCATAGCCGAAGCCGATGCCGAAGGCGCCGTCTTCCTGATAAGCGACGTCGATACCGAAGGCACCACCATAGCTGTTGGTCTTGATCTTCGACGCGCCCGAGCGAGTGCCGCCCGTCTTGGCGAAGTTAGCCGAGGGGTTGAACCAGAGCTGGGTGCCCAGAGCCTCTCCATAACCGCGACGTGCCGCCAGACGGTTGACCGTGGTGTTGAAGACCGCGTTCTGATCCACCGCAGCAAGCGAACCGTAGATCTCCGCCGAGGAAAGCTCGTTGAAGACCTGCGCCGCCTGAGCGCTGTTCAGGCGCCAGTCGAGACCGGCCGCGATGTTGGCGATGTCCTGAGCGTTGGCGATCTCCGTGACCGAAGCAAAGCCATTGCCACCAGCAGCGTCCGTCTTCACCCGGGCGATGACGTCAGCCAGAGCGCTGTCGAGACCCACCGCCGCAGCAGCTGCGTTGGGGTTCGTCGCGCCGACAGCGTAGCTGTTGCGGGTCGCTTCGATCGCCACGGTCTTGGCGGTCGTGTCATGCTTCAGGCCGAAGGTGACGAACTGCGAGCTCAGCGAGGGGGTTGCAGTTGCCGTGACATCGCCCGTTCCGGTGTAGGTGAACAGCGTGTAGCCGTCGCCCGTGGAATAGAGGCTGTCCTTCGACACGGTCACAGCGACCTTGCCAGCCAGGTTCAGGTTCCCGTCCACCGTGACGGACGACGGGGTCGAGAAGACACCGGCATTGGTCGGAGTGGTGAAGTAGGGGATGCTGACGCCGCCGGTGATCGGACCCAGGACTTCCGGAGCCGCGCCGCCATTGTTGACGTCAAGGCTGCTGAAGCGGACCAGCGAGGGGTTGACGCCTACGACCGTCGTGCCGTTGGCAGTCTGGGTGTAGTTGCCCTGCTGATAGACTTCGATGCCCTTGATGGCTTCAGGACCCGGCGTGACGATGCTGTTGCCGACCGACTGGATGAAGGTGGGCGCACGGCGGCCGAGGACGAGGGTCGCATCATTGTTGATGTTGCCCTTGATACCGAAGACTGCATCGTCCGAAGCAACGTCCAGCTGGAGTTCGCCAGCCTGCACGTTGAGGTTTCCGACATCCATCGTCCAGGCTGCGGGCGAGGAGCCTTCCGCCGGGACATATTCGGCGCCCGTCACGACGAAGGTGCCAGCGCCCGTCTTGTTGACGGTGTTGACGCCCAGCACGCGAACCGCCGTCGGGTTGAACAGCCCTTGCGCGTCTTGCGGCAGGGTCGCGACCGGCGTGAAGTTGGCCGGGGTGGTCGATCCAGCCAGCTTCAGTTCGCGGGCGCCCAGGAAACCGCCGCCGTTCAGGTTGACGGTCGTGTCGGTCAGATAGGCACCGCTGTCGTCGCGCTGTGCGTCGATGTCGCCGAGCGTGATCGACCCGTTGTTGAGGTTGATCGTCGCCTTGATGTCCGCTGTCTTGACGGCAGCTTCGCCACCCACGCTGAGGTTGAACGCGGCAGGATCAACCTGCGATGCGTTCAGGGGAACGCCCGCGCCCGAAACCAGCGAAGCCAGTTCGGAGGCGACTTCGCCCTGTGTCGATACCGCACCCGTCACGGTGAAACCGCGCGAGATGCCGTTCTGATCGACGGTGTAGGTCTGAGCCGCAGGAGCAGCCGTGACGGTGACGGCGGTCGTGTTGACCGTCGCATCGACAGTAGCCGTGCCGCTGAACACCGATCCGCCGAGTGTGGTGGTGCCCGTCAGGATGCCGTTGTTCGTGACAGCACCAGTGACGCCTTCCAGCTCGACGTCGCCAAAGGCGATGCCGTTGTTGGTGAAGCTGGCGTTGCCGCCTGCCGGAGCCGCCGTGACGTTTGCCGCGATCGTGCGTGTGCCAGCATTGGTCGGGTTGGTGTCGGTGATCGTCGCGGTGCCGCCTGCATCCAGCGCCGAGACGCTGAAGACATTGCCTGCACCCAGCGTGCCGAGCGAACCGTTGTTGACGAGCGAGGCGGAGGCCAGGCCTTCAACTTCGACATCGCCAAGGACAGTGCCGTTGTTCGTGACCGAAGCCGCTCCGCCGACCGGCTGACCGGTGAGCGTCGTCACGACGCTGACGGGGGTGAAGCCGTCGGCTGCATAGGTGGTGACGGTTTCTTCGCTGCTGTCGAAGCCAAGGCTGCCCGCAAACAGGTTGCCGCCGGTGCCGAAGTTGGCATCGCCGATGACGCTGCCTTCGCCGATGGTGATCGACGCACCGGCTACGCCCGACGCGAAGATGTTGCCAGCAACGCTGGGCACACCCTGCTGCGAGGGAGCGTCCACGACGACCGAAGCCTGACCACCTGCGGAGGTGAAGCTGTTGGTTTGGGTGCTGGTCGTCAGCGTGTCGATGCCGCCAGTGACACTGTAATTGTCAACGCTCTCGCTGTTGGACAGGCCGGTGCCCGACGAGGCGAAGACCGATCCGCCGACAGAGCCGGTGATGTTGGCGCTGGCGTTGCCGAAGGCCGAGGTGACGCTGCCGTCGCCGTCGATGCGTCCGGCATTGTTCAGCGTGGCGGTCCCCGCGACAGCCGGAGCGGCTTGCGTCGAGGAATTGGTGACAACAGCCGTGCCATCTCCAGCGGCGTCTACCGTGCGCGTTGTGGAGGTGGCGAAGGCCACGTCAGCGGGCGTGAAGGCGAAAGGCCCGGTCTGCACGGTGCTGACAGACACGTTGCCAGCGACAGCTGCGTCCGCGCCGATATCGGCCAATGCCGAAGCGGTGCCCGTAACATTCACGTTGCCACCCACATTCGCCGCACCTTGAAGCGCGACGGAAGCCGCACCGCCGGTCTGGCTCTGGGTGAACTGCGAGCTGGCGGACGAGCTCGTTCCCTGCAGAACGCCAGCTTCATAGGTGTCGGTGCTTTCCGAGGCGTTCGTCAGGTTGATGGCGAAGCCCTGGCTCGTCGAGGTGACGTTGCCCGAGATCTGGCCGCCGTTGACGTTGACCGCACTGCCTGCGTTGCCGGAGGAGAACACATCGCCGTTGCGGCCGGAATCGCCCGGCGCAACCGTACCGCTGACGTTGACGGTGCTCGTGCCGCCGGTGGTGGCGAATCGGTCGTGTCGAGGCTGGTGGCGACGACCGTTCCGGTGCCTGCGCCGTCGCGGGAGTCCGTCGCAACGTCCGTGCTGGCAGTTGCGGATGACCCACCCTGGGCTACAGAAGACACATCGCCATAGACGCTGCCGCTGACTGTCGCAGTGCTGTTGGCGGCGGAGAACTGGCTGACGCTGCCGTCATTGCCAGTGCCGAAGTTCAGCGAGCCGTTGATGCCCGCATAGGTGCCGGTGACGTCGCCGCCGACGGTTTCGCTCGAACTGCTCGACTGCGTGGTCGTGGTCGTTCCCGATACGGTGACCGTGGGACCGGTGCTGGTCGAGACCGTGCTGCCGCTCGATGCGGTAGTCTGGCCGAGGACCTGGCCATTGTTCGCGATGGTGATCGCGCCGGTGTCCGAATCGGCATCTACGTCGCCGCTGATCCGTCCAGCGGCCGCATTGGTAATCGAGATGGCACCATCAGTGGTCGAGGCCAAGGCGCTGCCGCCGACCGAGCCGCTATTGGCCAGGGTGACAGAGCCGGTCGTTGCCGTGCCGACAAGGTCGCTATCGACGGAACCGTTGTTGGTGACGGAGACGTTGGCGGTATCGAGGGCTGAGCCGATCAGGCTGCCGCCGACTTCGCCCGCGGGACCGTTGACGAGCGCAACATCACCATAGGCCGAGCCGAATACGCTGCCGCCTACCGAACCGTTATTGGTGACCGAAGCCGTGCCGCCGAAGTCCGTTGCGCTGATGCCGCCCGTGACTTCGCCATTGTTGGTGGCAGTGAAGCTGTTCGCAGCGGCAGTGCTGCCGACGCCGCCAAAAGCGATGCCGGTGACCCGGCCATCGTTGGTCAGTGAAACAGCGCCATCACCCTCGCCAGCCGCATAGCCGCCCGCGACGAAATCATAGCCGACGCTGCCGCCGCTGATGTCCGCGCCCGAGGCGATCGTTACCGTAAGGTCAGGATTTGCAGGAGTGGTGATCGCGGCATCGATGCTGGCGTTCACCGCGGCGCTTGTACCCGCGCCGGTGGGCACGTTCACAGTTGCGGGAGCGGCTGAGGCTCCACTGGCGTTGGCGAGGAGCGCCATCGCCGGCATCGAGGCTGACAAGAGCAGCATCCGATGCAGTTTCGAGTTATTTCTCATTCTTTATTCCCCTAGTCATCGTGCAAAGCCGCAAAGCCAGACGGCAGAAGGGGACATCCGGGCCGGGACGACACCACCCGACCTGCCGCATCTGATATGCGCGGTGAAATCCCCTTCACCCCCTGCACATTGCTAGACGCACTTCACGTGCGTGTGCGCAACTTGCGCAAATCTCCTATGCGCAATCGCATTCGTTCGCAATCGCTTTTTGCGGCGTCGCATATATGTGCGCAAATTGCTGCGAGATTATACGGAATTATGGCGGCATTTCAGCCGTTTTCATGAAAATTCTGGATTTTCCAGTGCGCAAATTGTATGATCGTTCAATATGCAGTTGGCAGGTTTGCGGTAGCCGTGTGAACACTTCTAGAAATGAAGGACAAAAGGCGACGCAAGATTTGCGATCGTCGTTTCTCCAGGTGGTCGCACGGGTGTGCCCAGAGCAGGCGCAGGAAAACATGCCTTTTGATTATGAGTGGGATCAGCAGAAAGCACGGGGGCTAATCAGCTGTCTGATTGAGGAAACCGGCCTTTCGGCGACCGAGGTAGCGCGCCGATCGGGGCTGGCCCCATCGACGCTAACGCGCATTTATCCGACACCTTCGGTAGGCTATTCCCTTTCGGCGCGGAGCATATCCAAGCTCAAGGAAGCATTCCCCGAGCCATTCGCCATGTGCGAGGCAAGGGGGATCACCCCCACCCCTTCACCGGCCCCCACACATCTAGTGAAGGAGCGGCCCCTGCCCTTTGCGATGCCGAGTGAAAGGACCATCCCG
Organism: uncultured Novosphingobium sp.; assembly: GCA_946886365.1. The sequence goes on from CAMPIM010000116.1 coordinate 6,459, forward strand.
GTCTATGCCGCGTCGCTGCTGTTCCCAGACGAGGACAGCATATCACTGGCCAACGACCTGGAGATGTGGGAGGGCGACTTCACCCAGCCGGCCGCCTTTATCCCCGCGCCATTCGGCCGTGCCGACGCGAGCCGCTATTTCGCTATCTACATCCCCAGCGAAGCGATGGAGCCGAGGTTCCGGGCAGGCGAGCGGGTGATATTGGACAGGATCAAGCCTGCGTCCATCGATACCGACGTAATCGTGCAACTGCGCGACGAAGAGGAACGGTCGCTTTGGACGATAGGCAGACTGAGCGCGCGGGACCGCAACCTGATCGGCCTGACCCAATATAAGGACCGGGTGACCGCTTCCATTCACCGCAGCAAGGTCCGGCATATCTTCCCCATCATCGGGATGCTCGGCGACGAGGCTTGAGGGTTGACGCGGCCCGACTGCCGACAAGCTCAATATCGTTCGCCTAGAGCAGGAACTGCCCCTCTATCACCGTGCGGCAGGCGCCGGTCAGGATGACCCGATCGCCGTCCAGACGGCAGCCGAGGCGGCCGCCGCGAGCAGATGCCTGCACGGCGCTGAGCTTTACCTTATCGAGCCGGGACGCCCAGAAAGGTGTAAGCAGGCAATGGGCCGAGCCGGTCACAGGATCCTCGTCCACGCCACCGCCTGGCACGAAGACGCGGCTGACGATGTCGCTGTCCTCGCCCGGTGCCGTAGCAATCAGCATGATGTCACCGAGCGCCGTCAATGCCGCAAAGTCAGGCTGGAGCGCCCGGACGGCGGCGGCGTCAGGGAAGATGAACAGGCTGTATCCGCCGTCGCGCCAATGGGACTCAAGCGGCTCCCCGCCGAGCCCGGCCGCAAGATCGGGCAGCGCGCGCGGCTCCATATGCCATGCGGGGAGCGAAAGGGCATAGCCATCCCGGTCGCGCATAACCGTCAGCACGCCCGCGTCACGGGTGCGGAAGCGCAGCGCGGTGCGGCCGCCCATCAGCACATGGCCGCTCGCCAGCGTGGCATGGCCGCAAAGCTTCACCTCAACCATGGGCGTGAACCAGCGCAGCGCATAATCGGCATCGGGATCATCGGGCGTCGGAACGGTGAAGGCGGTTTCCGACAGGTTGTTTTCAGCCGCGATCGCCTGGAGGGTGGCATCGTCCAGCCAGCGGCCGAGCGGCATCACGGCAGCCGGATTTCCGGTGAAGGGCGCGTCGGCGAATGCGTCAACCTGGGTGAAGGGAAGGCTGGTCATCGATTGGGTTTCCGCTGGCTGGTGAGGCGGATGATGACGCGCCGTGACGCCGGGCGATAGGGCCAGCGAGGAGACATTGGTCTGGATGTGCGTCAAGGGGGAGAGTGATCTGGCGTTCGATGCAGGGGCCTGAGATGCCAGCTTTCGCTGACATGACGGGGGGCGGAAACGAAATGGGCCAGCCATATGAAATGGCTGGCCCGTGTTCGCGGCTTTAGGGGACGCTTTGACCGTCAATCCAATTTTGGCCCGAAGGCCGGTGAGGAATGACGCTCCCCAGGCTTACGCACTGCCGCTCGCCCTCCCGCGGGCGATCGATGCTGACGATGTTAACGCAGATTTACTGAGTCGTCTCGCGCAAACATGGTTTTCAACGGGTAATCGGCTCGTGTCAGCCGGTTATGCGCCGCCGCATTGCGCGCGATGCAGGAGTTTCTGGTCCGCCAGCACCAGCGCCATCATCGCTTCCACGACGGGTACGCCGCGAATCCCGACACAGGGGTCGTGGCGACCCTTCGTGATGATGTCGGAAGCTTCGCCATCGCGCGTGATTGTTTCCACGGGGATGAGGATCGAGCTGGTCGGCTTGAAAGCGACGCGCAGCTTCACCGGCTGGCCGGTCGAGATGCCGCCTGCAATGCCGCCAGCATGATTGGCAAGAAAGGCTGGCCCCTCTTCGCCCGGACGCATGGGATCGGCATTTTCCTCGCCACGCAGGCGGGCAGCGGCGAAACCGTCGCCGATTTCCACGCCCTTGACCGCGTTGATGCTCATCATCGCAGCGGCGAGTTCGCTGTCGAGCTTGGCATAGAGCGGCGCGCCCCAGCCTGCGGGCACGCCGGACGCGACGCATTCGACCACGGCGCCAAGGGACGAACCGTCCTTGCGCGCGCCGTCCACCAGTTGCTCCCACCGCTTGGCAGCTTCAGGGTCGGGGCAGAAGAAGGGGTTATTGTCGATTTCCGCCGCGTCAAAACGGGCATAGTCGATCGCGTCGCCGCCTATCTCACTGACATAGGCGAAGATATCGACCTCCGGCAGGACGAGGCGGGCCACCGCGCCCGCAGCGACACGGCTGGCGGTTTCACGCGCCGACGAACGACCGCCCCCGCGATAGTCGCGAAAGCCATATTTGGCATCATAGGCATAGTCGGCATGACCCGGCCGATAGGCCTTGGCGACGTCCGAATAATCCTTTGACCGCTGATCGGTATTCTCGATCATCAGGCTGATCGGGGTGCCGGTGGTCTTGCCTTCGAACACGCCCGACAGGATGCGGACCTCGTCCGGTTCGCGGCGTTGGGTCGTGAATTTCGACGTGCCGGGCTTACGCTTGTCCAGATAGGGCTGGATGTCGGCTTCGCTGATCGGCAGGCCGGGAGGGCAGCCATCGACGATCGCGCCGATGGCCGGACCATGACTCTCGCCCCAGGTGGTGAAGCGGAATACGCGGCCGAAGGTGTTGAAGCTCATACAGTTTGCCTGACAAAATGGTTCGAAAGCCAGCGACGATCAATGATGGTGAAAGGCGCTACTATCTCTAGCATGGATGATAGAGACGGCACATTGGCGCGATAACCTGTTTCGAGATAGCGGTTCCGCCAGTTAGGCCCAGAATGTCCATCATCCAAATGGCTAACCAGCGCTTTCAGATCGTCCCCGACTTGGAAATTTTCCCGGAAATCACCACGGAGGTCATTAAATAATTTAGGTAGGGAATGTCCGTACTGCCTTCGCACACTCTCCAAGCTAAATTCCCGACGGCGATCTGCCTTGAAAATCAATTCCAATCCGTGTGCTATTAGAAACTCGAATGGATCATGAAACATCCAGTGGTTGCCCACTTTGGCCGCCGAGCGCGCCACATCAAGGTAGCCTACCCCCAGATTATAAAATCCTATGGGCAGGCTACCTTCATCACTCATTTATCGAGCGCGATGTCCGGCGCGTCTTCGGCCTTCATGCCGATGACATTGTAGCCAGCGTCGACATGATGGACTTCGCCAGTCACGCCCGATGCCAGATCCGACAGGAGGTAGAGCGCCGCGCCGCCTACATCCTCGATCGTCACGTTGCGGCGGAGCGGGCTGTTCAGCTCGTTCCACTTCATGATGTAGCGGAAGTCGCCGATGCCGCTGGCCGCCAGCGTCTTGATGGGGCCTGCCGAAATCGCGTTGACGCGGATATTTTCCGGGCCGAGGTCCATCGCCAGATATTTGACGCTGGTTTCCAGCGCGGCTTTAGCGACGCCCATGACGTTGTAGTGGGGGATGACCTTTTCGGCGCCATAGTAGGACAGCGTCAGCATGCTACCGCCCTCCGCCATCAACGCGCGGGCGCGTTTGGCGACGGCAACGAAGCTGTAGGCCGAGATGTTCATCGTCATCAGGAAGTTTTCGAGGCTGGTGTCAACATATTTGCCGCGCAGCTCATTCTTGTCGGAAAAGCCGATCGCGTGAACGACGAAATCGAGCTTGCCCCAGCGTGCCTTCACCTCGTCAAAGGCCGCGTCGAGCTTGTCCATGTCGGAAACGTCGCAATCGATCAGAAAGTCCGATCCCAGTTCCTCGGCAAGCGGGCGCACGCGCTTGGCCAGCGCATCGCCCTGATAGGAGAAGGCGAGTTCCGCCCCCTGTGCGCGCAATGCCTTGGAAATGCCCCATGCGAGCGACTTGTCATTCGCCAGGCCCATGATGAGACCTCGTTTTCCCGCCATCAAGCCCGTCATTCTACCGTCCCGTTCCCTTTACGATCCTCCATGCCACGCTCCACTTCCTCTTCGGGAAATTCGGCAAGCGCCGCATTGAGTTCCGCGCCAATTACCACGCCAAGCCC
>CAMPIM010000117.1 GCA_946886365.1 uncultured Novosphingobium sp.
TGCCGGCCCACAGCACCACGCAGATCAGGATGAAGCCGATCGAGACTTCGTAGGAGATCATCTGCGCCGCGGCGCGCATCGCGCTGAAGAACGGGTACTTCGAGTTCGAGGCCCAGCCCGAGACGACCACGCCGTAAACCCCCAGCGAGCTGATCGCGAGGATGTAGAGCAGGCCGACGTTGATGTCGGCCAGCACCGCGCCCGAGTTGAACGGGATCACCGCCCAGGCCATCAGCGCCACGGTGAAGGTGACGATCGGCGCGATCAGGAACAGGCCCTTGTTCGCCGCCGAGGGGATGATCGTTTCCTGGAGGAAGACCTTGAGGCCGTCGGCGAAGCTCTGCAGCAGGCCGAACGGGCCGACCACATTGGGGCCCCGGCGCAGCGCGATCGCGGCCCATATCTTGCGGTCGACGTAGATGATCATCGCGACCGCGAGCATAAGCGGCAGCGCGATCAGCAGGATGCCCGAGATCGTGGCGACGAACCACGCCCACTCGTACGTCATGCCGAGCGATTGGAAGAACGCGGTCATCAGTCGCCACCCGTTGGTGTTGCATAGCCGCTGTCGGCATTCACCGACGAAGCATCGGGGATGCGCCTTTTCAGCGCCTCATTCGATTTTCGATCCGTCATCCACATCGACATGCGGATTGCACCGAAAATGAACAACAACGCGACAGCAACGGCAGAAAGAATTGTGAAGGCAAACGTCATTCCGCAGCCTCCAGCACTTCCTCGCCGTGGAGGAGTTCGGCCGAGCACTGCTGCATCACCGCGCTGGCGCAGGCGATGGCGTTGGTCAGGTAAAAGTCCGAGATCGGATAGGAAATCCGGCCCTTCGCCTTGGTCGCCTTGGCCTTGGGCAGCTTGCCGTAATCGGCCAAGCCTTCCTCGCCCAATGCCGGCACTTCGGCGATCATCGCGGCCTGGAGTTCGGCGAAGCTGTCGAAGCCGACCTCGACGCCCAGCGCATCGGCAAGAGCGCGCAGGATCGTCCAGTCCTCCCGCGCGTCGCCGGGCGCAAACACGGCTTTCTCGGCGAACTGCACACGGCCTTCGGTGTTGACGTAAGTACCGTCTTTTTCGGCATAGCTTGCCGCGGGCAGGATCACGTCAGCCGCATGCGCGCCCTTGTCGCCGTGGTGGCCGATATAGACCTTGAGGCTCTGGCCGAACGCCGACCAGTCGACCTCGTCCGCGCCCAGCGCCAGCACGACCTTCGGCGCGGCCTTGGCCACGTCCGCGATGCCGCCCTTCTGCGCGTAGCCGAGCATCAGTCCGCCCATGCGCGCGGCGGCGGTGTGGAGCACGTTGAAGCCGTTCCACCCGTCACGCTGCCAGCCCTGCGCGAGCCCGAGCGCGCCTTGGAACGCGCCCGCCGCCAGACCGCCCGCGCCGACGATCACCGCTGGGCGCTCGGCCTTGTCGAACGCTTCGATAACATGCGCCGGAAGGTCGTGCAGCACGCCCGCGTCGTCGCCGAGAAACTCGGCCGGATAGGTCGTGTCCCAGTGCGGGCCGACCACGAACACCTTGGCCCCGCGCTTGGCCGCCTTGCGCAGCCGCACGTTGACCAGCGCCGCCTCGTGGCGGACGTTGCTGCCCACGATCAGGATCGCATCTGCGGTCTCGATCCCCGCGAAAGTGGAATTGAACGCCACCGCCGCGAGGTTGTCCGCCGGGTAATCCATTCCGGTTTGGCGCCCTTCGAGCAGGTCGGAACCCAGCGCGCCGAGCAGCTTCTTGGCAGCGAACATCGTCTCGCAGTCGACCAGGTCGCCCGCGATCGCGGCAATGCTGCTGCCGGGCTTGGCCGAGGCGATCTTTTTGAACGCCTCGTCCCAGTTCGCCTGCTGCAGCTTGCCACCCTTGCGGATCCACACCTTGTCGAGCCTGCGGCGTGTAAGCCCGTCGACCATGTAGCGGCCCTTGTCCGACAGCCACTCCTCGTTGACGTCGTCGTTGTTGCGCGGCAGCGCACGCATGACTTCGCGTCCGCGGCTGTCGAGGCGGATGTTCGCACCCACCGCGTCGGAAACGTCGATGCTCAGCGTCTTCTTCAACTCCCACGGCCGCGCTTCGAACGCATAGGGCCGCGAAGTCAGCGCGCCCACCGGGCACAGGTCGATCACGTTGGCCGACAGCTCGTGCTTGGCCGCTTCCTCGAGGTAGGTGGTGATCTGCATGTCCTCGCCGCGGCCGACCGCACCGATCTCGTCCACGCCCGCGATCTCTTCCGAGAAGCGCACGCAGCGGGTGCAGTGGATGCAGCGGGTCATGATCGTCTTGATCAGCGGGCCCATGTACTTCTCGGTCACCGCGCGCTTGTTCTCGTGATAGCGCGAACCGCCGCGGCCGTAGGCGACCGCCTGGTCCTGCAGGTCGCACTCACCGCCCTGGTCGCAGATCGGGCAGTCGAGCGGATGGTTGATGAGCAGGAATTCCATCACCCCTTCGCGCGCGGTCTTGACCATCTGGGTATCGGTCCGGATTTCCTGCCCGTCGGTCGCGGGAAGCGCGCAGCTTGCCTGCGGCTTGGGCGGCCCGGGCTTCACCTCGACCAGACACATGCGGCAATTGCCCGCGATGGACAGCCGCTCATGATAGCAGAAACGCGGAATCTCCTTGCCCGCAAGCTCGCACGCCTGCAGCACGGTCGCCCCGTTGGGGACCTCGATTTCCTGACCGTCTACAGTGACTTTAGGCATCGTACCGACTTCCTGCACCGCCCACCGGCGGCTCCGTAATATTCGCTGCGAGGGATTGCACCGTCAAAAAGCCACTCGCCGCGCCAGCGCGAACGCAAGTGCCGCACGTAGCGTCTCGGCGTCGAAGCCGAGCTTCTGCCCTTCGAAGGCACATGGCGCGAACGCCATCGTGAGTCCCCGGATCGCTTCGGCTTCCAGCGTGCTAGCCACCGGAGTCCGCAGCAGCTTGTCAACTTTGCCCGGCGCGGTAGCCGCGACACAGCGCGCAAACTCGTCGATGATGACCTGCGGGCGGTCTGCATCGCTCGCAGCGGCTATGCGGGCGGCAGTGTCTTCCTGTGGAGGGGCGGTGTTATCAGCCGTGGTGAACGACGTGGGTGCGCCCTGGGCATACCGAGCGACATACCACGCCTCCGCCGCTGCGCCGCGCATTGCAGCTTGCGACGTCGTCACCGAATAGAGACCGATGCAGGGCGCCTCGTCGTTGCGATATGCAGTTACGCGATGCCAGTTTCTTTCCGATGGATTGCGCAGAAAGGCTCCGACCTCGGCGCCGCGTACATTGGCAAGGCAGGCGCCAAGCGTGTCGAGAGCCGCGCGCGCCTCCCGGCTGTTCGACATATCCGGTTGCGCGTTTGCCATTAGCGGAAATGCAGCGCCGATCAGGCCGAGCCCGGCCAGCGTCAGGTTCACGATCCGATTCTTGATCATTCCGTAGCCTCCGCAATTTGTCGTTGATGTCCGTCGATGCGCTGCTCCCGTGCGAATTCGAAGCGGCGGATCAAGCCTTGGATCCGCCAAGCGGCGGGTGCGCGTGGCGCCCCCTTGGATCGGGCCGCCATTCGCCTTTGGAAAGAAAGGTGGCTTGGGGTATGATATATATCTCATCGATCAGTTCTCGCCCGACAAACCAACCGGCGGCCACATCGCCATGCCTCGATACATCGCTTGGGCGAGATATGAACGCAGGGTCGCAGCGTCCATTTTGAATGTGCTACCGTCTCCAAGGCAGGGTCCAAGAAACTGAGTAATCTCCCGGATAGCCGAAGCTTCTTCAGCGCTACGAGGTGTAGTCCTCAGTATCGCATCAGCTTCCGCCGGAGCATCAGACACTACGCATTGAGCAAAGTCCTGCCAGACGATCCGAGACAGTTGCGGTGTCTCGAGTTCCGACGAAATCCATTCCGACGGCAAACTCTTGTCGGAATGGTTCAGTGCGGAAAAATCAACAGCTTGTGGGTGGGCGGCGAGGAAAATCTCCTCGGCTATCGCTCCTCGTAGCTGCACGTGACTTACCCGTATCGCCGGGCGAAAATTTCTTATGCAGTTCACCATCACGTTCATCATCGTGTCGACGATCAGCGATTCACTTCGTGAACTCGGTAGGGATTCAAGCATCGTCTCTGCCAATCCACTCCGCCGCTCGACTGCGCAGCGAGAGAGTCTCTTCAATTCCAGAGCGCCCTTCGCATAGGCGTCGTCGTTGAAGTTCGGACGGATTTCCGAGGTACTCGTCGGGATCTGCGCGCTAATGGGCGCAGTCATCGCGACCGCAAAAATTAAGGCGAGGACAGCTTTCATTCCGCAGCCTCCGCGAATTGCCGCTGATGTTCCTCGATGCGCCGTTCCAACTCGGGGCGGAAGTGGCGGATCAAGCCCTGGATCGGCCAGGCGGCGGCGTCGCCCAGTGCGCAGATCGTGTGGCCTTCCACCTGCTTGGTCACCTGCTGCAGCATGTCGATTTCCTCGACTGCGGCGTCGCCGGTGCGAAGGCGTTCCATCACGCGCCACATCCACCCGGTGCCCTCGCGGCACGGCGTGCACTGGCCGCAGCTCTCGTGCTTGTAGAAATAGCTGATGCGGCTGATCGCGCGGACCACGTCGGTCGACTTGTCCATCACGATCACGCCCGCGGTGCCGAGGCCCGAGCCGAGCTCTTTCAGCCCGTCGAAATCCATCGGCGCGTCCATGATTTCGGCCGCCGGGACCAGCGGGACCGAGGAGCCGCCGGGGATCACCGCGAGCAGGTTGTCCCACCCGCCGCGGATGCCGCCGCAGTGCTTCTCGATCAGCTCGCGGAAGGGGATGCTCATCGCCTCTTCGACGACGCACGGCTTTTCGACGTGGCCGCTGATCTGGAACAGCTTGGTGCCCTTGTTGCCCTCGCGCCCGAACGAGCTGAACCAGCTTGCGCCGCGGCGCAGGATGGTCGGGACGACGGCGATCGACTCGACGTTGTTGACCGTGGTCGGGCAGCCGTAGAGGCCCGCGCCGGCCGGGAACGGCGGCTTGAGGCGCGGCTGGCCCTTCTTGCCTTCGAGGCTTTCGATCATCGCGGTCTCTTCGCCGCAGATGTAGGCCCCCGCCCCGCGGTGGACGAACACGTCGAAGTCGTAGCCCGATCCGGCGGCGTTCTTGCCCAGCAGGCCCGCGTCGTAAGCCTCGGCGACCGCCGCGAACAGGTTCTCCGCCTCGCGGATGAACTCGCCGCGGATGTAGATGTAGGCCGCCCGCGCGCGCATCGCGAAGCCGGCGATCAGCGCGCCTTCGATCAGCTTGTGCGGATCGTGGCGGATGATCTCGCGGTCCTTGCACGAACCCGGCTCTGATTCATCGGCATTAATGACGAGGAAGCTCGGACGGCCATCCTTGCTTTCCTTGGGCATGAAGCTCCACTTCATGCCGGTCGGGAAGCCAGCGCCGCCACGGCCACGCAGGCCGGACGCCTTGATGCGATCGATGATCTCGTCCTGGCCGATCTCCAGCAGCGCCTTGGTATTGTCCCAATCGCCGCGCTTGCATGCAGCGTCTATGCCCCAGTCCTGGAAGCCATAGACGTTGGTGAAGATCCGGTCCTTGTCGGCAAGGGGTGCGATGACGTCGCTCATGCGCGGCCTCCAGCATTCGTCATGCCAGCGAAAGTTGGCATCTCAGGCGTGCGCGCGCTGAGGATGGAGACCCCAGCCTGCGCTGGGGTGACGGAATAGGGATAAGCCATTACGCCCACTTCCCCCGATAATCATGATTTTCGCCGACCATCTCCTTGAGCGTGGTCGGGCCGCCTTCGGGGCAGCTGGTCTGACGGTCAATCTGCGGCCCGATCTTGGGCTGCTTTCCAGCGGCGAGATCGTCGAGGATGGCGCTCATGCTGTCATAGGTCAGGTCTTCGAAATTATCGTCGTTGATCTGGACCATCGGCGCGTTGGCGCAGGCGCCCAGACATTCGACTTCGCTCAGCGTGAACAGGCCGTCGGGGGTCGTGCCGCCCTTTACCAGACCCTTGTTCTTGCAGGCTGAAAACACATCGTCCGACCCGCGCAACATGCAGGGCGTCGTGCCGCAAACCTGCACATGATAGCGGCCCACCGGCGCGAGGTTATACATGGTGTAGAAGGTCGCGACCTCGTAAACCCGCATATAGGGCATATCGAGCTGATCGGCGATATACTCCATCACCGGCACCGGCAGCCAGCCATTGGTCTGCGTTTCCGCCCCCACCTGGCGCTGGGCAAGGTCGAGCAGCGGCATCACCGCCGACTGCTGACGCCCGGCGGGGTAGCGGGCGATCACCTTCTTCGCTTGCTCGGCATTTTCGGCGGTCCAGGCGAACGCGCCCCAGCGCGCGCGCGTTTCCGCTTCGTCAGGGATATGAACTGCGTCAGCCATTAGCGGTCACATTCTCCGAACACGATGTCCATCGCGCCAAGAACGGCGGTGGTGTCGGCCAGCATGTGGCCCTTCATCATGAAATCCATCGCCTGCAGGTGCGAGAAAGCCGTTGGGCGGATCTTGCAGCGATAGGGCGAATTGGTCCCATCGCTCACCAGATAGACGCCAAACTCACCCTTGGGGCTCTCGGTCGCCACATAGACTTCGCCCGCCGGAACATGGAAGCCCTCAGTATACAGCTTGAAGTGGTGGATCAGCGCTTCCATCGACCGCTTCATCTCGCCACGGCGCGGCGGCGCAACCTTGCGATCAAACGATATCACAGGGCCTTCCGGCATCTCATTCAGGCACTGCTTCATGATGCGTGCCGATTGGCGCACTTCCTCGACACGGACCATGAAACGGTCATAGCAGTCGAAATTGGTGCCGACCGGAATGTCGAAGTCCATCCGGTCATAAACGTCATAGGGCTGCGACTTGCGCAAATCCCAGGGGATGCCTGAACCGCGCAGCATCGGGCCGGAAAAGCCCCATTTCAGCGCGTCTTCCTTGCTCACCACGGCAATATCGACGTTGCGCTGCTTGAAGATGCGGTTGTCGGCCACCAGGCTGATCGCGTCCTCGAACAGGCGCGGCAGGCGCGTGTCGAGCCAATCGGCGATGTCCGTCAGCAGCTTCAGCGGCACATCCTGATGGACCCCGCCCGGCCGGAAATAGGCCGCATGCATACGCGCGCCCGAAGCCCGCTCATAGAAATTCATGCAATCTTCGCGCAGTTCGAACAGCCACAGGTTCGGCGTCATCGCGCCGACGTCCATGACGTGCGAACCCAGGTTCAGCATGTGGTTCTTGATCCGCGTCAGTTCCGCGAAGAACACACGCAGATATTGCGCGCGCAGCGGTACTTCCAGGTTCAGCAGCTTCTCGATCGCCAGCACATAGCTGTGCTCCATCCCCATCGGCGAGCAATAGTCCAGCCGGTCGAAATAGGGCAGAGCCTGAAGATAGGTCTTATATTCGATCAGCTTCTCGGTGCCGCGATGGAGCAGCCCGACATGCGGATCGCAGCGCTCCACGATTTCGCCGTCCAGTTCCATGACCAGGCGAAGCACGCCGTGCGCTGCCGGATGCTGGGGACCGAAGTTGATCGTGTAATTCTGGATCTCGGTATCGCCCAGCGTCGGATCGTCCGCACTGGTCTTATGGTCGAGTTCTTCGAGATAGGTGGACATCAGGCGTCACCCCCCTCATCCTTGGCGGGAGTTTTCGGCTTGCGCGGGCGCTTCGGCTTGGCGGTGTCCGCTTCTCCGGTTTCGGCCTTCGCAGCACGGGATCGGCGCACCGGCGTCGTCTGCGCGTCTTCGGCAAGCGGCTTCTCATCGGTCGCCTTGGCGGCTTCCGTGTTCGCAGCTTCGCCCGCGCCGGTATCTGCCTTCTTTTCCGTCACCTTGGGCGTCTCGCCAGCAGGCGCGCCTTTGGGCGCTACGGCGGGCGGCGGCGGAGCGGCGGCAGGCGTGGGCGCACCCGGAGCCTGCGGCGCCTTCTCATCACCCGGCAGCACATATTGCGCGCCTTCCCATGGGCTCATGAAATCGAACTGGCGGAAATCCTGGGCCAGCTGCACCGGCTTGTAGACGACGCGCTTGTCTTCCTCGGAATACCACATCTCGACATAGCCGGTCAGCGGGAAGTCCTTGCGCAGCGGATGCCCCTTGAAGCCGTAATCCGTCAGGATGCGGCGCAAGTCGGCATTACCCTCGAAGATCACGCCGTACATGTCGAACACCTCACGCTCCAGCCAGCCCGCGACAGGCCAGATGTGCGTGACGGTAGGAACCGGCTTATCCTCGTCGGTCGATACCTTGACGCGGATGCGATGGTTCTGCGTGACTGACAGCAGATGATAGCAGACTTCGAAGCGCTCGACCCGCTCCGGATAATCGACGCCAGCGATCTCCATCAGCTGCTGATATTCGCCCTGTACGCGCAGCGCATCCAGCGCCTCGGCCAGCCGATCGCGCACGACGGTGAAGCTCAGCTCATCCGCGTGATCGACCGCTTCGATCAGCATCGGACCCAACAGCCCGGCAATCTTCTCCGCGAGCCCTTCCGGGTTCACGATCTTCGGTGCAGAATGACCCATATCAGCGCTCAATCGTCCCGATGCGGCGGATCTTCCGCTGCAACTGCATCACGCCATAAAGCAGCGCTTCGGCAGTCGGCGGACAGCCCGGCACATAGATGTCGACCGGCACGATCCGGTCACAGCCGCGCACGACCGAATAACTGTAATGATAATAGCCGCCGCCGTTCGCGCAGCTGCCCATCGAAATCACATATTTCGGATTGGACATCTGGTCGTAAACCTTGCGCAACGCCGGAGCCATCTTGTTACACAGCGTTCCCGCGACGATCATCACGTCCGACTGGCGCGGTGAGGCGCGCGGCGCAGCCCCGAAACGCTCCATGTCATAACGTGGCATGTTGACGTGGATCATCTCCACCGCGCAACAGGCAAGGCCGAACGTCATCCACCACAGCGAACCCGTGCGAGCCCATTGGAACAGCTCTTCGGTCGACGTTACGAGGAACCCCTTGTCACTGACCTCACTGTTCAGTGCGTTGAAGAAATTCTGGTCGGGCTGCGTCCCCGCGGGCAACATCGTGCCGGGCGCGGGACTGGTCAGTTCTACTCCCAATCTAGGGCTCCCTTCTTCCACGCATAAACGAGGCCCAGCACCAGCTCCGCTATGAAGATCATCATCGTCGCCCAGCCGGCCCAGCCGATCTGATCCAGGCTGACCGCCCAAGGATAGAGGAAGGCGGCTTCCAGATCGAAGATGATGAAGAGGATCGCGACCAGGTAGAAGCGCACGTCGAACTGACTGCGCGGTTCTTCGAACGCTGGAAAACCGCACTCATATTCCGACAGCTTCGCCGGATCGGGCTGATGCGCGCCGGTCAGGCGGCCGACAAGCATCGGCAGGAACACGAATGCCCCGGAAAGCAGCAACGCGATCCCGAGAAAGATAAGGATCGGCAGATATTGGGCTAGATCGACCAACGGAATCCCCTGGGCGAAAATGACTATGGGCGCGCTTTAGGCCTGCCGCATAAGCGAAGCAAGGCCCCGAGGCATGAGAATGATTCGCAACAGTCTGCTTCTCTTACGCAGAAACAAATGCCTGCCTCAGCGCAGCGCGCCCGCTACAAGCTTGTGCAATTTGCTGTGGATGGCATCATTGCCCGCGATCACTTCGCGGCGCTCGATCGGCTGATCGCCGCCCCTGAAATCGGTGGCGAACCCGCCCGCCTCACGTACCAGCAGCAATCCAGCCGCGACGTCCCAGGGTTGAAGACCGCTTTCCCAGAAGCCGTCATAACGGCCGGACGCCACATGCGCCAAATCAAGCGAAGCCGCACCGAAGCGACGAATTCCCGCAACGGAGGGCGCGACCGCGCCGAAAATGCGAGTCCACTGCGCCATGTCGCCATGGCCCATGAAGGGAATGCCGGTTGCGATCAGGCAGTCGCCCAGGTCGCGGCGGGCCGACACCCGCAAACGCTGGTCATGCCGCCACGCGCCCCGGCTCTTTTCCGCCCAATAGCTTTCGTCCGTGACCGGCTGATAGATAAGGCCGGTCGTGATCTCACGTTTGCTGTTGCCGTAAAGCGGCTCTTCGACGGCGATAGAGATCGCGAAGTGCGGGATACCGTGGAGAAAGTTGCTGGTGCCGTCGAGCGGATCGATGATCCATCGCGGCTTGTTGGGATCACCCTCGATCACCCCGCCTTCTTCCAGCAGGAATCCCCAGTCCGGCCGTGCTTTTTGCAGCTCTTCGACCAAAGTGCGCTCGGCTTGCTGATCGGCCTTGGACACGAAGTCGGCCGGTCCCTTGCGTGACACCTGCAGATGTTCGACCTGTCTCTTATACACATCTGACGCTGCCGCGACTCCTTACGTGTAGATCTCG
>CAMPIM010000118.1 GCA_946886365.1 uncultured Novosphingobium sp.
ATCGGGCGGCTATAGCTTCACGGAGTTGGATGGTCATGTTCAAAGTTGCGATGGGCCTTTTGTCGGCTGGGGCAGTGTTTGCCTCTATCCCGGCCTTGGCTCACGGGCAGGAAATCGGAAACGAGCTGGATCGTTGTGGTCCGTCCGCGAAGGGTCCGGCGCTGCTGATCGACGTTCGGGGTTTTGCCGCCGCGACGGGCAAGGTCCGCGTGCAATCCTATCCCGCGACCAAAAGTGCCTGGCTGGCGAAGGGTGCGTGGTTGAACCGGATAGACACGGCGGTTCGCTCCGGCAGCGACGGGATGCGATTCTGCATGCCGGTGCCCGAACCGGGTAGATACGCGATTGCAGTCCGGCACGACCGGGACGGCAATGGCAAGACGAGCATTTCGCGCGACGGCGGTGGTTTTTCCAACAATCCGTCGATCAGCATCTTCAACCTGGGCAAGCCGTCGGTCGAAAAGGCTGCGGTGAAGGTTGGTCCGGGTGTGACGCGGATCACCATTAAACTTCAATATATGTGAGTTCTGATGGTCCGGGTCGCGCTTCTGTCCAATCCTAAATCGACGGGCAACCGGCAGACGCTGCCGCGCGTGCGCAGCTATTGCGCGAGCAATCCCGACATCTTCCATTATGAGGTGGAGCATGTCGATCAGATCGGCCGCGCGTTGCAAACCATCGCGCGCGTCGATCCGGTGGTCATCGTCATCAATGGTGGCGACGGGACGGTGCAGGCGGCGCTGACGGAACTGTATCAGGGTGAGCATTTCAAGGGCCGCGTGCCGCCGATCGCGGTGCTGCCCAACGGCAAGACCAATTTGATCGCGCTCGACCTTGGCATCCATGGCGATCCGATCAAGGCGCTGGAGCGGATCGTTCAGATCGCCAAGGCGGGCGTGGACGATCATGTCGTGGCGCGTGAGCTGATCGCGCTGTCCGACGGAGGTGCGGAATCGCGGCCGGTGCTGGGCATGTTCCTGGGCGGCGCGGGGCTTGCCGATTACATGCTTTACTGCCGTAACCAGATTTATCCGCTTGGCCTGTCCAATGGGCTTAGCCATTTCCTGACCGTGATAGCGGTGCTGGTGTCGTTGGTTTTCGGCATTCGCGCGCGGTTCCTGCCGCAATCGAGCCATCCCGTGCGCATCTCGCTGATTCGGGAAGGGCAGTTGGCGGGGCGCTTTGCCGTGCTGATCGTGACAACGCTCGACCGGCTGCTGCTGGGCGTGCAGGCGGGGGACAGCCGTCGCGGGAACATGAAACTGATGGCGGTGGACCAGAGTCTGGCCGCGCTTTTGCGGCTGGCCTGGGCGAGCATCACCCGGCGGGTCGGCAAGTCGCAGGTGCAGGGCGTGCATCTGGAGCAGGGCGATATCATCCGGATCGAGGGCGACCGAAGCAGCGTCATTCTTGACGGTGAGCTGTTTGAGGCTTCGGAAGGCAAGCCGATCGTGTTGCGATCGACGGAGCCGGTGCCTTTCCTGCGGCTGGCGGCTTGAGGGTTGCCCTCAACTCCGTTCGGGCTGAGCTTGTCGAAGCCCTTCTCTTTTTTAAAAATTGAGCCCTTCGACAGGCTCAGGGCGAACGGGAATAGGGGAGAGGTTATGCCTTCCGCTTGAGCGCATCCGCCAGTGACACAGTCGCGCTGCCCCGCCGGGCTGGCTTGGCTTGGCTGGAATCGGGCTTCCACCCGCTCAGATACAGGATCGCCATATCCTCCGCAGTGCGCCCATCAGCATCTGCGGCGGCCGAGAAGTGCTGGCTCGCGCCGATCAATGTCTCGCGGCGCAGCGCCGGGGGATGGGACGCCAACACATTGCCTGCGCCCATACCGCGCAGATCATGCATCAGGCGCAATATATCACTATAGCGCACGGTCAGCGTCTCGCTGTCCGCCACAGGCATGGCAAAGCCTGCGCGGCTCAGCAGGTCGCCCGCCGCGCGCACGTCGATTTGCGGATGGATGTGCTGGGCGGGGCGATCGCCTTCTCCGGCCATCAGCGCTGTACGCAGGCGGGGCAGGGTGCCCGCGCCGGTAAAGGCCGCGAGCAGCAGGCCGTCGGGCCGCAGGATGCGCCGCATGAGGATGAGCGCGCCGGGGAGGTCATTGACGCTGTCGAGCGTGCCGCAGGCGATGATCAGGTCGAAACTGTCGTCGGCGAAGGGGAGCGCGTCTTCTTCCGCCTGCACGCCGCCCTGCGCGCTCGCGGCTGCGAAGCCGGGGTCGGTGCATATTACCTTTTTCCCCATCGTCTCGAGCGCGGCGCGGGCGCTGCCGTCGGGGCAGCCGATGACGAGAACTTCGGGCAAGTCACGCTGAACATCCGCCAACCGGTCCAGTAATTCGTACAGCATCGCGCGATAGAGAAAGTCATGCTCGGCGAAGTGCGGCATCATCCGGTCCCGCCGCCTGGCGCGCAATGTGCGGTCGAAGATGTCGGGCTGGCTCATGGCGGGCCTTGTGCATCGGTGCCGGAGCGGGAACAAGGGCGATCATGCATCTCGCCTCTCTTCTCAAGAGCGCTGTTCGCCCGGCGCTCGACTATGCGCTGCCGCCGCGTTGCCCCGGATGCGGCGCCATCGTTAATGCCGACGATGCCTTTTGCCTGACATGCTGGAGCGGGATGCGCTTTCTGGGCGAGCCCTGCTGCGCGCGATGTGGCGTGCCGTTCGAACATGACAGGGGCGGGGACGCGGCATGCGGCGCCTGTCTGGCCGAGCCGCCCCCATTTGATAGCGCGCGGGCGGTGCTGGCCTATGGCGATGTCGCGCGGACGGTGGCGTTGCGGCTGAAATATGGGCGGCGCATCGGTTTGGCGCGGCTGATCGCGCGGCATATGGCGCGGCGCTTGCCTGCGTTTGAGGCGCCCCCGTTGATCGTGCCGGTGCCTTTGCATCGCTGGCGGCTGTGGTGGCGAGGCTTCAATCAGGCGGCGCTGATCGCGGATCATCTTGGCAGGGCTTCGGGGCTGGCGGTGGACAAGCATGCGCTGCTTCGAGTCCGTGTCACGCAGCCGCTGCGGAGTATGCATGCGCGACAGCGGGCAAAGGCTGTCGCGGGCGCTTTTGCACTGGATAAGGATCATGGCGTCAAAGGCAGGGCGGTGCTGCTGATCGACGATGTTCATACCAGCGGCGCGACTGCGGCGGCCTGCGCGCGGGCGCTGAAACGTGGCGGGGCGTCCAGCGTTCATCTGTTGTGCTGGGCGAGGGCTTTGCCGGAAGGCGCGGAAGGCACTGATTGACAAAGGCTCGCCCAGCCACAATTTCAGCGCGCAAGGAGTATCGAATGGCGAAGGTCGAAATCTACACGAAGGCATGGTGCGGATATTGCGCGCGGGCAAAGGCGCTGCTGGAAGGCAAGGGCGTGGCCTTTGATGAATATGACATCACGATGGGCGGCCCGAAGCGCGGCGAAATGTTGGATCGCGCCAATGGCGGGACCACGGTGCCGCAGATATTCATCGACGGCAGGCATATTGGCGGCAGCGACGACATGGCGGCGCTGGATCGTCAGGGCAAGCTGAACCCGTTGCTAGGGCTTTAAGCGCCATGCGGGCCGCGATCTTCCAGATGACGAGCGGGATCGACCCCGCCGCGAATGCGGCCGCCATCGTCGATATGGCGAGACGCGCGGCCGAACAGGGCGCGGATATGCTGTTCACCCCGGAAATGGCGGGTTATCTGGATCGAAACCGCGCGCGGGCTGCGGATACCCTGCGCAGTGAGGCTGACGATCCGGTGCTGGATGCCGTTCGCGAGGCGGCTACTCGGCAAGGCCTGTGGGTGCATCTTGGTTCCTTGCCGCTCAAGGAAGAAGGTGGCGATGGCCGCTGGGTCAACCGCAGCTTCATGATCGATGACAAGGGCGGCATTCGGGCGCGTTACGACAAAATCCATCTGTTCGATGTCGATCTGGCTACCGGGGAAAGCTGGCGGGAATCGTCGGTCTATCGGCCGGGGGAAGAGGTGGTGGCGGTCGACACGCCTTGGGCAAGGATGGGGTTGTCGGTCTGTTACGACATGCGTTTCCCCGACCTTTATCGCGCTCTTACAAATGCGGGCGCCACCATGTTGCTGATGCCTGCCGCGTTCACCGTGCCGACCGGGCAGGCGCACTGGCATGTCCTGCTGCGCGCCCGTGCGATCGAAGCTGGGTGTTTCGTGATCGCGGCCGCGCAGACTGGCCGCCACGAGGACGGGCGCGAAACTTACGGCCATAGTCTGGTCATCGATCCTTGGGGTGAGGTCTTGCTGGACATGGGAGAGGGGACGGGACTAGCCCTTGCCGAGATCGACCTGTCGCGCGTAGAGGACGTGCGCGGGCGCGTGCCTGCGATTGCCAACCGGCGCAACCTTCCAGCGGATGTGACCATTTCGTGATTGTTTTCGACCTCAAATGCGGCGCCCACGGCCATGTGTTCGAAGCCTGGTTCGGATCGAGCGCGGACTATGAGGATCAGGTGACGCGCGGCCTGCTGGCCTGCCCCCTGTGCGGCGATGCGGAGGTGTCGAAGGCATTGATGGCGCCCGCAGTCGCCGCCAAAGGAAACAGTCGCAGGCCGGAAGCGCCGGTTGCTACCTCGACCGCGCCGGTGGCCATGGCGGGCGACGAAGTCCGGATGCGCGAGATGATGCAGGCGCTGGCGCAGGCGCAGTCAAAGGTTCTGGAAGATTCGACCTGGGTCGGCAGAGGCTTTGCCGAACATGCCCGCGCCATGCATTATGGCGAGAAGGACCGGGCGAGCATCCACGGCGAAGTGGCGCCCGAGGAGGCGCGCGCTCTGATATCGGAAGGCGTGGAGGTTGCTCCCTTGCTGTTTCCGGTCGTGCCACCCGAAGCGAAGAATTGACCGCGCCTGCGACGCAGCATAGAGCCGTCACCGGGCACCCGTAGCTCAGCAGGATAGAGCATCAGATTCCTAATCTGAGGGCCATGGG
This sequence comes from uncultured Novosphingobium sp., assembly GCA_946886365.1. The sequence continues at coordinate 4,942 of CAMPIM010000118.1, forward strand.
TTCGAATCCCGTCGGGTGCACCACGCATTCTCGCCTTGCGCGGCGTTTAAAGGCCTGGTCCTGTCGTGGCCTTAGAATGGCGCAGTTCCGCGCCATTTTGCCGACGCGCTAGCGAATCGGGTGCCACAGAGACTCAATTTTAGACCTCAGGACCGCAAAAAAGGCCCCGTGTCTCACGGGCCCCTTTCGAGTGGCACACGGTTTAGATTATAGCCTATCCACCAAATCCAAGTGAACTGATGCGGTGGATGCCTCCCTTCGCCCGGCATCGTATGATGCTGACGAGCGCCATGGTGGCGCGCGAAGGAGGAGCATATGTCGGACGCACACATGCTGGCGATCGATCTGGCAAAGCGGAGCTTCCAGGTCTGCGCGACCGATCAAGCAGGGTCGTGTGTGGATGCCTCCCAGATTGCAAGGTGATTTTCTGACTTTGCTCGGCAGAGCGCTTCATCGGTCGTGTGTCAGGCCTCTGGTGTGGCTTGCTGACGCCACGGGCCGTTATGCAGTTCGAACGATCCGGGCCACATCGGTTCAGCGAGCTTGGTTCGCTCTCGCCCCGGGACTGGTTAGCCGCACCGTGAACATTGAAGTCCTTGCCGCATAATATCAGTCGATCTCCTTGCCGGGACCAAGGCCCCGAGCGCTATGGCAGTTACGCCATTCACGCCAAACGGTAGTCTTCCTCGCGTGTCATCATCGCCCAGATTGTCCGCGCCATTTTGTTCGCCAGCGCGACGGCAACCACCATCCGCGGTCTGCGGGCCATCAGGCGTCCCAGCCAGTTGTCGGGGAGAACGCCTTTGCGAACAATCCATCGAATCCTGCTCATCGCACCGACAACGAGAAGCTTGCGAATGTCGCTTTGTCCCATTTTGCTCATGGACCCGAGCCGCGCCTTCCCACCCGTCGATCGCTGCTTCGGTACCAGGCCGAGCCATGCCGCAAAGTTTCTGCCGCTGCCGAATGTGCGCAGGTCTGGCGCGAAGGCCATGATCGCGCCGGCGGTCACTGGTCCGACACCCGGTACCGTGCAGAGGCGGCGAAGCTCGGCGCTGACCGTTATAGCCTCTCGTAATCTGAACGAAAGTTCGTCGATTTTGGCAGAGAGGGCGTCGATGTGCTCCAGGTAAAGGCGTGCGATATCCCGGATACTGGCAGGCACGTCGATGTTATCGTTGTCCACCGTCGCGCGGATATCTTTCAGGTGAGGAACGCCTTGGGGGAATACCAGACCGAATTCGGCCAGGTGCCCTCGCAGGGCATTGATGGTCTGCGTACGCTGGCTGACAAAACATTGGTGGGTTCGGTAGGCAACCGCCCGCGCTTGATGTTCCGCACTCTTTACCGCCACGAAATGCAGGTTCGGGCGCACAGCTGCTTCGGCAATGGCCGCCGCATCTGCCGCGTCGTTTTTCTGCCTCTTCACGAACGGTTTTACATAGATCGGTGGGATCAACCGAACCTCATGACCTTCTGCGCCCGCAAACCGGCCCCAGAAGTGGCTCGTCGCGCAAGCCTCCATCGCGACGATGCAGCGAGGCTGACCCTTGAGCAAAGCCTCCAGTTTGGACCGAGAGACCGTCCGATTATATAGAACCGACCCTGCTTGATCGGTCGCGCAGACCTGGAAGCTCCGCTTTGCCAGATCGATCGCCAGCATGTGTGCGTCCGACATATGCTCCTCCTTCGCGCGCCACCATGGCGCTCGTCAGCATCATACGATGCCGGGCGAAGGGAGGCATCCACCGCATCAGTTCAATGCTCCTATATCTTACGATCCATTACGGCGCGACGATGCTGCTTAAGCAACATCTTTTTTGAAGAAAGTAAATCTAGATCAATCAGAACGTAAAATTCCAGAAATTTGTTCTTAACGATCTCCTCCTAATTGAAAGAAAGTATAAAAATCGGGGAGGAAAATTTTGTTCGAAGAACAACATTCCTTTTTAAGACGCTTTCGACGGAATGAGGCGGGCAACACACTGGCAATCACTGCCGCGGCGTTTTTCCCCTTAGCGGGCCTAATTGGAGGCGGAGTAGACATCAGCCGTCTCTACTTGACGAAGACTCGGCTTCAGCAAGCTTGCGATGCTGGCGCTCTTGCCGGACGGCGGGCGATGACGGGTCTGACTTGGACGACTGGCGCGGGCAGTACAGAAGACACTGCAGTCAAGTTCTTCAATGTCAACTTTCCAGCGCACAAATATGGGACCAGCTTGGCGACGGGGGTCTATTCTGCAAGCGCCACAGGCGCTGTCACGGGCACAGCTTCCGTAGTGGTGCCGATGACCTTGATGTCGCTATTTAATGTTCCAGACAAAACCATAACGGCGAACTGTACGGCGGATCTCCAATTGCCGAATACCGACGTCATGTTCGTCCTCGATACAACTCGGTCGATGCTGGATACAAACAGCGGCGACAGTTCAAGCAAGATCGTCGGACTGCGCAGCGCGGTGACGAACTTCTACAACTTGCTGGAGCAGGTGAAGCCCGTCGGCAGCGCCATCCGCTACGGATTTGTGCCCTATTCGTCGACAGTGAATGTCGGGATGTTGCTAAAGCGCGAGTGGGTCCAGGACAATCCTTGGTATGACTCCAGGCAACCGGCGCCTCAGACGACGAATACTGTGACCACAACCACGACGCAGCCGGCGACGAATTCGTCTTCCAGCACAGTTTTTAACAGCGGAAGCATCACGACTTCGACTTCCCCTGGGCAGGCAGAGAGCTGCGCCGCGCCGGCCAATTCCAACTATACGGATGTCTACAGCGGCTGGTCGGCCTACAGCCCCTCCGCCACTGCTTCGCCCCGGACGCGGACCCGGACACGGACACGGAATGGAACGACCTATTCGGCATCCTCAAACGCCAGTGGCTGCACTATAACCGCAACGACCTATAATAATTACGCCCAGACGGTTACCGAAACCGTCACAAACAATCCCAACGCTGGTCAGACGACAACGACCACCACGACAACACCAGTGTACAATTGGTACTATCAGCCCGTCCAATATTCGATGGCCACACTCAAGGGCAACGCTGCGAACGGCCTGATGGCCGGAGGCAGCTTCACTGCGACCGTCGCCAACAACAACACTAGCCGTACGATCAACTGGACCGCAGCAAATGCATGCATTGAAGAACGCTCGACGCGTCGATCCAATGAGGGCTCCACCGTCCCGCGCAATGATATGGACGTGGACCTGGTCCCCAATGCTGCCAGTCCCGACACACAGTGGAAGCCCTATATCCCCGGCATCGTCTATGGACGTAACGCGACCAGTGCGACGGCGGCCAGTGGCTGGATCTGGAGTGGCTCTGCTGCGACTTTGACTAACGCAAATTATTATACCCCTTCCGGAGACACCAGCTTCTACGGCGCCTGTCCATCACCGGCGCGTAAGCTAGGCTCGATAACCTCGTCTGCGCTGACGACCTATCTTAACGCCCTGTCGCCCGCTGGCTTTACCTATCATGACATCGGCATGTTGTGGGGTCTTCGCCTGATGTCGCGTGATGGCATCTTCAGCGCTGAAAACCAAGCGGCCGAAGCGACCGGCAAGATAGCACGGCACATTATCTTCATGACCGACGGCCAGACCGAAACGCATATTGGTGCCTATGATGCGTGGGGATTGTCTGCAACAGCCAGACGGCGCACCGCTTCTGCATCCATCCCGACCGATACTGAACAAAATGGGCTCACGGAAAGCCGACTTCTGGAACTCTGCTCGATCGCGAAGGATCAAAAGAATATCACTGTCTGGGTGATCGCCTTTGGAACGACCCTCACGCAGTTGCTCAGCGATTGCGGATCGCCGGGCAAGTCTTATCAGGCAAACAATGCTGCGGAACTCAACGCGACATTCAGTCAAATTGCGTCGCAGATCGCCTCTCTGCGGATCACACGATAATGTGCGGAGGCAAGAAGTTCGTCAAGGGACGTCGGAAAGCAGCGGCGTTGGATGAGACTGGTGCCACTCTGGTCGAATTCGCCATTGTCGCGCCGATCCTTGTCCTTATCCTGATGTTCCTGTTTGACGCGGGCTATTATTTTTATGCCCGTGCGGTTTTGAGCGGAGAGGTTCAGGCCGCGGGGCGAGCGTCGGCACTGGAGACTGCCACCGACACCAATCGTGCCTTGCTGGATGCGGGCGTTGAAGGGGCCGTAAAGAAATTGGTGAGCGGAGGTATGCTCAGTTTTGAACGGCTCGCATTCAAATCCTATGGCCGAGCGCAATCCCGGGTTGAATCCTTTATTGATTCTAATGGAGACGGCATCTGCAACAACAATGAGGGCTTCGACGACGCCAACCGCAACGGTGTCAGGGATGCAGATTCCGGGGTACAGGGTCAAGGCGGCGCCAAGGATGTCACCATCTATTCGGTAACCCTGCAATATGATCGCGTTTTCCCGATGGCCACACTTTTGGGATGGAACCCCAGGGTCAGTATGACCTCTCGCACCATATTGCACAACCAGCCCTTTGATAAGCAGGCAGAGCCGCTGATCGGAAAATGTTGAGGATCTTGTTGATGAATATTCTTCTCTCGCGGGCACAAAGCGTGATTGATGGGATCGCTCATCGACTAGGTGGTCTGGTCCGTTGTAAATCCGGAATAGCCTTGACGGAGTTTGCAATAGCGTTTCCTTTGCTACTGATACTTGCCACTTCAGGCCTTGAACTCATCAACTATGCTCTGACGGTCAAGAAGATAGGCGAAATCTCCGGAATGGTGGCGGACAATGCATCGCGCATGGGCTCTCAAAGCGCTATCAATAACAAGCCGGTCAGCGAGGCGGAAATTAATGACGTTTTTATCGGTGCCGACTTACAGGCGTCTGAACTAGGCCTCGGCCAAAATGGTAAGATCGTGCTTTCCAGCCTGCAGACTAACCCCGATGGTGGTCAGACCATCAAATGGCAACGGTGCTTTGGCGGCGATGCATATCACTCCGCTTATGGGCCACAAGGCACGGGGGCTACGGGTACGAGCTTTGCGGGCATGGGGCCGACGGGTGAGGAGATCAAGGCAGCTGCGGGAACCGCTGTGATGGTGGTGGAAATCCATTATACCTACAAGCGCTTGATGCCGATTGTTTCTTTACCACTTCACGATATTACAGAGCTTTCAGCCTTTAATGTTCGTGACAGTCGCGATATTACCCAAGTTTATAATAGCGAAAACGTGACGCCTTCAACCTGCACCTGACTCTGCGTCCTTCCCGGCATAACGGCGTGTGAAAGTGGCGCTGAGCGCTAAGACTGTGCAGGCTGCGCTTTGGGCTATGGGTTCGCATCAAGGTCGACATTTAGGATCAGGACCTATTAAATTGCTTGCGGGGACGAGGATTGGTTGATTCAATGG
>CAMPIM010000119.1 GCA_946886365.1 uncultured Novosphingobium sp.
AGCAGGTGATGGCGATGCCGCAGGTGAACCCCACCGTCACCGCGTGCGGAATATAGCGGATCAGCGAGCCGAGACGCGACAATCCAATGAGCGTCAGCAGCAGGCCCGACAGCATCACCGTCACCATCAGCCCGTTCAGCCCGAACTTCGCCGTCGTGGCCGCGACGAGCACGATGAAGGCGCCGGCAGGACCGCCAATCTGGTAGCGGCTGCCGCTCAGTGCTGAGACGATGAAGCCGCCGATGATCGCGGTATAGAGCCCGCGCTCGGGCGACACGCCCGATGCCACCGCGATCGCCATCGACAGCGGCAGTGCGACGATCGCCACAGTCAAAGCCGCCAGCGCGTCTTTCTGGAGGGCGGCGAGGTCATAACCGCCCTCGCTCAACACGGTCACGAGCTTGGGCCGGAACAGATGTGCGGTCGCTGTCCCGTCAGGCATGACGGTGCGATACCATCAGGATCGGACGGTCAGATGCCTGCATGCGAACGCTTCTATCACATCCGGCACGCCAAGTCTGCGACTTCCGCTGAAAGGCGACGCCGTTCTATGCTGGCGATATGCGGATGACCTTGTCGCGGCCGCTCGCGCCGCGCACCAGTTCCAGCGCCGAAGCGGGACGATCGAGCGCGCTGGCGAGCAGTCGGATGACCGCCGTATTGGCTTTGCCATCCTCGGGAGCGACGGTCGTACGAACGGCAAGGACCGTAGAGCCGGGTGGCGGCAAGGATATCGCATCGCTGGAGGCGCCCGGCGATACGCGCACTGCGATCCGTCCCTCGGTATCGGCCAGCGCCATGATCGCCGATGCGGGCGGCAGCGATGGTTTGGGCCGCGCCATCAACGCTTGCGGACAAACTCGGCGCGCAGGACCAGGCCCTTGATGCCGTCGAACCGGCAGTCGATCTCCTGCGTGTCGCCAGTCAGCCGGATCGACTTGATCAACGTGCCGCGCTTCAGGGTCTGGCCCGCACCCTTGACCTCGAGATCCTTGATGAGCGTGACCTGATCGCCATCGGCGAGCAGATTACCTACGGCGTCGCGCACCTCAACCTGTCCGGCCAGCCTTTGCTTCTCGGCCAGTTCCGACGCCGGAATCCAGTCCCCGCTTTCCTCGTCATACACATAGTCGTCGTCTGGCATGCGCGTTCCATTTCCGTGTCTCAGGAGCGCTCCTTATCCCAAGGGCAACCTCTTGGCATTTTCATTCTGAGCCCTGCCGTCACGATATACTCGGTCCGCCGCGTCCGCGCCCGAACGTCCAGCTGATCCCGTCGCCGCGCATGATGCCGGAGACGGGCTTGCCGATCTGGCGTTCCAGCACGGGACGCCATGGCACCAGCGTAAACTCGCGCGATTTCTCGACCAGGGCGTACCGCCCGCTGGTCATCTCGACCATGCGGGCGAGCCTGCCTTCGATCCGTTCGCCAGCGCGCGCCTCCGTGAACGCCAGTCCCAGTTCGTCGGACAGTTGCCCGGCGACACGTAATAGCTCGCGCCGCTGGAGCGACGCTATCATGTTGGCACGATAGACCGTCCGCCCCTCCTGTTCCTCGGCCAATCCCTGGTCGATCAGCCACTGCCGACGCTGCGCCTGCGCGGCGCGAGAATCTTGGCCGAACCCCGCATCGCGCAGGGGCTCCGGCAATGCCGCGACCAGCTCGCGGTCGAGCCAGGTTGCGGCCTCGGCGCCGACCAGCTTGTCGAGCGGCTGCGCTGACAATGTGTCGATCGCAACCGGCCGATCCTTTAGCCGCGCCGCTTCATAGGCGGCAGCGCGGGTCAGATGATCGGGCGCGATGACCCACGTCCCGTCCGGCTCGCGCTCGATTTTGCTAGTCAGCCGCCGCATCGCTTCCAGACGGCGGACATGGGCTTCGGCAAAGCTCTGCGTCGCGGACGGATCGTGCCCCAGATGCGCATCGATCGTGTAGCGGCCGCCATTGGCGGCAGCGACCTCTACGATGGCGCGATCGGCCTCTCGCACACCATGTTCTGCGGACTCGATCCGAACGATTGCACCGCTGCGTATCTCTCCCAGATTTTCGCCGCGCCCGATCTCGACATAATGCGATCGTCCGTCGGTGGCCTCGACCATCAGATAATGGCGGTCGTTGATCTCGTCCGACAGTCCGCGATGGGCGATGCGCCCAATCAGCGGCCGGGCATCGGGCGCAGCCGGATCGTAGATGGCCTGATCGGCGAGCGCCGGCGCATCGCCCCGCGCGGCATAGGCGCGCTGTAGGCGTAAGATGATGTCGCCGCGCTCACCCATACGCCGGAGCGTGTCGGCAAGATCGGGAGAAAGTCGCCAGTGCGATGCCCCGACCTGCGACGCTAGCCCTAGCCGTTCCAGTGTTTTCAGCCGGCCCATGCGGATCGACTGGTCGAAGGCATCGCGCCCGCTCGAACTCGCCAGCACATTTTGCTCGGCGTCGCGGATCAGCGATCGATCGATGCTGGTCAGCCGTTCCTGCCCGACCTCGGCGCGCAGCCGCTGTTCGATCGCGTCGTCGGTGCGGGGACCGAGATCGAGATCGACCAGCTCGCAGGCGCGCTCTCGCAGGCCATGGCTGATATAGTCGCGCGCGATGATCAGATCCTGTCCACGATCATCCCTGCCGCGCACGATGATATGGGTGTGGGGATGGCCGGTGTTGAAATGATCGACCGCGACCCAGTCGAGCTTCGTGTCGAGATCGTCCTCCATCCGTGTCATCAGCCGGCGGGTGAGCGGTTTCAGATCTTCATAGTCGGCGCCGTCCTCAGCGCTGACGATGAAGCGAAACTGGTGACGATCGTCCTTCGCCTGTTCGAGCCATGCCTGGGGGTCGATCGTGTCGCTGTCAGAGCCATAGAGTTGCCCGCGACCACCCTCGCGGGTCGTGCCGTCACGCTCGACGTAACGCAGATGCGCCTGGGCAGCGCCGAAGCCCTTACCGCCCAGTCTGACCAGCCGCGCCTTGACGATAACGCTGCGCTGGCGAAAGGCGGCATAGCGGTCGCGCGACGAGAGCACGCGCCCAACGCCAGCGCCCCTGCCGATACGGCTGCCAGTGAACCCGCTGCGTCGCGACCGGACCGGCGCACCGCCCCGCGCCAGATTGGCGGCGGCAAGAACGCGGTGCAGAAACTTGCGTTGTCGTCCGCCTTTGCCGGTCCCGCGCATGCGGCCGAGCTGGGGTTCGAAATCATCATCGTCTGCCATGATCGGGGCCATCCGGGCTGGAAAAGCCCGACAATGCGCGTCTGCCAGGCCCATGAAAATCGGTGCCGCCCGGAACGGCGGAAATCCGCCATTCCCGAGCTGGCCGGCACTGCCGAACCCCAACCGGCACTGTTCCGCAGGAACAACAAAATGATGTGCAGACAAGAGCTTATGGCCTGCCGCCGAAGGGGGACAGTGCCATAGCTTCTCTATCTTGCCTTACGCGCCCCTACCGTCGAACACCGCCTAGTCGTTCTTGTACCCCCGCAACCCTGCCAAAGGCCCTCTGCCCGGTGACCAAGAAAAAGGGCTTCCGACGACGCCTGGCTGACGCCGCCGAAAGCCCTCGAATTGATGTCCTCAGGCTATCCGATCTGAGCCTCGATTGCCGCTTCGCACGCGCTCAGAAGTGCTTTCGCCGCGTTCAATTCCGCTTCGATCTGCGCCCGTTCGGCATTATCAATGCAGCCCGAAAGTTCGGCCCGAAGTTCCTCGATTTGCTGTTCTAGTCCCATGATCTATCTCCTGTCTGTTGCAAGACAGGAGCCGCGCCCGGTAGCGCGCGGGTCGGGTCAAGGACCGCGTAGCGGCCGCGTCAGCGGCGACGGAGGAACCGATTTTGCGCAGCAAAATTGGAGGGGCCGTCGTCCTTGAGGCGGCCCGTGCGCTGCCGGAGACTGGGCAGTCTCAAGCAGAGTATCCCCCGTTGCCACCGGGGAAACCTATGATAGGATATGGGCATGGCGCTCTCCGGCCGGACCTGTCGCCGGGTCAAAGAGGAGATCAGAGTACCCCCGTTCCGACGCAACCGATCCTCGGGCCGTGCAGTAATCGGCGACATGCGGCCCTCATATTGAGGAAGGTTCTGTCATGCCGTTGATCATCCTGTCGAATAGCAACTGGCGCGTCGCCAAGGCCGCGCTGCACACTGGATTGCCGCATATCCGGTCATCGCATCTTGCCGAAGCAATGGCGTCGGGCTTGGACTCGCTCACCCATGCCGCGCTCGGCAAACGCCTGCGCGACGACGGCGAGCGCCCACATCTACAGCGGCTTTCGGATGCGGATTTCGTGCGGCGTCTTGGCGAACTCGGCTATCCCGACGTTGCATCGGGCTATTTCGATCGCGCCTTCTCGGCCGACGCGATGCCCCATGCGCCCTACACATTCTTCAGGCAGGGCGACCGCGCCGCGAACGATCGCCACTATCATTTCTGCAACCGGATCGGGCGGCCGATGGTCATGGTCAGGATGGCGCGGCGCTATGCCGAACTCGAATGGGACTGCATCACCGTTGATCCCGCCGAAGAGGACGATCTGCACGATCTGCCGGGCAATCAACTCGCGCGGATCATGTTCAATCTGTTCCAGGCGCGCGCCAAGGGCGCTCCGGGCAAGCCGCTCTTCTTCGGCAGTGCGTTCGCCGGCACGGTCAAGAAGCTGTTGCCCGCGACGGCGCGGCAACTGGCGGAGGACTATTTCCAGCTCCTTTATGGACCATTGCTGGAATCCAGAAGCCCGCGTCGGCGCGCGGCCTGACACGAGAAATGCCCCGCACCGTTACCGGTGCGGGGCATTGCGGATCAATCGGCCGGGTTCCAGATGATGGCGAAGGCGTCCCCGTCATCCTGCCCTGCGGCGCGGCCGAGATTGGCGTAGAGCTTGCGCGGCCCGAACTCGGGCGCCGCCATGCTCAGCGACACATAGTCCTTGCCCGAGCGCTCGCCGGTCTTGATCCAGCCGCCGCCCACTTCCGACCCGGAGCAGAAAACCCGATAGTCGGGGTGGCTTTCATGGGCTTTGGAGCGGTTGGGGACGATCTCGATGTCGGTGCGGATCGAGAGGGTGCGAAGCTGGCCCTTATAGCCGTCCTCGTTCTTGGTGACATATCCGATGGCAGGCATGTTCGGTCTCCTGAAAAATCACCCGCGACCATTCGCCGGCGACAAGGCAGACCGTGGGAATGGCGATAGCGTCCCTACGAACCCGAAGGGCCGAAGCGATCAGCGGAGGACCGGAGCGGCGGACTGATTTGCAGCGAAGCGACCGCGAGGAGACCGGCGTAGCCGGTCGGGGAAATCAGTTCGGCGCGATGGTTTTGTGGGGACGCGGCCATTCCAGGTCGATGCCTGATGAGCCCGCGCGGATGGTTCGTGGATGCATCCGGGACCGACGCCGTTCCTTGCATCGGGTGTGCCACGAGGACGGGCAAACAGGCGCTGTTCTCACCGGTGATCCGCGCCATCTCGGCCACCGTCACAGCCCATGACACGCATCGCAGCCGCATGCGCCACAGAATTGGGAGATGCTATCATGTCCTCAGAGCGGTCCGGCGGGAAGCTGGCGCTTGAGGTGGTGACCGATCCGGATCGCTCGTGCTTTGCGGAAATGCACTCGACCGCTAAACCCACGGGCAGGATGACAAATGCGATTCTCCATTCTGTGAAACGGCAGGTGACACGGCTCGCACCGGTGCACGCGTGCGGCGTATGCCTGACCGAACGGCTCGCCGATATCGACGCATCCGCCGTCGCCATCGCGCTCAACGAGCTGGCGGTTATGCGCGGATTTGGCTGGACGCAGGCCATGTGCGGCCTGTGCGGCGAAGCGCGGCAGGTTATCGGCAAGCGCGTCAACGGCGCCTGATCCAGCTTAGCGTGACAGCGCGCGCATTTGCCAGATTCCGAGCAGGAGGCAGGCAATGCCGACTGCGCCAGGTACGCGATCTCCCGCCCGATGGGGAGCGCCAAATGATGCCCGCGCGCCGACGCCGGGACGGCGTGGCGCGCGGGCAAAATTATACTGCGCTGACGGCTCTGTCGGCGACGATCAGGAGCGGCGGGACGGTAAAATCCGCCGCGTCGAAATGCGCGAGCACGCCCTCGATACTGCCGAGCCGTTCGACGGTGCAGCGCCCGATCAGGATATAATCGTCCTCGTCGGCGGCATAGCCATAGGGTTCGCCTGCGCCTGAAAATACCATGCGCTCCGCGCCCCACTGCCCGGCATAAGCGCCGGACCAGCGCGCGAACGGCAGGCCATGTTCGACGCAGAACGATTCCAGTGGCTCGAACCGTCCCCAAGCGACCTCATGCGCCATCAGGCGTAAGGGTTCGTCGGTCGGAAGTTGATCGGCAGAGAACGGCTCGCCGTCCCATTCGGTGGACAACCCCTCGAATGCGATCCGATCGAGCAGTTCGGGGAGCAGGGCGGCAGGCAGATCGCCGCCAATGGTGATGGACGCAGACACGCGGTCGGCCATGATGTTTCTCCTTGGGTTTCCCGCGCCGCGAAGGCCCGTCGGGCCGAGCGGCGCGGCCGATTTTTTGGGGGTTCAGCGGCGGCGCTGGTGGATCGGGACCGAGCGCCAGAAGATGCGGCATTCGGTGATCCGGCAAGGCCTATCGAGCAAAGCCGCCTTTGCGCGGGCGCGCTCGAATGAGCGATAGACGCCATATTCGGACCAGATGCTGCTATGGCCTTGGCAGTGCGGATATTGCTGTTCGAGCCGGTAGCTCGGACGTTCGGGAGCCATGATGCCCTCCTGTGAAATGGGGATGGCGGCGAACCGCCATCCCCTTGGGAGTCACGCCGCAAGCGGCTGCGGATCAGGTTCGAGCGCAGGCGCGGGGAGCGCCAGCACATTGCCTGAAGTATTTGGGCCCGGATCGGCGGGATCGGGTTGCTCGCTCACCCGCGCCGCCGCCATCGATGCGGCTTTGGCCAGCGTGCCGACGCCGCCGCGCGTCGTGTAGGCGGACGGCGGGAACACCATCCATTTGGGCACCCAGCCGGTCACCTTGGCGCGGCCATCGACACCGTCGAGGTGATTGCGGACGATGGTCTTCAAGGTCTTCGATTTCTCGCCTGCATTGGCATTGGCGATGGTCGGCCCCGCCACATCCGCGACGATATGGGTCAGCACCTCGCGGTCACGGATCAATTCGAAGAAGGCATCATCGGCCTGCCAGTAACGAGCCATATCGACGCCGATTTCCTGCCCCACCGCCTCGACGGCGGCGCTGCCAGCGGCAAGGGTTTCTCCGATCACGATGGCGATCACGTCCATCACCGCCCGGTCTGGCAAGTCGAGCAAGCGCAGGAACACGCCGACGAGGCCGTAATAGTCGCCATTGCCGCCAGTGACGGTCGGTTCCTCTGCCGAAAAGTCCAGAAGCCCAAGCACCGCGCGGCGCTTTTCGTCGAAATCGGCCTCGCCCTTGCACGTTTCGACGGACTCGCGGATGCCCTCGTTGCGCGTCGTCTGCGGCTCGGACTTGACCGTCCACAAGTGCGATCCGACGATGGCATGGGCGACCATCAACCGCAGCGCGACCTTGGGATGGCGGGTCAGTGCCGCGCGCACGGCGGCGTGGCGATGGAGGTCGATATAGGTTTGGCAAGTGCCGGTGACTTCGGGGCGTGGCGGCTTATGGCCAGTATTGAGGGGTTCGCCCTTCTCGATCCGGCGGGCTTCCTTGCGCGTCACATAGCCTTCGTGGAAGCTCACCTCACCATTGGCGCGCACGTCGATATAGATGCGCCCGCCCTTGCGCTTGGGGGCTTTCTCATATTCCCATGTCGAGAAATGCTCGCCCGCTGGCACGATCACGACATCGGACCAACCGGCGTCGAGATAATCGTCGCGGCGGACCTCGATCGCGTCATTCTGCGCCGTCCAGAACGCATCGGCGTCGGCGAAATACTTGTCCTCGCCGAACAGGTCGGCGACGATCCCCTTCATGCCTTCCGTGTCGAACAGGGCATGTCTGACCGGGATCGACTGGCCGCCGAACAGCCATGCCTTGAGCTGATGGCCGGTGGGCACATAGGCGTCCTCATCGTCATAGAGCGCCAGCCACGCGCGTTGCTGCGCCTTGCTCGCCATCGTCAGATGGCGGACGGTCGCGGCGTCGATCTTCTCAGCCCGGTAGAGGTCGCGGATGCGCGGCATGAGATTGCCGAGCGCCAGTACCCGGCGTACCATCATGTCGGGCAGGCCGAAGGTCGCGGATATGTCGGCGACATCGCGGCCTTCCTTCACCAGCCGCGTGAAGGTTTGCCACCGGGTCACCTCGTCGGGATCGAGCCGCGCGACATTCTCGATCAGCGAGGCTTCGATGGCGTCGGCATCGTCACTTTCCCCCAAGATTGCGCAGGGCATCGGGTCCACGTCTTGTCCTGCCTCACGGCGCTCTTCGGCGACGATGCGCGCAGCGGTGAAGCGCCGCGCGCCCGCGACGATCTCATAGGCGTCGGGCGCACAGTTCGGGCGGACCAAGACCGGCACGATGACGCCGCGCTTGCGCACGGTCGGCAATATGTCGGACACGTCCGGGGCCTTTTTGGCATAGCGCATATTGGCCTTGCTGATCGACAGCTTGCCAAGGTCGATAAATTGCAGTTCCATCACACATGCTCCTAAAGAGCGCCGGTCCGTGTTTCTTGGTTGGAGTGCGGACCGGCTTTGATCGGCGGGAAACGCCCGCCTGCGCTGGGTCCCCATCAAAGTAATACTTTGATGGGAAACCCTCATCCGTCTGCTGACGGAAGCTGGTTCGCTGCGGCGCGGCGCAGCAAGGTTTGTGCCCAGAGGATCGAACCCGCGCGGCGCGACCATTCGGCCCAGACCGACAGCGGCTGGTTCGTCTCGAACGCTATGTCGCGCTCGATCCCCATGCCAAACGGCAGGTGGACGCTGGCGATTTCCGAGAGGCTGAACACGCCCAATTCGGGCGTGCCGAAGCCCAGATCGGCCAAGCCGAAACAGGTGTCGTCATCGGAAAACAACTCGGTGGCGAGCCACGTAGCCGCGCCCAGCGGATTGAAGAATTTGACCACGGGCACGGGGTCCGGCTCGGGCTTCCCGTCGCGCACGGCGGCGCGCCGATTGATGTCGTTGGCGCGCAGCGCGAAACGCAGTTCGGGGGTCAGGAGGATCATGCCGCTGACCACAGCCGCGCGTCTGCGGTCAGCCTCCCGCCCTCGGCCAGCGCCTCGACGTGGCGCGACAGCAGCCAGTCGGCGGCTTTGGTCGCGGCGCTGGCAGCACGGAAGATCGCGCGATTATCCTCGCGCAAAACGGCCAGCCATGATGCGATATAGTCCGAATGCCGCACGGTCGGCACGATGCCGAGCGCCGCGCAGAGGAACGCCGATCCCATTTCGGCGATCAATTCTTCCCGTGCATAGTCTTTGCTGCCGAACGCATTGGTCAGGTTGCGATTTAGCCGCGAGGCATGGCCGCTGGCGTGACAAAGCTCGTGCAGCGCCGTCCGGTAGAAATTGATCTGATCGAAAAAGGCCGGTTGCGGCGGCACCTGCACATAATCGGCGCTCGGCACATAATAGGCCTGTGATCCCCCGATGCGGAAATCGACACCGGATGCGGCGATCACATGTTCGGCGAGGGGCACGATCTCGCGTTCGGGCAAAGGTTCGGGATCGGGCGCGAGACCGGAACGCAAGCCTTCGCATTGCGTGAGGTTGAAAACGGTAAAGCGTTTGAGGAACGGAACGCTCTTGGCATCATCGCCCTTTTCGGAAGCGCGCTGCTTCTCAACTTCCGGGATGAAGCGGTCGGCATAGACCACAGTGACGCCACGCTCGCCCTTGCGGACGCACCCACCGGCATCGCGGGCCTGTTTGAAGGTAAGCCAGCCCTGCGAGGCATAGCCATGCTCGAACAAGGCTCCCCACAGGATCAGCACATTGACACCGGAATAATTGCGCCCGGTGACCGCGTTGCGTGGCAGGCCGGGAGCGGCGCTGCCGACTTTGCCCCAAGGCTGAACCCAAGGGATGCGGCCCCCTTCCAGTTCGGCGATGATCTTGGCGGTCACCTCATCATAGAGATTGGCGCGGGCCGTTTCGGGCTGATCCCCAGCCTCTCCACAGGCGCGACGCTTGAACTTCTGGCGCATGGTTCACCTCGCAAAACCACCCAAAAACCGCATGGCCTCCCCGGAAAGCGGGGGTGGGCGGCGAGATGCGACCCATCGGGCGCGGCCAGGGAGGCGGCCCGCACCTGCAAGGCCGCAGCGGCAGCGGAGGATGCAACGCAAGGCGGCTATTTT
>CAMPIM010000120.1 GCA_946886365.1 uncultured Novosphingobium sp.
CTTCTTAGTCAAACCGATCACGACCTTGTCACCACCGCCGTCAAGGAAGCAGAGGCACAAACATCCGGCGAGATCGTGACGATCGTCACGCGCCGTTCCGACAGCTATCATGACGTCGGCCTCAGCTGGGCGGTGGTGGCCATATTCCTCGCTTTGTCTTCCGTGGCCGCGTTCCCGGCGCAGCTGCGCGCCTTTCTGTCCACTCTGCTGCTGGATTGGGAACATGAGCTTGCCGACTGGAAGCTCATCCTAAGCCTGACCGGCCTTCTCATCCTGACGTTTCTCGTGGTCCGCTATCTGCTCGCCATCATGCCGCTGCGGATGCTGATGACGCCGCGTGCTACCAAGGCCCGCCGGGTACGCCGCCGCGCGATCCTTCTCTTCCGCACCGCCGCCGAAGCCCGCACGCGCGGGCGCACCGGCGTCCTCATCTATCTCTCGCTTGACGAGCATCGAGCCGAGATCGTCGCCGACCGCGCGATCAACGAAAAAGTCGCGCCCGAAGCGTGGGGCGATGCGATGGCGGCGCTGATCGATGCGATCCGGGCAGGCCAGCCAGGTGAAGGGCTAGCACAGGCCGTGCGTCAGGTCGGCGCCGTCCTCGCGACGCATTTCCCGCGCGAGCATGATGACATCAATGAACTGCCCGACAGGCTGATCGAATTATGAGTGAACAGGATATGGCCGCCCCGGAAGAAATCATGTGGGCTGGCCGCTTCATCACCGCCAAGCGTCGCGGCAGATGGGAATATGTGGGGCGAGCGCGCGGCATCCATGCTGCCGTCATCCTCGCCATAGACGAGGATGCGGACGGGCGGCGGCATGTGCTGCTCGTCGACCAATTCCGGGTGCCGCTCGGCCGCCGCTGCATCGAACTGCCCGCTGGCCTTGTCGGCGATGATGAGGAAGGCGAGGCATCCGAACGCGCGGCCATCCGCGAACTGGAAGAGGAAACCGGATACCGCGCAGGTCACATGGAGGCCGCTGGCGACTTCTACAGTTCGCCCGGCATGGTGTCGGAAAGCTTCTGCCTTTTCCGCGCGCATGACCTGCGGAAAACGGGCGATGGCGGAGGCGTGGACGGGGAGGATATCCGCGTCCACCGCGTTCCACTGGATCAATTGGCGAGGCAGATCGCCGCCTGGCGGGCCGAGGGCTTTGCCATCGACGTCAAACTGCTGCTGCTCCTCGGTGCCGAGCTGAGCCGCTAAACGTCACGGCACGCGATACCAAGCGGCCACCCTCTCCAACGCCAGCGTCAGGACCAGCTTGCCCGCCCTGCTCGGCCATCCAAGCGCCCGCTCCGCCGCGACCAGCCCCTCGCCAGCGCAGGCAACCCGCCATAATATGTCGCTAAGCCCCGGCCCTGCGGCAGCCATGGCGGCATGAAAACGCTCCCGCGCCGACAGCTGGGCCATGCTGGGATCGGGGGCTCCTGAGCCACTCCTTGGGCCACCGATCGAAGGCGCCGCGTCCCATCGCATGGTGACGCGCGGCCCCAGCCCCGCCTTCTCCCAGTCAGCGCGCAACAACTCCCCCGCCCTGAAATAGCGCTCGCTCAGGTGACCACGTGCATGCAGCCATGCCAGCGGCGATTCGCCCATATTCACCGCCACTGTCTGGACATGTCCTGCGGGGTCCTCGATCTTCTGCTCCACATATTGGCTTCGCATCGGCTTCCTCCTTATGCATGAATGATGCGAAGGGGCTTGCCACGACGAACCATTTGTAGGAAAGACGAAAAACCAAATAGGTGAAAAATCGGGAATAGGCATGATCACCCGGATTAGAGAAGTTCGAAAAGCCAAGGGTTTGACGCTGGAGCAGGTTGCTGCGCTCTGCCGCCCTGCAACCACGGCGCAGACGATCGGCAGGCTGGAAACCGGCACGCGAACCGTATCGGTCAACTGGCTAAATCGCATTGCCGACGCTCTGGGCGTTGGCTCGTCCGAGCTGGTAGCGCTGCCGGGCCAAAGCGTAGTGCCGGTCGCGGCGCTGCTCGGCCCGGAAGGCGCCCGCGCGCCCACCCGAAGCCTGTCCTTCCCCCCACCTGTGCCCGCCGACGCGATGATCGGCGTCCAGGTCTCGGCCAGCATCGGCGACTATCGCAGCGGCGATGAAATCTGGTGCCGCCGCATCGGCCCGGACGAATTTGCAAGCGCGCTGAACCGCGACATATTGCTGCCACGCCATGCCGGACGCTTCGTCTTCGGCAGACTGATCGGGCGAGAGGGTGACAAGTTGCAAATATTGCCGCTCGGCAGTGGCAGCCGTCAGCAGGTGATCAGCGACCCACCCTGGGGCGCCGTGGCGGTTCAATTGGTGAGACAATTGTAGCCAAAGCCGCGCTTCAGCCCTAACTCTCGATTAACCGCGATGCCTTAAGGGGGACAGCATGACGCTGAATGTCCTTACGCTCTCGACCCTGTTCCCGGACATGAGCCGTCCGAATTTCGGGGTGTTCGTCGAACGGCAGGCGCGGGAACTCGCCAGCCGCCCCGATGTCAATGTCACGGTGATCGCGCCGCTCGGGGTTCCGATCTGGCCGATTGGCCTTGGCAATCAATATGCGCCGCTCCGCGCCCTGCCGCGCAAGGAACGGTGGCAGAACCTCACCGTCTACCGCCCGATTTTTTCGACGATCCCGAAGATCGGCGCGCGCTACAATGTCGGCAGCATGACGCGCGCGATCCTGCCGCTGGTGCGCCATCTGCAGGAACAGCAGCCCTTCGACGTCATCGACGCCAGCTTCTTCTTCCCCGATGGCCCGGTGGCGCAGCGCCTGTCACGCGCCCTCGGCATCCCCTATTCCGTCAAGGCACGCGGCGCCGACATCCATTATTGGGGCAAACGGCGCGACACGCGCGGCATGGTAAAACGCGCCGGGGCGGAAGCTGCGGGCCTGCTCGCCGTGTCCAGCGCAATGCGCCGGTCGATGGTCAAGCTCGGCATGGACGCGGAAAAGATCCGCGTTCACTATACCGGCGTCGATCTTGATCGCTTTGAACTGGCCGACCGCGCGGCCGCCAAGGAGGCATTGGGCTTTGAAGGGCCGGTAGTCCTGTGCGTCGGCGCGCTCATTCCGCGCAAGGGGCAGGAACTGCTGGTGCAGGCGCTTCCCCGTCTGCCCGGCATCACTTTGCTCTTCGCTGGTCAGGGTCAATATCGCCGGGCGCTGGAAAAACAGGCGGAGGAACTGGCCGTCGATCGCCGCATCGGTTTTCTGGGCTCGGTCCCGCATGACCGGCTGCCGCGCATCTATGCTGCCGCAGACGTGATGGCGCTGCCCTCCTCCTCTGAGGGGCTCGCCAACGCCTGGGTCGAATCGCTCGCCTGCGGCACGCCGATCGTCATCACCGATGTCGGCGGAGCGCGCGAACTACTCGACCGTCCGGAAGCGGGCCAGATCGTTGACCGCGACCCTGAAGCTATCGCGGCCGCCATCGGAGAGATTCTCTACAACCCGCCCGAGCGCGAAGCGGTGCGCGATGCGGCACTGCGCTTTACGTGGGAGGCCAATGCCGACCTTCTGCTCCATCATCTGAAGGGCATCGCCCGCAACGGCTAGGCCGGGTGGAGGGGTTTGCCTGTAAAGCACACCTCCGCCCCTCTCAGATCATGGGCCGCACGCCGCAACCGATGGCGCTCGGCATCAGTGCAAATCGGTCACTTCTGGCAGGAAACGATCGCCGCGATCACGGACAGCGTTTCCTCCGGGTCACGCACGCGCACCGTGTCCAGCCCCAATTCCTTGGCCGGATAATCATTGCCGCCCGGGAAGATCGCGTCGCCGATGAACATCATAGCATCCAGCGCGATGCCGCTCGCGTCGCGCAACTTTTTGAGGCCATAAGCCTTGTCCACACCCTCGCGCGTGATGTCGATCGATGTCGCGCCGCCCATGTTGATCGACAGGCCGGGCAGCCGCTCCCGCAGGTCGGCCTGAATGATGCGGCGCTTGGCAAAGTCGGGGTCCCATCCCTCCTTCGCGTGGATAGGAGCCTGCTGGCCCAGCGCGGAAAAGGTGATCTGGCTACCGCGATCCTCGATCCGTTCGCCCCATGTTTCTTCCGGCACGAAGCCCGTCGCTTCCAGCGCCTGATCGAAGGCGGCGAAGATGTTCTGCTTCTGCGCCTCGTCAAATAATTCGGCATAGACTGGCGTCCATGCGCCCGCCTGATGCGTGAAGAGCTTGGTGCCGGTCGTCGGCATCAGCCACAGACGCGACAGGTCCGCGCGCGCGGGCAGACGGCTCGCCACCTGCTTGTCGAATTGAGGCCAGTCACCCCCGGAAATCACGGAAACATGCGCGACCGTCATCAGGTCAGCCAGCGCCTCCCCCATCTCTTCGCCCAAAGGCTGCTTGCTTTCCGCCAGCGTTCCGTCGAGATCAAAGGCGATCAACTCTTTCATTTGGGCAAGCTCCTGGACTCCATGTCGGCGCAGCTATCATCAATTGAGCGATCGGCAAATGCACGGAAGTGAGGAAATGATGCAGCACATGTCGTTGGAAATGGGAAGCGATTGGCTGCTGCTCGACCGGGGCCAGAGCTCGGAGGTTTTTCAGATTGGCGACGGAAAGGTCATCAAGATTTTCCACCCTGCCGTGTCCGAGGAAATGATCGAGCGCGAAAGGGCGGCTGCCACGCTGGCCGATTCCCTCGGCCTCCCCACCGCCGCACCCCGCGCGCGCGTCGAGGTCGATGACAAACGCGCCCTCATCTATCCAAAGATAGACGGCCCATCCGTCGCCAGAGCCATTCGCAAGAAGCCCTTCTCGGCGGCCTCCCTCCTCCGGGACATGGCTCGCCTCTTCCATAAGATGCACGGTCGCTCGGCATCCGGACTGCGCACGGTTAAGTCCGTGCTTAAAACCGATATCGAATATGGCCCGGCGCCCGATCGGCTCAAGCGCGCCGCCACCGATTACCTCGCTCGCCTCCCAGAGGGCAATCAGCTCCTCCACGGCGACTTCCACATCGACAATATTCTGGTCAATGATAACGGGCTGGTCGTCCTCGACTGGGCGAAGGCCGCGATCGGCGTGCCCGCCGCCGATGCCGTCAGGAGCGAGATGTTGATGCGGTTCGGCGAAGGCCCTGCCGACCCCATCACCAACATCTGGCGCGACTGGGCCGCCCGTCAGTTTGGCCTCGCCTATCAAAGGCAAAGCGGCGTCACGCCCGATCAGCTTTCCCGATGGCGTCCCATCGTCGCGCTAGCATGGCTCCGCGCGCGGCCTCCCGTCCGCAATGCAGCCTTCACCCGCTATCTGAACAACGCCCTACGCGGCGCGCGAATCCGGTCCTCAGCTGACCCGCGCAAGATTGATCCGCCGCACTGGTCCATCCGAACGGCGCTCCCCCTGCTGCCTCTCGTCGCAAAGCCGCTCCACGGCATTGTTCACCAGCATATCGAGGCCCTGATCGCTTAGCAGGCCGCCCCGGATCAGGCATCGGTCGATCAGCACCCGGCGGAACGCCGCATAGAGAGTCTGGTCCGGCGCGCCCGGATCGAGCCAGAATTCGTCCAGCGTCCCCCTATAAACAACGCCGGGCACCTTGTAGACAGCATGTCCCAGCACCAGCACCGGCTTGCCCTTGTTCAGCGCCAGCGTGCCGACCGTGCTGTTGACCGTCACCACGCCCAGCGACCGCCCGACCACCTGCGCGATATCGAGGTCCGCGAGATAATAGACCCGATCCGCCACCCCATAGCGAGAGGCAAGCCGCCGCGTCAGCCGCTCCCAGGCGACCAATCCCGAATCCAGCGGATGCCGCTTCACCAACAGGTTAGTGCCCTCGGGCGCATATCGCGCGAAGCTTTTGATCACGAACCTCAAAGCCGCGCGCATATTGCCGAAGGGCGAATGCACGCGAATCTGATAGTCCGAATCCAGCTGTAGCGGCAGGGCGAAATAGGGCTTGTCCTTAATCTCGTCCCACTGGGTCCGCGACAAACGCACATCCCGTTTTCGCAGCATCAGCTTCTTGAACCATCCCGCCGCCTCCAGCAGGAAGCTTTGCGGCCGATGCGTCCGGTAAAAGGGAAAGACCGGCCACATCATCGCCGACGCCAGCCCGTTGCGCGTCGTATTCACCGCGCGCCTGCGGAAGGTCGAAGGAATTTGCGGCTCCCGCCCGCCCTCCGGCGGCAGGCCCAGCGCCTGATCCAGATACCATTGCGGGTCGAGCGGCAACGTTGAATTGCCGTTCACCCCGTCCTCTTGCAACGTCATGAAATCCGGCCAGATATAGCCTTCCTCCAGCACATGGACGCGCAAGCCGCGCAGCCGCGCCATCTTGTGCGCGGACGCATGATAGGGGCGGCAATCGCCATACAGGATCAGGTCGGTGACGCCATGCTGGACGATATAATCGTCAAAGAAGAGCGGCCAGTTGCGGAAGGACCCGCGATAATCGGTCGCTTCGCTCGGCCAATCGACCTTGTCGCCGCCGTTGATGTTGATCCGCAGTGCGCCATGCCCCCGCGCCCGCAAGGCGTCCGCCAGCATCGCGAAAAAGGGTCCATGCGGTCCCTGAAGAAAAAGGAAGGTTTTGGCTTGGCCGTCAGCCATGGAGATGCTCGGCAGACAAAGTCATAAATCTTCTAATTTTCCCCTGTAGCGTCCGCATTCGGATCAGCCATGAAATTGATGACGTCGATCCACTACCCAAACGCTCCACCATGATTTCGGGGCCGCAGGGCAGACCCGTTACCGGGTCGAGGTAACGCGGATAGAGAATCAGGGCGGCCGCCACAAGCTGGTCGATCGTCAGCTTGCGCCCTCGACGCGGATTGGGCTCGGCTAGGTCTCGCGTCAGGCCCCATCCGGCGTAGAATGGCATGCCATGCACCGTGACAGGCCGGTCTCGCAGCAGTGCCTCGAACCCGGTGAGCGATGACAGCACATGCACTTCGTCCACCGCCTGCACCAATGTCATCAGCGGTGCGCCACAATCGAGCGCGTCGGCATGTTCATGCACGACGGCGTCGCTCAAATGCCCGCGCCGCAGTCCGGCCTGCACATCGGGATGGGGCCGGTAGATGATATGGGCATCCGGCTCAGCCCGCCGCGCCCGCTTCAACAGGCCCAGATTGCCCTCGACCCCAGCGCCGCCGAGCTGCACCGACAGGTCATCCTCCACCTGCCCGACGACCAATACCGTGCGCTTGGCGCTGGGGAGGCTCGGCATCTGCCCACCATCCTGTCCATATTTGGTGACGCCAGACGCCCTGATCATCGCACGGAGCCCACCGGCGCGCTCCACTAGCGCAGGTGAAAAAGCATGTGTTGCAAGCAACGTCTCAAGATCGCTCGGCCCGCCCGCATCATAATAAATGCCAGACCGGTCGATGACCACCGACCCCGGCGGCGTCAGCGCAGCCCCCAGCCCCTTCGACCGCAAGAAGCCATCCTCCACCCGCGCAACCGCAATGTCCGGCGCGTCGGCCTGCAAGGACGATGGCACCCGAGAGGGCCACACCGCCAGCGCTCCGCCCTCGCGCCTTGCCCGCCGCACCCCGGCGCGTGGGGAAAGGAAGGGCGGCGAACGCACCCCGTCCCAAAGGAACCGCCGCATCGCTTCGCGCTTCCAAAAGGCTATGCCGCTGGCGGCGGTGATATGCCGGTTGCCTTGCAGATGGCGGCCCCACTCCGCCAGTTGCGCGACGGCTTGCTCGACGCCCACCACCTGGCCGCTGAAACAATCCCGGTAGCTGGCCGCCGCGACCGCTCGCTTTGCCGCCAGCCGAAGCCGTTCAGGCGCGATCACTTCCCCATCAGGTCCATGCACAGCAACGCCCAGCATCCCCGCAATGATCGCCAGCTCATCGTCGGCGGCCGCGTGGACGGAGCGCGCCTGCGCCACCAGCGCCCACGGATCATATTGTTTGCCGGAAGGCCGCGCTGGCAGAATGACGATCTCATCGCGCTCCAAGCCCTCGCGGGGAAAACGGCACCCCGCTCGCGCGACGAGCCTCACGCCCTCGCGCTGGCGACCCCAAAAGGCCCCTCCAACCCGCGCCGCCGCGATCTGGTCGATAACGCTGTCCGGAACCTCGTCCAGCTCACCCGCCTGCTCCCGCAGAACACTCACCGCCGCCACGCGCGGAGCAATTCCGGGAAAGGGCGGCGATCGCAGGAAGGGCAGCGGCGTCACTTCGTCAAATCCCGTCCGCACCCGGCAGAAAAGCAATTGTCCACAAAACTTTCATGCGCACCCCCGGCAGGGACGTCAAGCGGGCGCGCTAGCCGTCACATCGTCCAGCAATTGCATGATGATGTCGAAATAGTCTCGCCACTGCGGAGCGCGCCACGCCTTGATACGCGCCATCTGCGCCTCGCGCTCGGGCGCATCCGGCAGCGCATAGGCCTCGATCAACCGCATCCATCCGAGCCCGTCCAATGGATCGAGATAGTCCGGCGCCTCTCCCCCGACCTCCCGATGCGCGACGATATCGCTGCATATCACTGGCACGCCCACCGACAGCGCCTCGATCACCGGAATGCCAAACCCCTCCTCAAACGAAGGCATCAGCATCGCCCGCGCCCCCGCGACCAGCGCGTGCATTTCCGTGTCCGGCACGCTGCCCGCTTCGATGACATGGCCGCGCAGGATTTCCGCCCGCTCCAGCATGTCGACGACATTCTCATTTTCCCAGCCACGACGGCCGATCAGCACCAGCACCGGAGCCCGATCGCCCAACCGCTCTACCAGACGCCGCCACAGATTGAGCAGCAGCAGGTGGTTCTTTCGCGGCTCGATGGTCGAGATGTAAACGAAATAAGGCCGCGACGGCACATTATGGCCTTCGCCCCCGAATATGTCGGGCGGGTCAGAGCCGAAATGGGCGACGCAGAGGCTGCGCCCTTCCAGGCTCCGCGTCATAAACGGCCCCAGCGCATCGATTGTCGCCTGGCTGTTGCCGATGATGCCATCGGCATAGCGATCGATCGTGCGTATCCGCCGCCGATGTTCCTCCGCCCCCTGCGGCCGCGCGAACTCCGGATGAGTGAGCGGGATCACATCATGCACCAGCGTCACGAAACGCGCGCCTTCCGCCCGCAGTATCGCGCCGACCTGAGCCGGGTCGTCCAGATGATGGGGCGACACTTGCAGATAGACGCGCGGGCTACGGGCACGGGGCACGGGGCGGGGCCGCAGCGCGATCAGGTGCCGGATCACCGCGGCGCGGCTCGCCGCCTCATCCTTGGCGCTGCTGTTGCGCCAACGCGCCGCCGTGAACGCCAGAAACTGACGCACCGCCGCACTGTTCAGCCGCCCATAATAGCCGCCCGCCGGATGCACGGCGGCAAAGGCCAGCCGATCCGGTATCCGCTCCAGCAATTCACGTGCATAGACATATTCGACCCGGTCGATGCCGGTCGGCGCTGCATGGAAGCTGCGCGACAATAGGCGCGAGATGTCGAGGATGATCTCCGCCTTGCCATCCGCAGCCGCGACATAGCTTCTTGCTGGTTTCGATCGCAACGCCAGCCGGGCGCCCGGTGCCTTGAACGGTTTCAGCGCCATGTCAGCGCGTCTCCATCGGCTTGGTCATGAAATTCGCGCGCGGCTCAGAATGCGCCACGTATCTCTTCCGCCAGCGCTTCAAGAGCAGCGGGATCAGCGAAATTGCCTTGGGCATGGGCGGAAAAGCCCATCGGCCCACCCTGCCAGCGCGGCACGATATGAAAATGCAGGTGAAACACGGTCTGCCCGGCAGGCGCGCCGTTGAACTGGGCGACATGGATGCCGTCGGGATCGAGCGCCTTGGCCGTCGCCTTGGCGACTTTCCTCACCGTGGCCATCACCTGCGCCAGCGCCTCATCCTCGATCTCCAGGATGTTGCGCGCCTTCGACCATTTGGAAATGACCAGGCTGTGCCCCTTCGACTGCGGCTGGATGTCCAGGAAGGCATATGTATGCGCATCCTCATACAGCTTGGTCGAAGGGATCTTCCCCTGAAGAATCAGTGCAAAGACATTGCCTTCGTCATAGGTGCCCTCAAGGCTCATGCCGCGTTCCTCAGCTCAAATAATGAGCCGTGGTCTTAGCGGCGACTTCCTCCGCCGTCACGCCCGGCGCGAGCT
>CAMPIM010000121.1 GCA_946886365.1 uncultured Novosphingobium sp.
GGCCTGCGCAACCGCTGTCCCATCAGCCATGGCGATGCTTCCAGATCAGCCATAGCGCATGGGGATTGGTGGTGATGTAGCGCCAGGCCAACTGCCGGGGCCGTGTGACCATCCGGTGCAGCCACTCAAGCCCCGCATTCTGCATCCACATCGGCGCACGCGGATAGTCACCCGTCACATAGTTGAACAGGCCGCCGCAAGTGACGATCCACCCCGCCTTGATCCGGTGCCGGTTGCGGACGCAAAAGGACTGCTCTCGCGGCTTTCCCGTCCCGACCCACAGCACGTCCGGCGCCGCCGCGTTGATCTCCTCGATCAGCGCATCTTCCTCTTCCGCGCTCCAGAAGCCATTGCGCCGCCCGGCCAGCTTCAGGCCCGGCGTCGCATCGGTGATCCGCCGCGCGCATTCGGCATTCACCTTCTCCTCGCCGCCCAGCAGATAATAGCGGACATTGCCCGCTGCTGCCTGCGGCAGGCTGTCTATGAACATGTCGGTCGTGCTCGACCGGTCGGCGATCGGCGTGTTGCTGAACCAGCGTGACGCCATGACGATGATTTGCCCATCGGCGTGGATCAGGTCCGCCTGAGCCAGATCCGCGCGAAAGTTCGCATCGAGAGCGTTCATCGACAGCCCCTGTCCGTTGCAGTCAAACACCAGCAACGGCGCTTCCTTCTGCATTCGGCGTAGCGGCGCCTCACGCACCATCTTCGTGATCAGGGCATCAAGCGAGAGGGTGGAAACCGGCACGCCGCCGACCGGCACGCTCTTGTCTAGCGGCTCTACGGACGGAAAAGGCTGGGGGAGGGCTCGCTCTGCACTCATGCAATGACCGTCCCGGCGATCGGCACGCCCTGCCGGTCCAGATCATCGATGATGCGGCGCAAATCTGCGATGGCGGTATCGCCACGCCGCGCCACGATGACCACCGCGTCGAAGCCCGCCAAAATGCTGCCGACCGGCGTCTGCTCGCCCTTGCGCTCGGCAAGGTAGAACAGCATCGAAGTTTCCTTAAGGCCCCATCCATTGGCCGTGTCGGCCAGCGGCCCACGTGTGATCAGGCTCGACGCACTGCCGGAGGCGCGCCCTGCGGTCATCAGCCACAATCCCTCGATCGCGGTCTTGGCCGCTGGCAGCAGGGCCGCGCTGCCCATCAACTGCTCCGCCAAACCCGCCTTGTTCGCTATCCGGAACAGACGGTCGAGCGACGGGTTGCCCATATCGACGTCAATCAACATCGTCTGCCCGTCCATCTGCGCGAGTACGACGGCAAGGTTCGCGGCCATGACCGCCGCCTCGTCCCCCGCATCCACGGACAGCACCGCCAGCCTTAGTGCGGATGGATCGCCCGCCTTCGCGGCTGCCCGCATCTTCGCCCGGATCGTCCTGACCTTGGCCGCGTAGGGACTTGCGGGGTCGAAGGCCGCGACCACAGCCGGGTCGATCCGCTCGTCACCCGCTGGCAATAGCGAAAAGCCGCCTGCCAGAGCCGCCAGCAGATTTGCCGCCTCGGTATCCAGCGCGCCCATCTCAACAGCTGCCTCGTGGAAGGCAAGGCCATGCTCACGCGCATGCATGTCAACGCGGGTGACGTCGGATTCCGCCAGGAACCCGTGATCCACCGCCAGCTTGGCAAAGCTCTGCTTGTCCCGCCCTCTGGGGCGTAGCGCAGCGGTTCCGCCGCCGGGCATTAACTGGGGTGGGGCGCCTGCCGTGGAACGCAGTCTCATGCGGCCTCCTGCCGATTGAGGAACCAGCCGCTCCGGGTCGGGACCGGCAGCAGTTCGGTGATGACTTCAACTTCGGTCGCCTTTGCGACACCAGCGGCGGATCGAACGCGAGGCTTCAGGATCTCGGCGATCACGACTGCCGCCACCCCGCCGATCAGGCCCAGGGCGACCCCTGCGATCAGCCACAGCATCAGATTGGGCTTGGCTGGCAACAGCGGGACGGATGCTTCATCCAGTAGGCTGGCATTAGGCTGCGAGATCTGGCTTTTCAGCGTGGCCTCGTTGAAGCGCTGCCGAACCGTATCGTAGGTCTGTCGTGCGGCATCCACGTCCCGTTGCATGACCATCAACTGGTCCTGCACGTCGGACATGCGGATCATGCGGTCTTCCTGACCCGCCATGTTGGACTTAAGGTCGCCTTCACGGCGGTTTGCAGCGACGCTGTTCGCATTCACCGCGCCCGCCTGGCTCGATCGCGCAGACGCCAGCTTGGATTGCAGTTCCGACAATTGCGCGTTCGCCGCGACCATGCTCGGGTGGTTTGGACCCAGTGTCTTCGACAGCTCCGAAACACGACCCGATTGGGTCGCGACCTGCTCCTGCAAATTCTGGACGATCAGCGATCCTTCAATGTCCGAAACGGAACCTGCGCCCGCCTTGGATCGCGCCGCCGCCGCCTCGGCCTGCGCCTGCGTCAGCTGATAGGACATGTTCTTCAGCTTCTCGGCTTCAAGGTCCATGCGGTTGATGCCGATAATGTCATGCGCCCGCTGGAAATCGGACAGCCGTTTCTGCGCCAGTTCGTAGCGGCGGCGCACTTCCTGGGTCTGCTCGTCGAACCATTTGGCGGAACCGCGCGCGGGGGACGCGCGCAGTTCGACCTGCTCGCGCATGTAAATCTGGGCGGCAAGGTTCGCGACCTTGGCCGCTACCGCCGGGTCGGCATCGAGATATTGCAGTTGCAGCACATTGCTCTGACGACCCGTCGTTACGGTCAGATTGGCCCGCACCCGGTCGGCGGCTTGCTGCACGCGCGCGTCGAGCGGAATGTCTTTGGGCAGGGCATCGACGAAACCGGCTTCCTTTGCCACGGCATTGATCACCTTGGCGGATCGGATGACATCGGTCTGCGTGCCCAGGATGCTATCCACCTCGACGCGAACGCCGGGCTGGTTGTTGGCGTCCGTGGGGTCCGTCTGCGACAGGTCCAGCAGTAGCGAGGTTGTCGCCGCATATTGGCGCGGCTGGACGAAAGCCAGAATGGCGATGATGAGGAACAGCGCGCCGCCCAGCAGCGCCGCCGTCCGCCATCGCGCCTGTACGGCCGACAGCAGATCGATCGGGTTCATGGTCATAGCCCGTCAACTCCTCGCAACATGGCCCGCATCTCTTCGGCGGGGGTGGGGGCAGGGGGCGTCGCTGGCACCGGCTGCTTCGCCATCAACAACAGGAACTGGGGCGCGAGCGTGTCTTCAAACATGAACAGCTCGCCGCCGGGCATTGGCGTGAGTGCGGGTTCCAGCCGCCGCATTGCATCGGCCGCCTGACCTTCATTGATCGATCCGCCGCCCAACACCTCATGGCCCAGCCGAACCAGCCGATCATAGGAAATGACCGACATTTGCGAAGCAGCCACGCCTGCGAGCGCGATCATCCGTCGGCTCGCATTGGCTTCCCACAACACGCGACGGAACAGCGCATGGGTCGCCCCGCTCATCTCCGCCCAATCTTCGAGTGCAGACGCGAGGCCCTGCTCCACGTCGGCCAGCGTCATGCGCTCGCGTCCAGCGGACTCGGTGACGAGCGCCGCCTGCATGCCGAACAGCCGCGCATGGTAGGGCGACCCCATCGCCGCGCCCGCCAGCGCATCGAGCGCGTCGGGGTCAAGGCTCAGCCGCGCATTGTCCGCGCAACTCATCAGCAGCCGTTCCAGCTCCAGCTTGGGGATCGGCGCGACCCGTTGCGGCGCGATATGCCTCCGCAGTGAAGGATGCGCCGCGATCAGCCCATCCACATCCCCCGCGATGCCCACCAGCACCACCTGAACCGGCGAATGAATGTCAGTCAGTAACTTCAGCAGCGTCGCGACATCCGACTTCGCCTCATCCGACCGGACCCGGTCATACTCATCCAGGATCAAAATCGTACGCTGCCGTACGTCTTCCACCAACAGGTTCGCCAACCGCGTCCCATCAATGGTTTCATTCATTAATTTCCGCGCTTTTTCCTGGCCCGCCCCACTCATCGGCAATTCGTTCAGGAAAGGCCGAAACAACGCATCGAAGTCAGCGTCGCCACTCGCCGATCCATAAAGCGCGACGCAACCGGCCTCATCCGCCAGATCGCCAAAAACCCGCGCCAACGAAGTCTTGCCCGACCCCCGCGTCCCAAAAATGACGGCATGCTTGCGCTGAACAACAATGGCCTCGACCAGCTTTTCCAGCTCGCTATTCCGCCCCGCCAGCCCATGACGATCCGTCACCGGCATCGCCGTGCTGAAAGCGCTGTAGATGGAATCCCGCCGCAAGCTGATGGGCTTCAGGGGCGACGCCATCGCCCCCATCGAAAGGGCGCGCGGTGCATCCGCCACCTCATCTTGCTGTTGCCGGAACCCCGGCGCCACGGGCGTGTCGAGCAGCAGCGGCTCAGCCATTGCCGCGCGAGGCCCACCATTGGCAGTCTCGGTACGTGCCGTGCTGCGGCGAAAAGACAGGAACCAGTCCCGCATGCCGCTGGACCGATCCTGCGCGAAGCCATGATCGATTGTCGTCAAAACACCTTCTCCCGGATGATGAGGACGTCTTCAGGCTGAAACGGGTCATCCAGGTTCGCCTGTATTTCCTTGCCTCCCCGGCGTACTTTTATGCGCTTGGTAGAACCTGCTAGCGTCGGCCCTCCCGCCAGCGCGAGCGCTTGGCGGAAGCTCTGACCCGGCGCGAACGAGAAGGCGCCAGGTTGCTGCACCTGGCCGTAGACATAGACCTTCTCGGCTGGCGGGACGAACAGGATGTCCCCAGGCTTCAGCTGGCGACTGCCCCCGACAGCCATGTCGGCGAGCGAGATGCGGACGGCGCCGCTGCCATCGGCTGGCGTCAGGATGACGGCGTTGGCACCGTCCTTGGTCGAGCCCCCAGCCTTGGCAAGCATCGACGCGACCGTATAGTTGCGATCCAGCGGATAATTGCCCGCTTGGGGCACATTGCCCAGAACAGTGACGAAGCGGCTGACATAATTGCTCACCTCGACGTTGACCGAAGGATTGGCGAGGAAGCCTCCGCTCGCGTAACTGGCTGCGATTGCCTGAGCCAGTTGCGACGTCGTCTTGCCCCGCGCCTGAATCGGGCCGATCAAGGCGAGTGTAACGGTGCCGTCTTCCTTGATGCGGGTCGTGGATGACAGGTCTGGTTGACCGAAGATCGCAATCCTCACTTCGTCGTCCGGCCCCAATTGATAGCCTGCATCAGCTTGGGGCTTAGTCGACGGCGTCGCGGTAGTGACCGCCATTTCGGCCGTCTGCGCGCCAACGGGTGCTGCCGCGGCGACTGCAAGGAAGATCGAGAAGCTGGTCAGGAGAGCCTCTGCTTTCACAGTTCATGCTCCTTTATGTTCGAGGTCAAAATCGGATCGCTGTGCCCAGCGTCACCTGGGTTCCGCTATATTCGGCGACATCCGTATCGGTGCGCCGCTTGTAGCGTTGCGCATCGAGCGAGATGTCGACGCGATCCGACAACTTGCGTTTCAGCATTGCTCCGAACCGCTGGTTGCGGTCGGCGGTTATGGAAAATGGGCGCAAAGCGGCGTCCTGGCGGAACCTTCGCCGCTCCAGTTCGCCGTAGAGTCCGGCAGAGGTAAGTTCCGAAATGGTGAAATCGCCTTCCAGTCGATATCTGGTCCGGATGGCAAAACCACTGGCTATCAGGCTGTCGTTAACAATGCTGCGTTCTGTCGTCGCTGTCAGTTTGAGCCGGGGAACGATGCTGGTCGAAATACTCACATCCCAGCCTGGGCCATTATAATTGCCAACGGCTGCCGAATCGCTGCTCACATCCAGCCAGCGCACCTCGGCATCAAGTTGTGTGATCGGCGACACCTGACGTTTGAACCGCAGGCCATAACTGTTGGTTCGATTTTCGATGCCAAGCTTGTTCCGATCGCTGTTCACGCGCTCGTAAAAGGCTGTCAGCGTACCCAGGCTCGGCATGTTATAGCCGATCCCGGCAACAAATGTGTCGCTGGTCTGATCCGCATAATCGAAGGCATTATCGTTGCGGGTCATGTCGCGGCGGTAGGATGCCACCGGGAACAAGCCCGGGCGCTCGCAACTCAGGTCTGCGCCAAAAGTGGCGAACCGCTGCAGATTTTCCGTCTGCTGATTGATGTCGCCATAATCGGCACGCTGTTGCCTGTAAGATGCAACTGGCGTGATGGAACAGGTCGCGCCAAAACGAATGACTGCCTTCGCTTCGGCGTCGAGCCGCAATTTGCTGCGCTGCCCTTCTGAAATAAACCGATCATAGCCAACCCGGCTTCTCAGCAGCAGGTCATGTCGTCCTATCGGCTTCCCATAAGTCAGTTCAGCCCAAGGCGTTACGATGATGTCGTCGGTGGGATTCTCCAGCCGATCATCCACACGATAAACATTGTCGTCATATAGAAGGTCGACGCCAGCCGTCGCATGGAGGCCCATCGTCTTGAGCCGTGAAGCGTCATCGACCGTAGCCGTCTGAGCGCTGACCGGACAGGGCAGAGCAGTGAGCGCAGCACAGCTTATGGCTGCGGCAACCGCCCGCGCGACCGGAGAAAGATCATGGCTTGCAGGCGCGTTAAAGCGCCTCCAAAAATGTGGAGTGTAAGTGATAACCAAATGTGCAACCCTTTATTGCATTGCAGCAATCAGGGCATGCTAGGCGCCTTTGCGCGCAAAACGAACCTCTTAACATGCAGCTTGTCGCGACTATGCCACGCTTCGTTTCATCGTGAAAACGAGCGATCATCGGCGCTTTGTCGCGGTTGAGGGCTGTTAATCTGCCAGCAAGGTATCAAACCGGACGCTGTTCATCTGGCAGCAAGATTAAGCTGAGTCTTGGTCAGAGCAAATACCAGATGATCGAACAGGTTGCAGCTGCGAAGGTGACGATCCCTGCCCAACGGGACAGAATTTCGACGCCGCGATCGGCGCGATCCGCGAAGGATGAGTACACCAGTTTGGGCGCACAATCCTTGTTGCTATCAAAGGAAGAATGTTGCGCAACGGCAACCGGCGCAAGATCGTCTGCCACGTGATTTGTCCGCCCTGTTCGAGATAGCAGACATATCCTATTTTGCGCTTAACAAATAGTTCACGTACGCGCCGATCGTCACTCATTCCGTCGCAAATTCAATGAGGTGGTGCAAAAATCCTACGTAGAGGGCGATACCGCCTGCCCCTCAGTAAGCATTGCGATGAATCAGGACGTTGAATGTACCGATCAGGATAGCGATGTCGCGCATCAGGCTCCACCCGTGGAGATATTCCAGGTCAGCCTCTACCCGATTTAGAATGTCTCGGCGCGTCTCGGTAGCGCCACGGAATCCGCGGATTTGAGCAAGACCCGTGATGCCCGGCTTTAGTGCGTGGCGATGCCAATATTGGCGGTCGACTTGCCAGAATAGCTGTTCTTCCGCTGTCGAGCCCAGAGCGTGAGGACGCGGTCCCACTAGGCTCATCTCGCCTAGCAGAACATTGATCAGTTGAGGCAGTTCATCGATGCTGGTTTTGCGGATGAACGCACCTACTCGAGTGATGCGATCATCATCCCGTCGTGTGGATGAGGCGCCAGCGGCGTCGCATTGTTCAACGCGCATGCTTCGGAACTTCAGAATGTGGAACAGTCGATTTCCGCGGCCGATACGTTCTTGCTTGAAGAAGATGGGGCCGGGCGAATCGAGCCGGATTGCGATCGCGATCGCAACCAGCAAGGGCGTCAGTGCGATCAGCAGCGGTACGGTGATGGCAATATCCAAAAGCCGCTTTTGCGCGCGGTTTGCGAGATTCAGAGGACCGCGCGCCACGACGAGAGTGGAAACGCCGCGGTAAGTTTGCACAGCCAAGGGCGCCATCGAATCCAGTTCCGGCACGATGATCTCGCCCAGGATATTGCCGCCCTTGAGCATTTGAGCCCAATCCGTCTTGCGATCGGCAGGACAGGATATGACCACGCGGTCGAAGTCGCGCAGCAAGGTGCCTAGTCTGTGCAACATATAAGGATCGTCGAGGTCTGCCTTGATGCCTGCACCTTCGGCATCGACAATTACCATGCCGCTGACATCTTCAGGAATCATGCCTCCATCGATGATCATCAGTTGTGCGAATAAATTGTCGCTCAAATGTCTACGCACCGTGCGAACGATAACCAGGCGCTGCATAACCAACAGAGTCGCACTGCAAAGAATGCCCGCCGAAATGCCCAGCCGCGAAAGATGACCGGTCGCCTTCAGCGAGAAAACCGTGAGCAGGAAGATCAGCAGCGTCCCAGCCAGCGCAAGCGATGCATTGCGCAAGCTGGGCGTTAATTGAGTCAGGCAGACGGGATTGAATGCCTGATTGTGGAAGGCGACGATGCCGTAGACGATCATGCCCCCGCCAAGTGGTTGCCATAGTCCCGAGAAGAGCAAGGGCACGCCAGCCGCGCGCAAGCCAAGACCAAAGCCAGTTGCGAGAGCGGCCATGTCCGCTGCCACGAGCAATAGGCACAGCCAAAGCCTTACGTTCCGCTGAACGGCGGATGTTGTAGGCTGGCGACCGGGAAACCCCTCGATCGCCAGATCGATTTTCGACATCTGCAACCCTTTTCGTGTCCTGACGTCAACTACGCTTCATCCTGAAGGACGAATGTGTGCATCAGGCATCCGCTGCCTTGTGATTATGTTGCGGAGCAGCAGGACATAATTGCATCGGGCTGGCAATCATTGCTGGGACGCTCGGATGCTCTTTTCCGATGATCCGTTAGGATGGGAAGGTACGGCGCCCCACATCTGCGACGACCCGAAATTCAATGGCCGAAATGTGCAAGCGAAAATTTACCGCACTTACGAAGCGCTTGTTCGAATCACGCCGTCATTTTCGCGAATCAGGCAACGAACCACCACCCGAGAAGGGCAAGAGTCCCGGCCAGGGCAATCGGTCCCGCCCAACGCGATAAAAACTGCACGCTCGCCTCGGCGCTTTCATGGGTGAACAGCCCCGCGCGATGATGAGGTTCTGCGGGGCGGGTCCGAACGGCCGTATCGTGACGCGGCCCCGACTGAAGTTCTGCCCCGTCGGAAGTCTCATCCTGAGGTTGAGGTGACAGGTCGATCATCTGCAATAGCCCCAATGCGATACGCCCCTCACAAATAGAACTTTTGATGTAAAAAAGAAGAGCTTTCTACTCGATTTGTAAATTTTGGTGAGCGAATTCCGCATCATTTTGGGGCGTGCGGCACATTAACTGAGCAGTTCGAGACTCGCTGTTAAATCATGGCGCGTCCGACATCCAATTTGTCGGATGCGTCGTCCACTTCGGGGGCACGGCAGACCTTGTCGCGCCGTTTCAATTTCTCGCCCCAGCGCCCAAATCAGCTTTCCACAAAGCATGGCAAGTCTGCCAGAACGTTTTTCCGCTACGGCGAATTGAACCAAAATGGTGGTTTAGCCATTGTTAAGAAAAGAAATTTTTCGCACTAGTGGCACGTAGCTGATACTTAAGGGATCGGCGAGAAAGAGGAACAGGTCAGGTGGCGCATATCCTGGTCGCAGACGATGACGATCTGCTGGGCGAACTGGTTCGGTTCAAGCTTGAAGCGGCAGGTCACGATGTGACAATCAGGCAAGATGGCGCATCTGCGCTGCGGGAAGCGCGAGGAGGGGAATACGACCTCCTCGTGCTTGATGCCATGATGCCGGTAATGTCCGGTCCCGATGTACTCAGAGCTTTAGCAGAAGAGCGACCTGGGATGCCGGTTGTCATGCTGACGTCGCGGAAGGCGCAGGCCGACATATTGGCGGCGCTGACCGCGGGCGCTCGTGACTATTTGACGAAACCGTTCATCCCGGATGAACTTGTCGTGCGGGTAAACGCCATCCTGAAATCTGCGAGGCCCATTCAATGAGCCTGCTCGTTCTAACGATTGCAGCGGCATCCGTCACGCCGGATGGTACGATTGTTCCGCAGCGCGCGGAGTTGATCGCACAAGCACGGGCAGCCTTGGCA
>CAMPIM010000122.1 GCA_946886365.1 uncultured Novosphingobium sp.
AACCCGGAGCCGCCGCCCACATGTCCCTTCATCATACTAACAATGTCAAAGAGCCGACAACTTAAGAGGGACAGCCATTCTTCCTCGAAACTTGTTCCGAGGGAGGTGCGTCCCGTCTATGTTGGCGACCGTCCGTTTCAGCGCCGCAGTGGCGTCGTTCCGTCCGGTGAGGCGGCATATATGGGTGGCTTTCCGAACCGTCAAACAGTTTTTGCACTTTTGTTTCAGAAATTTTTGGACTTCCTCGGCTAGGGACAAATCCGACGCGCGATGCGGTGAAGGAATGGGGTCGGAATGGGTTTGCAGGATGCCGATGCGAATGATGCGGGCTTTAGCGCGCGGATAAGGAGTGCCCTGTTCTGGCGATCGGGGAGCCAGATCGTGTCGCAGATGATCAGCTGGGTCGTCACGCTGGTGGTGATCCGGCTCCTCGATCCCGCTGATTACGGACTGTTCGCGATGACGCAGGTAATCCTGAACTTCGCGACCTTTCTTAACGGCTATGGGCTGGTGAGCGCGCTGGTCCAGTCGGAGACGCTCGATTCGCACAAGCTGCGTCAGGCCTTTGGCATCATGCTGCTGCTGAACGGCGGACTGGCGCTGGCGCAGTTGCTGATCGCGCCCTGGGCGGCGGACTATTATGACCAACCCATGGTCGGCGATCTGCTGCGCGTACAGGCGCTGCTTTATCTATCGACGCCGTTCATATCGATTCCCGAAGCGCTGATGGGGCGGGCACTGGATTTCAAGCGGCCAGCGCTGGTCAATCTGATTGCGGCGATAGCGTCGGCAGCCGTGGCGCTGGCTGGCGCGCTGTCGGGATGGGGCGTGTGGACGCTGGTATTCGCACCGATGGCAGGATTCTGGGTAAAGGCCGTGGGCTATATATTCGCCACCGGCTTCCGGCCGATCCCAAGCTTCGATTTTAGGGGCACAGGGGCGATGGTGGCTTATGGCGCATCGCTGCTGGGCGGCCAGCTTTTCTGGATCGTGCAGAGCCAGGCGGATATTTTCATCGGCGGGCGCGTGCTCAACGCGCATCAGCTTGGCCTCTATGCCGAAGCCTTGTTCCTCACGCAGATCTTCGTGTCGAAATTCATTCCGCCCCTCAATGACGTTGCCTTTCCTGCCTATGCGCGCATGCAGAAGGATCCGGCACGAATCGCCTGGTCCTTCTGCAAGGCGGTGCGGCTGCTGCTGCTCATTTCCTGTCCGGTATATCTGGGGATGGCGGTGACAGCCGGGCCTCTGGTGGAAACGCTTTTCGGGACAAAATGGCTGGAGATGGCGCCCTTCGTTTCAGTGCTGGCGCTCGCCATGCCG
This sequence comes from uncultured Novosphingobium sp., assembly GCA_946886365.1. The sequence goes on from CAMPIM010000122.1 coordinate 1,324, forward strand.
TTCATGACGCTGCAGGTGATGTTCGCGCCGGTCAGCAATGCGCTGGGACGGCCCGGCACGACCGCGCGAATCGCCGCGGTGGGCGCGGTTCTCATGCCTGCGGCTTTCCTAATCGGCATTCAGTTCGGCGCGATTGGCCTGGCATGGGCGTGGCTGGGCGCCTTTCCCGTGTTGACGGTTGTTACGGCGCGCCTCGCCGGGGGGCCGATGGGGCTCCGGTTGTCCGAACTGATTCGGGCGGCGGCTCCGGGGCTGGGTTGTTCTATCCTGATGGCAGGCGCGGTCATGGCTATCGATTCGCAGCTGCCCCCCATGGCGGCGCTGGCGCGATTGAGCCTGCTGGTCCCGGCGGGCGGCCTCGCTTTTGTGGCCGCGCTGATGCTGTGTGCGCGCGGCACGCTGATGGAACTGGTCAGCCTGGTGATTCGGCGAGCGCCGCCCCTGCCCGCCGCCGCCTGAATCAGGCCGACTGTATATAGTCGCGCAGCGACGCCGCTTCCGATTCGATGCTGTCGATCCGGAACTTGACCAGGTCACCTATGGAAACGAGTCCGATAAGGACTCCGTCAACGACGACAGGCAGGTGACGCACCCGCTTCTTGGTCATCAGCGACAGGCAGTGAATTACCGGCGTCTTGTCGTCCGTGGTGATGGCAGGCGCCGTCATCACTTCGCTCACCTTGCGACCGAGCACCGCCGCACCATCCCGCGCGACTTGATGGACGAGGTCCCGTTCGGAAAAGATGCCCACCACCTGCCCGTCACCGACGACAGGCACACAGCCGATCCGCCGTTCGGACAATAATTGAACCACGGAAAGAACGCTGTCGTCGGGCCGGACCTGAGTGACTTCGCGTCCTTTGCCCTGCAGAATCGCGGTGATCGTCATGCCCCGTCTCCTTGCCGTTCAGACATTATGTCTCAGTCCCTTGATGATCCCACTTTCGTTCCCCAAAGAAAAGAGATGAGAAACAAACAGGGCCTCGATGATCCTCTGATTGCCGCAACCGCATGGGGACGGTTCCGCCGCATCATGTTTTGGATGGCAATCGGTGGCGCGCTGTGCGTCGGCGTTGCGCTTGTCTGCTTGCGGATATGGGCTGGACCGCTGCCGTTGCACATGGTTCTGGCCACCATCATCGGGGTCTGGTTGACCTTCATGCTAGGGACCGGATTGATGGCGCTCGTGTTCCTGTCGAGCGGGACAGGACACGACGATCAGGTCATGGACCCGCTGAAGGACGAGGTATCGATCGATGACTGAAAAAAGGGGCGAACTGGTTCTGCGGGTGGTTCCCGGCATCACCCAGATCAATACCAACGGCCATATTTTTGGCGGGTGGATATTAAGCCAGATGGATATTGCGGGCGGCATCGTAGCGGGCCGACTGGCCGAAGGCGCGGTGGCGACCGTCGCGATCGATGGGATGAAATTCATATCGCCGATGCTGCTGGGCGATATTGTGACAGTCTATGCGCATGAGGAACGCCGCGGGCGGACCTCGATGGGCATTCGTGTCGATGTGGTGGCGACGCGCGGCGCGGATCAGCAGCAGATCGACCTTACCAGCGGCCTCTTCACCTTCGTCGCGCTGGACGACCAGCATCGACCCCGAGTTTTGCCCACGCGCTGAATTGCCACTGGTGGAATATGAAAAAGGGAGCGGCGCGAACGCCACTCCCTTTAATTCTATCCCGCCGCCTGTCCGAGGCAGAACGCTAGATCATTCCGCCGCTTCGGCGGCCGGGCGCGCACGACGAGTGCGCTTGCGCGGCGCTTCCTCTGCGGCTGGCTCGCTGTCATTGTCGGCACGAGCGATCGACGGCGGCAGGACGGAAAGATCCAGTCCTTCGCTGCCCTCTGACTTCGCTGTGTCAGCCTTGCGGGGGCGGCCCCGGCGGGCGCGGGGCGCTTCAGGCGCTGCCGCAGCTTCCGCCTCGGGCTGAGGCGCGGGCGAACGCTCCACCACAGGCGCGGGAGCTTCCGGCGCTTCCATTTCCTGTCGTTCGGCTGCTTCATAGGCAGGGCGGTCCCGGCGCGGCCGATCCCGACGATTCCGGTCGCGATTGTCCTGCTGATCACGCGGCTGATCCCGGCGACGATCGCCTTCATAGCCACGCTCGAAATGCTGCTGCTGCTGCTGCTCGCCACGATTATCATCGCCCGCATATTCCGGAGCGTCGAAATCATCGCCTTCATAATCGACATTGTCTTCCGGTCGGCGGTAGCGCTGCTGCTGCTCCTCCTGCCGGGCGCGATTGTCGGCTAGCACGCGGAAATAATGATCGGCAAACTGCAGATAATATTCCGCATTAACCCGGTCGCCCGCCATCTGGGCGTCACGCGCCATATTCTTGTATTTTTCCAGAAGCTGGACCGCGTTGCCGCGTGCGCGGTTGTCAATCCGGTTGCCGCTATCGCCACCGCCCCGGTTACCGCCGCTGGGACGTCCGTTATTGTTGTTCCGGCCGCGATTCCGGCGACCGGCCTGCCTGTTGTTGATCAAGACCTGGTCCTTGCGTTCACTTTGCCATCATTCACTGAAATCATCGGTCAGTCGCTATCCTAAAGCACGGCCTGCTTATCAGGCCGGGTAGGGCTCCGCCGGACAGGGGCTGCGCGACAGCCCTTGCCCTTACGCTGCCAGAGGCGCCTGCGCAGCAGCGCCGTCGTGACTTTGAAGGAGCGGGAAAACGGCCTTTTCTCGGCTAAGCCCACAGGGCAGATCCTCAGGATAATGCCGTCCCTGCTCCTCATGTAGTGTCTTTGGCGGGATAAACCAAGCGAATTTCACTTGCGCCCGAGCAATTCCGGCGCGTTCGGTTCGTAGGCTGATCAGCACGAGGATCAGGAGCGCTCAAAGCTGTGGAGGACGAGTAACGACAAGACAACGGTCATGTCCCGCCATGTCCTTGCGCGTGGCCACGCCAAGTCCCTGTTCCTGAAGCAGGGCGGCGACGCTTTCTCTCTGGTCATGGCCGATCTCGATCGCCGCCATGCCGCCTTCGGCCAGCAGCCGGGCGATCATGGGCGCGATACGTCGATAGTCGTCCAGGCCGTCGAGACCGGCGAAGAGGGCGCTTGCGGGTTCATGCAACACATCGCCCGCAAGGTCGGCATTGCTTTCAATATAGGGCGGGTTGGCCAGTATGAGATCGAACCGTTCAGCTATCCCCTCAGCCCAGTCGCCCAGTTGAAAGGTTGCGCGCGCGGCAAGCTCGAGATGTTCGGCATTGGCCCGGGCAACGGCGAGCGCGGCGGCGGAGCTGTCCACACCGATGCCGGTCGCTTGCGGCCAATGATCCAAGGCCGCGAGCAGCAGCGCGCCCGATCCGGCGCCAAGGTCCAGGACACGTGCCGGTGCGCGCCCTTGGAAATGGTCAATCGCGGCCTCGATCAGCGTTTCGGTGTCCGGACGCGGGATCAGGACATCGGGCGTCACCCGGAGGCTGATCGTCCAGAAATCGCGCACGCCGGTGATGTAGGCGATGGGTTCGCCTTCAATCCGTCGATCGATCAGCGCGCCAAAGCCGGAAGGCACCGTGAGGTCTTGCTGGCGAAGCAGCAATTCATTGCGACTGATGCCCAGCGCATGGGCGAGGAGCAGTTCGGCGTCGAGACGCGCTGTATCACTGACATTGTGGAGCCGGGCAGCCGCATCGCGAAGCGCCTGGGCGATGCTCACCCGATGCCGTCCAGCTGAGCGAGGCGCGCGGCCTCATCCTCAGCGATCAACGCGTCGATGATTTCAGCGAGCCCCGGCCCTTCCAATATTTCCGGCAGCCGGTGCAAGGTTAGGTTGATGCGGTGATCCGTCACGCGGCCCTGCGGGAAATTATAGGTGCGAATGCGTTCGGACCTGTCACCTGACCCGACCATCGCCTTGCGCGCACCCGCTTGCTCGCTCTGCGTTCGTTCCCGCTCCGCTTCATAAAGCCGGGCGCGGAGAACCTGCATGGCCTTGGCCTTGTTCTTGTGCTGCGATCGTTCGTCCTGCTGCGTCACCACGATGCCGCTCGGCAAGTGCGTGATACGCACGGCGCTGTCGGTCGTGTTCACATGCTGCCCGCCTGCGCCCGATGCCCGGTAGATGTCGATCTTGAGGTCGCCGTCGGCGATCTGCACATCGACCTCCTCTGGTTCAGGCAGCACCGCGACGGTCGCGGCAGAGGTGTGGATACGCCCACCGCTTTCGGTGACGGGCACGCGCTGCACGCGATGGACGCCGCTTTCGAACTTGAGCTTGGCAAAAACGCCGATGCCGTTGATGCTGGCGACGACTTCCTTGAAGCCGCCGACTTCAGCGGCATTGGCGGAGATCATCTCCATCTTCCAGCCCTGTGCATCAGCATAGCGCTGATACATGCGGAAAAGGTCACCGGCGAAGAGCGCGGCCTCATCGCCACCCGTTCCAGCGCGGATTTCCAGCATGGCCGGGCGCGCGTCGGCGGCGTCGCGGGGAAGCAGTTGAAGTGCCAGGGCGCGTTCGGCATCCGGCAACTGACTCTTGATCAGCTGCATTTCCTCCTGCGCCATTTCGCGCATCCCGGCGTCGGCATCGGCATTGTCGCCCCCGGCCATATATTCGAGGGCCTGCAACTCCTGTCGAAGCCGCCGCACCTCATGCGCGGCGCGGGCTACCGGCTCAATCTCCGCATATTCCTTGGACAGCCGCACAAACTCTTCCGGCGCAAGGTCGGCGCGCGTCATCGACGCCTGCACCTCATCCCGGCGCGCTTCGATCTGCGCGATGCGTTCGGCGGAGATTTGCATTAAAGAGCCGTCAGCTTCCCAACTAGCTCGGCCAGCGGCACGGCCTGCTGTTCCCCCGAACGCAGGTCGCGCAAACCCGCTTCGCCACGAACCAGTTCATCGTCGCCGATGATGACCGCCCAAGCGGCACCCGAAGCATTGGCGCGTTGCATCCGCTTCTTCATATTCCCCCGAAAACCCATGTCGCACATAATCCCGGCGCGGCGAAGATCAGCGACCAGGCCAATCGCCTTCGCTTCTGCCGCCTCGCCCAGCGGGATCATGACCACTGCGGGCGCGGAAGGTTCCGGCGCATCGATCAGCATCGCAAGCCTCTCTATCCCCGCAGCCCAGCCGACGGCCGGGGTCGAGGGACCACCGAGATTTTCGATCAGCCCGTCATAGCGGCCTCCGCCCAGCACGGTGCCCTGCGCGCCCAGCCGATCGGTGATGAACTCAAAAGCGGTGTGACGGTAATAATCGAGGCCGCGTACCAGACGCGCATCGCGTTCCCACGCCACACCCGCCGCATCAAGGCCCGCCGTCACCTTGCCGAAGAAGTCGCGCGCTTCATCGGTCAGATAAGCGTCGATATCCGGCGCGCTGTCCGCCACGGGGCGGTCGCGCGGGTCCTTGCTGTCGAGGATGCGTAGCGGATTGCGATGCAGACGGTCGAGACTGTCCTTCGACAGCTGATCGCGATGCGCCTCGAAATGGGCGACCAGCGCGGCGCGCCACGCGTCACGGCTGGCCGCGTCCCCCAGCGTATTGAGGTTCAGAGTGACGCCTTCGGAAACGCCAAGCTCCCGGAGCAACTGGTCGGCAAAGACCAGCAATTCGACATCCGCGCCCGGCTCGCCCGCGCCGATGATCTCGGCATCCAATTGGTGAAACTGGCGGAAACGGCCCTTTTGGGGGCGTTCATAGCGGAAGAGCGGTCCATGGGTCGCCACTTTGAGCGGCGAATATTGCTGCCAGCCTTCGGTGATGTAGGCGCGCGCGATCCCGGCGGTGAACTCGGGACGCAGGGTTATACTGTCGCCGCCACGATCATCGAACGTGTACATTTCCTTGGAAACGACGTCGGTGCTTTCGCCAAGCGACCGGGCGAACACCGCCGTTGCTTCGAAGACCGGCACTTCGACGCGATGAAAGCCATAGAGCCTGCGGACCCGATCGAAGGTCGCGACCACATGGGCGAAACGTTCCTGGAACGCTTCCGCCGTGCCCCCCAGCATGTCTTGCGTGCCGCGCACCGGGCGCGGGGTTTCAATTTTCGCCATGGGGATGCGCCTTTAACGGCAAAGAAGGCTCAAGGAAACGCGCTTTTTTTGTCAGATAATTTCGTCGCTGTTCTTCGCGGTGGACGCATAGATTTTGGTTCGTCATGCTGAGTTCATGAGGCAATTCCTGCCACGTCTTTCACGGAGACAGCCATGATCCGCAGCCTTGCTGCCGCTTTCCTGCTTTCCACAGCCATCATCAGCCCGCTCGCCGCTCAGGATACCGTGAGGTCAAGGCCCGCCGCCCTGCCGGTGAATGACGCCAGCCCCGCGCCGCGCGACATCCCCTACCCCGGCGGCACCATCCGGCTGGAGGTGGACGCGACCGACACGACTCAACGAATCCTGCGGGTGAAGGAGCATATCCCCGTCGCGTCGAGCGGCCCAATGACCCTGCTGGTGCCCGAGTGGCTGCCGGGCAACCATGCGCCGCGCGGCCAGATCGAGAAGATCAGCGGCCTGACCTTCACCGCCGATGGCAAGCCGGTCGGCTGGAAGCGCGATCCGCTCAACGTCTACGGATTCGTCATCGACGTCCCGCAGGGCACGCGCGAGATCACCGCTTCCTTCCAGTTCCTGTCGGCCACGCAGTCCAGTCAGGGGCGTGTCGTCGTCACGCCCAAGATGCTGAATATCCAGTGGGAGTCAGTCTCGCTCTATCCGGCGGGCTATTATACTCGGCAGATTCCGGTTCAGGCCACGGTAACCTATCCCGAAGGCTGGCAGGCGGCCACCGCGCTGCGCGGGCGGAAGAATGGATCGACCGTCGCCTATGAGACGATCGACTATGAAGCATTGCAGGATTCGCCGGTATTCGCCGGGCGTTATTTCAAGCCGGTGGACCTGGGCCATAACGTTACGCTGAATATCGTCGCCGATGATGCCGACGAGCTGGAGGCCAAGCCAGACCAGATCGCCAGGCACAAGAAGCTGGTCGATGAAGCAGGCGCGCTCTTCGGCACCTATCATTTCGATCATTATGACTTCCTGTTCGCCATCACCGACGAAATGGGCGGCATTGGCCTGGAACATCACCGATCTTCGGAGAATCAGGTCGAGCCGGGCTATTTCAAGAAATGGGGGGATGGCGAGGCGCTGCTCGATCGCAACCTTTTGCCCCATGAGTTCACCCATAGCTGGGACGGCAAGTTCCGCCGCCCGGACCTGCTGTGGACGCCCGACTTCAACGTGCCGATGCAGGACAATCTTCTGTGGGTCTATGAAGGGCAGACGCAATTTTGGGGCTATGTGCTGGGCGCGCGGTCTGGGCTGTTTTCCAAACAGGAGACGCTGGACGCCTACGCCCATATCGCCGCCAAGCTGGACACGACGCGCGGGCGCGAGTGGCGGCCGATGGAGGACACCACCCACGATCCGATCATTTCCGCTCGCCGTCCCAAGGGGTGGACGAGCTGGCAGCGGTCGGAGGACTATTATAATGAAGGGCTGATGATCTGGCTGGAAGCGGACGCGATCATCCGCAAGCAGACGCGCGGGGCAAAGGGCCTCGACGATTTCGCCAAGGCGTTCTTTGGCATCAACCCCGGCGATTGGGGTCAGGTCGTCTATAATCGCGACGATGTCATCAAGACGCTGAACGGGGTTGCGCCCTATGACTGGGCCGGATTCTTCGCGCGATATGTCGATAGCACGACGCGCGAGACGCCCAAGGGCGGCTTTGCCATGGGCGGCTACAGGCTGGTCTATGGCGACACGCCCAACGCCTTCACCAAGGCCGCCGAGGGCAAGAATATCGACCAGAGCTTCGGCGTTGGCCTGATCGTCAAGGGCGACGGCGAAGTCTCCAACGTCGTCTGGGACAGCGCCGCGTTCAAGGCGGGGCTGGCGGTCGGCACGAAGATCGTCGCGATCAACGGGGACGAATATTCGGGCGAGGTGTTCAAGGCAGCGCTGAAGGCCGCCAAGCCGATGCAGATCATCGTCAAGCAGGACAGATATTACCGCACTTTGACGCTCGCTTATTCCGGCGGCCTGCGCTATCCGCGCCTCGAAAAATCAGGAGAGGGTGAAGGCAGCCTCGATCGGCTGCTCAAACCAAGGACATAATCACCCGCAACGCCAATTTGCATCAAAAGGCTTGAAGTCCATGAATATCGAACTGATCCCGGTTGGCGACGATCCGCCCAACAGCCTGAACGTCATCATCGAAGTGCCGATTGGCGGCGAGCCTGTGAAATATGAATTCGACAAAGCGTCGGGCGCACTGTTCGTCGATCGCATCCTGCATACTCCG
>CAMPIM010000123.1 GCA_946886365.1 uncultured Novosphingobium sp.
GGGCGGGACGGTGCGGGGCTGGCGATCTTCACCGATCGCCACGAAGGTGAAGGTGGCGCGAGTCACGCGGTAGGATCGATCGTCGTGGCGGGTGCGGCGCCATGCCTCGACATCGATCTTCATCGACGTGCGGCCGACCGAAGCGAGCTTGGCGAAGACCGAAACTTCGTCGCCGACAACTACCGGACGGAGGAAGGTCATGCCTTCGACCGCGATGGTCACGGCGCGGCCCTTGCTGTGGCGGGCTGCGACCGAACCCGCTGCCGAGTCCATCAGGCTCATGAGCCAGCCGCCGAAAATGTCCCCGTAGGGATTGGTGTCGGAGGGCATGGCGATGACGCGTACCGCCGGGCTTTCCTCCGGCGGCGGCTCGTCGGCGGCGCGCATCAGGCGAGCATGCCGAGGGGGTTTTCGATCAGTTCGCGGAACACCTTCATCAAGCGCGCACCGTCCGAGCCGTCGATGGCGCGGTGGTCGAAGCTGCCGGTGGCGGACATGACGGTCGCGATCTGGAGTGCATCATCGACGACGAAGGGACGCTTTTCGCCCGCGCCGATCGCCATGATCATGGCCTGGGGCGGGTTGATGACGGCTTCGAACTGCTTGATGCCGAACATGCCCATGTTGGACAGCGAGGCGGTGCCGCCCTGATATTCTTCCGGCTTGAGCTTGCCGTCCTTGGCGCGGGTGGCGAGATCCTTCATCTCGTTCGAGATGGCGGCGACGCCCTTGCTGTCCGCGCCGGTCACGATCGGGGTGATGAGGCCGCCGGGGATCGATACCGCGACGCTGATGTCGGCGCGGCTGAATTGTAGCATCTGGTCGCCTGCGAACTGGACGTTGCATTCGGGCACCTGGATGAGGGCTACGCCGAGCGCCTTGATGAGCAGGTCGTTGACGGACAGCTTGACGTTGCGGCTGGCGAGACCGGCGTTGAGTTCGCCGCGCAGCTTCAGCAGCTTGTCGAGTTGAATATCGACGGTGAGGTAGATGTGGGGGACCTGCTGCTTGGATTCGGTGAGGCGGCGGGCGATGGTCTTGCGCATGCCGCTGAGCTTGATGACTTCGTGCGGGATGCCCAAGTCCTGCGCGGCGGCCGGTGCAGGGGCCGGGGCTGCTGCGGCCGGAGCCGGGGCGGCGGTCGGAGCCTTGGCCGAAGCGCCTTCCAGATCGGCCTTCACGATGCGGCCGTTGGGGCCGGTGCCGGTGAGGCTGGAGAGGTCGAGGCCCTTTTCCTCGGCGATGCGGCGCGCCAGGGGGCTGGCCTTTACGCGGTCGCCGGACTGGGGTGCAGTCTCCGCCTTGGGGGCGGGAGCTTCTGCCTTGGCGGGCACGGGGTCGGCCTTTGGCGCGGCGGCGGCTGGTTTGGGGGCGGGAGCCGAGCCGCCTTCAGCTGCTTGCGCGAGGTCTTCGCCTTCTTCGGCGATAATGGCGATGACCGTGCCTACCTTCACGCCTTCGGAGCCTTCGGAGACGAGGATTTTGGCGATCTTGCCTTCGTCCACGGCTTCAAATTCCATCGTGGCCTTGTCCGTCTCGATCTCAGCGAGCAGATCGCCCGACGACACGGTGTCGCCTTCCTTCACCAGCCATTTAGCCAGCGTCCCCTCTTCCATCGTGGGAGACAAGGCGGGCATCTGGATTTTCTTGCTCATGCGTGAAGGCCTCTCTTCTTTTCCCGGCCGGGCGGGTAAGCGTTGGAAGCCGTTTTGACCCTTTGGGCGGGAGGGTCAAGGGTGCGCCTTGCGCCTTGGGCGATAATCCGCCACATTTCACCAGACTGGTTCATAATTTACCAGATGGGTTCAGACAGGAAGGCAGCGGGAGACCGAGCTGCCCATTTTGGCGTGGGGTGCGGCAGCTATGCGGACTTATCTGGTTGTAGTGGACGAATCGCCGGAGGCGGAGACGGCGCTGCGTTTCGCGGCCCGGCGCGCGGCGAAGACGGCGGGGTCTATCCGCATCCTCGCGCTCGTGCCGCCCGCCGAGTTCGTGCAGTGGGGCGGGGTACAGGCGACGATGGAGGATGAAGCGCGGCAGCGGGCCGAGGCGCTCGTTACCAGCGCGGCGGGTACGCTGACCGAGGAGTCCGGTATTCGCCCGAGCATTACCGTGCGACAGGGTGACGCGGTGGCGCTGGTGCGCGAGACGCTGGATGAGATGCCCGATGTCGCGGCATTGGTGCTGGGGGCGGCGGCGAGCGGGCATCCGGGCGCGCTGGTGTCGCACTTTGCGGGGGCGGACGCGGGGAAGTTGCCCTGCCCTATCATGGTCATTCCGGGCGGGTTGAGTGCGGAGGCGATCGATCGGCTGAGTTAAAGTTTATGCTTTAGAGATTGGCACCGCCTCCTATTTCCGTTCGCCCTGAGCTTGTCGACCCGAAGGGCGGCGATAGCCAACGGTTCTACTTCTTTTTAGAAAGGAAAGCCCTTCGACAGGCTCAGGGCGAACGGGGTTAGGTGGTGCGCAGAAGAGGGATTGGAATAAGTCTCAGCGGCGGTGCTTGCCGCGTTTTGCGCCCATGTGCCGGATGTTTGCGGGGCGGCCGCGTTTCGCGCCGGGACGTGTTCTGTCCTTCTTGAAGCTCGGCCGTTGCGGTGGGGCGTCGGGGAGTTCGAAGCGCAGCGAGCCGTTGATCGGGTCGGCTTCGGCAAGGCGTAGCTGGAGATGCTGGCCGACGGTGTAGCGGTCGCCGCTCTCCACGCCTTCCAGCGCGCGGCCTGCTTCGTCGAAGAAGAAGCGTTCGTCGCCCATGGTGGACACCGGGACGAGGCCATCGCCGCCAAGCCCCTCGACGGTCGCGAAGAAGCCGAAATTCTGCACGCCCGTGATGCGTGCGTTGACCATTTCGCCGACATGAGCGGCGAGAAAGGCGGCGACATAGCGGTCGATCGTCTCCCGCTCCGCCTCCATCGCGCGGCGTTCATGCTGGCTGATCATCTCGCCGACGCGGCCCATATTTTCATGATCGTCCGCGCTGAGCGAGGTGCGGTCCGGCAGCGCGCCACCCTTGGGCGCGGGGAGTTCGAGCTTGTAGCCGCCGACGAGCGCGCGGTGGACCAGCAAGTCGGCGTAGCGGCGGATGGGCGAGGTGAAATGCGCATAGGAACCGAGCGCGAGGCCGAAATGGCCCATGTTCGCGGGGCTGTAATAGGCCTGGGTCTGGCTGCGCAGGATCTGCTCCATGATCTGCGGCTTTTCCTCCGCCTCGCCGATGCGGTCAATCAGGCGGTTGAAGGTTGAGGGCTTGATGACCTGCCCCAGCGCAAAATCGATGTCGAAGGTCGCGAGATAGTCCTTGAGCGCAACCAGCTTGTCACGGCTGGGCGGTTCGTGGACGCGATACATGACGGGGGCCTTCTTGCCTTCCAGCGCCTTGGCGGCGGCGACGTTGGCGGCGATCATATAATCTTCGATCAGCATATGCGCGTCGAGACGTTCGCGGACGGCGACGCTGACGATCTTGCCATTTTCATCGAGGACGACGCGGCGTTCGGGTAGGTCTAGGGCTAGCGGGTCGCGCTTGTCGCGGGCTTTGCGTAGGAGTTTCCAGCAGGACCAGAGGGGTTTTAGGGCGGTTTCCAGGAGGTCGGGCTGATTTGGTGAGGTGTCGCCTTGCCCACCCCCGGCCCCTCCCGCCTGCGGGAGGGGAGATGTGCCGTCTATAGCCGCTTGGGCGTCTTCATAGGCCAGGACGGCGGCGACGCGGATGAAGGCGCGGGTGAAGTGCCAGGCGGTGACCTTGCCGGATGCGTCGATGGTGAGGTGGCAGGCCATGGCTGCGCGGTCCTGTCCGGCGCGGAGCGAGCACATGTCGGATGACAGCTGGTGCGGCAGCATGGGGACAACGAGGTCAGGGAAATAGACGCTGTTACCGCGCTTGCGGGCTTCCTTGTCGAGGGCGCTGCCGGGGCGGACATAGTAGCTGACGTCGGCGATGGCGACGATGGCGCGGTAGCCGCCGGGGTTGGCGGGGTCTTCGTCCGGTGCGGCCCAGACGGCGTCGTCATGGTCGCGTGCATCGACGGGGTCTATCGCGACGATGGGCAGGTGGCGCAAATCCTCGCGCTTGTCCTCATTCAGGGCGATGTTCGAAGCGGCGACAGCCTCATCCTCTACCTTTTCAGGGAAGACGTGCGGAATGCCATATTTGTGGATCGCGATGAGGCTGAAGCTGCGGGGGGCAAAGGGATCGCCCAATATGTCGGTTACGCGCGCGCTGATGCGTGGAGGGCGGCCTACGGGCTCCGCCAGAACGAGATCACCGAGACTGGCGTTGCCCGCGTCACTGATCGGCGTGTCCTTGCGAATGCGCTTGTCGACGGGGCGCAGCCACAGCTTGCCACCCTCCCCCGCTTCCACCACGCCAAGCAGTTCCTCGGTCGCCTTGGCGAGCTTCTTCATCGGGTGGGCAACCCAGCCGCGCCCGGCTTCTTCGGTGCGGGCGAGGATGCGGTCGCCGATAGTCAACGCGCCCCTCTTGCCGCGTTCCATTACGCGCAGGCGGGGCGCGGGCTGGCCTTCAGCCTCCCATCGTTCAGGGGTGGCGATGAGGGTCGTGCCGTCGACATCGACGATGCGCAGGACGGTGACCTTTGGCACGCCGCCCATTTTGTGGAAGGCGCGCGCGGGGCCGATGTCCAGCAGCCCTTCGTCGGCCATGTCCTTCAGCAGCGCTTTCAGCGCGATCTTTTCCTGCCCCTTGAGGCCGAAGGCTTTGGCGATTTCCCGCTTGCCTGCGGGCTGATCGGAGGAGGTGACGAATTCCATCACCTGATCGCGAGTGGGGAAGCCGGCGGGCCGGACTTTTTCGGGTTTCTTCTGCTTTTGGGTCGATACCATGGATCAGCTATAGGGAAGGCCCGAGCAGCGTACCAGATGGCTTGGCCGAGATTTGCGGCGCTGCCCGCTATTCCACCAACTTACGCGCGCGGTCGCGCCAAACCTCCGCCAGGACGGGCATGCCCGCCAGCGCCCGGACGGCGTCGGGTTCAACCTTGTGCCGCCCGCCGATCAGCAGGCGAAAGACCCGTGCGATGGGCCATTCGGGAAAAGGACGGTCGAGCAGTTCCATGCGCCCTTTCGCTTCCGCCTCCCCTTCGCGCAGCACGCGGAAATAGAGACCTGCGCGGCCGGTCTTCACAATGGTGGCCAGTATGTCGCGCGAACCGAAGCGGTGATCGAGCTTCCAGCAGGGTTGGCGTCCATGGCTGACTTCCACCAGCGCGCTGCCCAGGGAGAAGCGATCGCCGAGGCAGATTTCCTCCTCCGTCATGCCGAGGGAAGCAATGTTTTCGCCGAAAGCGCCGGGGGCCTTAAGCAACGGATGATCGGGCTTTCGTTCGCGCCACCAATCATAATGGTCCTGGGGGTAGAGGTGGATTGCCTTGTCCCACCCGCCATGATGGACAGGGTCGGCGACGGAATCCCCTTCAAGCCCCTGCCATCCGATCCGAACGACGCCGTCCACAGGCCGTTTCGCAATGGCGCTATAGTCGCTGTCGCGAAAGGGCATGGGCGTGCCCGTCAGCAACGCCTCGATGGTAAGATGCTCAGCCATTCCGCCCCTATGGCAGCGGCGCGGAAAATTGGCGAGAGGGGGTCAGGCGCGGCTTAATTCCGACGCCAGTTTCAATACTTCGCTGCCGCTGTCGGTTTGGACGAGATAGGCGGGGTTCTTCGCCGTTCCATTGCGGCGGATCAGTGCGCCTTCGATCGTCTTTTCGACATGGCGGTCGAACCGTTCGGCCACGCGTCCACGGCCTACGCCCTGCCCCCAATTCCACTTAACGCGCATCCCCCTGCGGAAAGCTTCGGACATCTTCATCCTTCTCCTGCCGCGACATCATGGCGGCGTTTCGATATGGTCATGGCCACAAAAATCCCGGTTGCGGATGCGGTTCCCTTGGGTTTTTCATTTGGCTGGGTTAAGGCGCGGCAGATGGACGTTACTGGCCTTCGCGTCGCGCTCTTCAGCGGCAATTACAATTATGTGCGCGATGGTGCGAACCAGGCGCTCAACCGCTTTGTGGGCTATTTGCTGCGTCAGGGCGCGGCTGTGCGCGTCTATTCGCCGACGGTCGCGACGCCTGCATTCGAGCCGACCGGCGATCTGGTGAGCGCACCGTCCTTGGCAATACCGGGGCGGAAGGAATATCGCGTGCCCTATCGCATGTCGGGGCATGTCCGGCGCGACCTGAAGCGGTTTCGGCCCAATCTGGTTCATGTGTCGAGCCCCGATCCATTGGGGCACCGGGCGGTAACATGGGCGAGGAACAGCGGGCTTCCGGCGGTGGCTTCGGTCCATACGCGGTTTGAGACCTATCCGCGCTATTATGGGCTGGCCTTTTTGGAGCCGGTCATCGAATCGATGCTGCGGCGATTTTACCGACGCTGCGATGCCATCGTCGCTCCTTCGGAGTCCATGGCGCAGCTGCTGCGCGAACAGCGGATGAGCTATGATGTCGGCATCTGGACGCGGGGGATCGACCGGGACATCTTCAATCCGGGGCGCCGCGACATGGCGTGGCGACAGTCGCTGGGAATAGAGAATGATGAGCCGGTGATTGGCTTCATCGGCCGTCTGGTGATGGAAAAGGGGCTGGACGTCTTTTCCGATGCGATCGACCAGTTGAAGATGCGCGATGTGCGGCACAAGGTGCTGATTATCGGCGAAGGCCCCGCGCGGGAGTGGTTTCAGAACCGGCTGCCGGACGCTGTTTTCACCGGGTTCCAGAAGGGTGATGAGTTGGGCCGCGCGGTCGCCAGCATGGATATGCTCTTCAATCCCTCGATCACCGAGACGTTCGGCAATGTGACGCTGGAGGCGATGGCTTGTGCGCTTCCCACGGTGGCGGCGCGGGCGACGGGTAGTGAGAGCCTTGTTACCGAAGGCGTGACGGGCCGCCTGATCCGTCCGGGGGCGATCGGGGCCTTTGCCGATGCGTTGGCGAGCTATTGCACCGATCCTCATGCGCGGGCCGATGCCGGGGCTGCCGCCATGGCGGAGGCGGAGCGATATGGATGGGATCAGGTGAATCAAGCGCTGGTCGATACCTATGTCCGCGTGATTCGCCAGCGGACGCACGGCGCGCGGTTGCGCTCCAGCCCGGTTCCTTAAACTGCGCACTTTGCCTATATCGGGGCGATGGTCGATCTTTTTGCTTCCGATGCCGTGAACGAGTCCGGTGAGGCCGGGGAAAATGCGCCGCTGGCCGACCGCCTGCGGCCGCGTACTTTGGCCGATGTCGTGGGGCAGGAGCATCTGACCGGGCCGGAAGGGGCGATCGGGCGGATGGTGGCGGCTGGGCGGCTTTCGTCCATCATCCTGTGGGGGCCTCCGGGTACGGGCAAGACGACGATCGCGCGGCTGCTGGCCGACGCGGTGGATATGCGGTTCGAGCCGATCTCTGCGGTGTTTTCGGGCGTCGCCGACCTCAAGAAGGTCTTTGCGGCGGCCAAGGAGCATGCCCGGCGTGGGGACAAGACGCTGCTGTTCGTGGATGAGATTCATCGGTTCAACCGGGCGCAGCAGGACAGTTTCCTGCCCTTTGTCGAGGATGGGACCGTGACGCTGGTGGGGGCGACCACGGAGAATCCCAGTTTCGAATTGAACGCGGCGTTGATGTCGCGAGCGCAGGTGTTGATCCTGCATCGGCTGGATGCTGCCGCGCTGGAGCTGTTGCTGGACCGGGCGGAGGCGATCACACAGCGGCCTTTGCCGCTGACGGCGGCGGCACGGGACGCGTTGCTGGCGAGTGCGGATGGCGATGGGCGGTTCCTGCTTAATCAGGTCGAGACGCTGTATTCCATCGATATTGGCGAGCCGCTTGACCCGGCTGGGCTGTCGGCGCTGCTGCATCGGCGCATGGCGGTCTATGACAAGGACCGGGAGGGGCATTATAACCTGATCTCGGCGCTGCATAAGGCGTTGCGCGGATCGGACCCACAGGCGGCGCTCTATTATCTGGCGCGGATGCTGACGGCGGGGGAGCAGCCGCTTTACGTACTACGTCGGCTGGTGCGCTTTGCGAGTGAGGATATTGGGCTCGCCGACCCGCAGGCGCTGGTTCAGTGCTTGGCGGCCAAGGACAGCTATGATTTTCTGGGGAGTCCTGAAGGGGAACTCGCGATCGTACAGGCTTGCCTTTATTGCGCGACGGCTCCCAAATCGAACGCGGCTTATGCAGCCATGAAGGCGGCTTGGAAGTCAGCGCGGGATACAGGGTCGCTGATGCCGCCGAAGAATATCCTGAACGCCCCTACCCGGCTGATGAAGACCATCGGCTATGGCAAGGGCTATCAATATGATCATAACAGCGCTGAGGGCTTTTCGGGCGACAATTATTGGCCCGAAGAGATGGAGCCTCAGACCTTCTTTGCGCCCACTGATCGCGGATTCGAGGCGCGCATAGCCGAGCGCATGGCCTATTGGGACAAGCTGCGGGCCGAGCGCGGCGGAGGCGAATGACACCGCGCTTTACCCGCTATGCCGCGATCGATTGGTCAGGTGCGAAGGGCGTGCGGCATAAGGGGATAGCGGTGGCGCTGTGCGAGCGTGGTGACACAGTGCCCCGGCTTATCCATCCGAAAGACGGCGGCTTCTGGTCCCGCGCGACGGTGGCGCAATGGCTGATCGAGGCGGCTGCGGAGGCGCCGACACTGTTTGGGTTCGATTTCAGCTTTGCGCCGCCCTTCGTGGTGCGGGAGGCGTATCTGCCGGGTGATGAGGTGCCGGTGACGGGGCCTGACTTCTGGGCTTATGTCGATAGCGTGTGCGATGATCCCGATCTGGGTGCGAGCAGTCTGCTGCATATCACGCACCGCCGCCATTTCTACTTCGGCAAGGCGGACGGAGTGAAGGCCGACTTCATGCACAACCGGGTGTGCGAAGCGCATTATAATGCGGGCGGTGGGGGCAAGCCGTCCACCGTCTATGACGCGATCGGCGCGGCTCAGGTGGCGAAGGCGAGCTTTGCGGGGATGCGCCTGCTCCATCATGTGCGGGATCATGTTCCCGTCTGGCCATTCGACCCCGCTCCACGCGGCGGGTCACTGGTGGTGGAGATTTATACCAGCATCGCGGCGAGGGCGGCGGGCCGACCCAAAGGGCGGACGAAGATGCGGGACATTGGCGCTTTGGACGATGCGCTATCCGCGCTCGGCTCTCAGCCCTATGAGGGATTGCCGCCGGATGATCACGGCGCGGACGCGATCGTCACTGCCGCATGGATGCGCAACGTCGCGCCAAGTCCGGGCATCTGGACCCCGCCCGGGCTCAATCCGCATATTGCCGCAACGGAGGGCTGGACGTTCGGTGTCATCTGATAGTAAGGCGCTTTTCCGTCCAAACGACGTGCCGGCTTAGCTCAGTTGGTAGAGCACCTGATTTGTAATCAGGGGGTCAGGGGTT
>CAMPIM010000124.1 GCA_946886365.1 uncultured Novosphingobium sp.
TGCCGTGGTGATCGGTCAGGCGGCCATTATCCATCACCTGCAACAGGATGTTGAAAAGGTCGGGATGCGCCTTTTCGATCTCGTCCAGCAGCAGGACGCTGTGTGGATTCTGGTCGACCGCATCGGTCAACAGACCGCCCTGGTCATAGCCGACATAGCCCGGAGGCGCACCGATCAGGCGGCTGACCGAGTGCCGCTCCATATATTCCGACATGTCGAACCGCTGGAGCGGGATGCCGAGCAGATTGGCGAGCTGGCGGGCCACCTCCGTCTTGCCGACGCCGGTGGGGCCGGAGAAGAGGTAGCTGCCGATCGGCTTTTCCGGATCGCGCAGGCCCGCCCGCGACAGCTTGATCGCGGAGGACAGTATCTCGATCGCCCGGTTCTGGCCGAAGACGACGCGCTTGAGATCGGTGTCGAGCGAACCCAGCACCGACTTGTCGTCGGCCGAGACGGTCTTGGGAGGAATGCGCGCCATGGTCGCGATGACCTGCTCGATCTCCTTGGGCGTGATCGTCTTCTTCCGCTTGCTCGGCACCACCAGCATCTGCATCGCGCCGACTTCGTCGATCACGTCGATTGCCTTGTCCGGCAGCTTGCGGTCGTTGATGTACCGCGCCGACAGCTCCACCGCCGCCTTGATCGCGTCGGGGGTGTATTTAACGTTGTGATGCTCTTCGAAGGCGCTGCGCAGCCCGGCGAGAATCTTGATCGTGTCCTCGATGGTCGGTTCGTTGACGTCGATCTTCTGGAACCGGCGCAGCAGGGCGCGGTCCTTCTCGAAATGGTTGCGGAACTCCTTGTAGGTGGTCGAACCGATGCAGCGGATCGTGCCGCCTGACAGAGCAGGCTTGAGCAGATTGGACGCATCCATCGCCCCGCCGCTGGTTGCGCCAGCGCCGATCACGGTGTGGATTTCGTCGATGAAGAGAACCGCATGCGGCATCTTCTCCAGCTCGGTGACGACCGCCTTCAGCCGTTCTTCGAAATCGCCGCGATAACGGGTGCCAGCCAGCAGCGCGCCCATGTCGAGCGAGTAGATCACCGCTTCCTTGAGCACGTCTGGAACATCGCCCTCGACGATCTTGCGCGCGAGGCCTTCCGCAATCGCGGTCTTGCCCACGCCCGGATCGCCCACATAGAGCGGGTTGTTCTTCGACCTGCGGCACAGGATCTGGATCGTCCGGTCGACTTCGGCGCTGCGGCCGATCAGCGGGTCAACCTTGCCCCGCATCGCCTTTTCATTGAGGTTGACCGTGAACTGGTCCAAGGCGCTGTCCTTCTTGCCCTTGCCATCCTGCGCCTTCTTTTCATCCTCCTGCGATCCTTTCGTTTCGCGGGATTCAGGCGCCGACGTGCCCTTGCCTACGCCGTGGCTGATATAGCTGACGGCATCGAGACGGCTCATGTCCTGCTGTTGCAGGAAGTAGACGGCATAGCTTTCCCGTTCGGAAAAAAGCGCGACGAGCACATTGGCTCCCGTCACTTCATCCTTGCCGGAAGATTGCACGTGCAGGATGGCGCGTTGGACGACGCGCTGGAAACCGCTGGTGGGGGAGGGGTCGCTTGACCCTTCGACCTTCAGGCTGTCGAGTTCACTGTCGAGATATTGGGTGACGGCGTCGCCAAGCTCGCCAAGCTCCACGCCGCAGGCCTGCATCACCTTCGAAGCATGCTCGTCATCGATCAGCGCGAGGAGCAGATGCTCCAGCGTCGCATATTCGTGGCGGCGCTCCGACGCATGGGTCAGCGCGTTGTGCAACGTGGTTTCAAGGGCGGGTGCGAAAGATGGCATTTCTATTCTACTCCTGGCCCCAAAGAGGGGCTGACTTGAACCATATGTCGGCATTGCTCGACGGCGGATCAAGGAGGGGGCCTTGATCGCCGGAATTGCCAAACTGCCCGTACCCGGTGAAGCCCATGTCAGGGCCGCAAGGGGCGGGGCGCGGGTTCATCGCTTGAATAACGCCTCAGCACTTGATTTGTGGTTAACGGCGCTTTCAATCTTTGATTTGGTTCGGGCGATTTCACCCTCCAGCGCCGTGATGCGCTCTTCCAGATCGGCAAGGGATAAGGGACCCAAATCCTGTCGAAGCAGTTGGGCCAGCGGATCATCAATCTTGCGAGGCAGATCGTCGTCCATGTCCATAAATGCCAATGTTGACCGCCGGGGCGCCTCTGTCAATAAGGCCCTTAAGCCGCTTGTGATTTTCAGCCGCGGTGCCAGATTATTGCGGGGGATTGGCCATCATGGGGTTTGAAGCGGCACTGCCTGATGAAATGATGGCGATTGCCATTCCATCGCCCGGCGGCCCCGAAGCTCTGGTGGTTGAGCGTCGTCCGGTTCCTGCCCCCGCAGCGGATGAAGTGCTGATCCGGGTCGCCGCAGCAGGCGTGAACCGGCCGGATGTGTTGCAGCGGCAGGGCAAATATCCGCCGCCCCCTGGAGCGTCCGACATTCCGGGGCTGGAGGTTTCCGGCACGATCGTCGCGGCTGGTGGCAGCGCGGAACAACTGATCGGGCAGCGCGTATGCGCCTTGCTCACCGGCGGCGGCTATGCCGAATATGCGGTTGCGCCAGCGGGGCAATGCCTTCCCGTGCCGGACAGCTATGACATTGTCGAGGCGGCGGCATTGCCCGAAACGCTCTTCACCGTCTGGACCAACCTGTTCGAGCGTGCCTATGTCGTCGGAGGCGACACGGTGCTGGTGCATGGTGGGACCAGCGGCATCGGCACGATGGCGATTTCACTCTGCCGCCTCTTTGATATCACCATCATCGTCACCTGCGGCAGCGATGCGAAATGCGAGCAGGCGAAGGCTTGGGGCGCGCATCATGCCATCAATTATCGCAGCCAGGATTATGTCGAAGAGGTGAAGCGCATTACCACTGGCCAAGGCGTGCAGGCGGTTCTGGATATGGTCGGCGGCGACTATGTGCCTCGCAACTTGCAGTGCCTTGCCGAAGATGGCCGCCATGTGTCGATCGCGGTGCTGGGCGGGGCGAAGGCGGAAATCTTCATTCCGGCGGTGATGACCCGGCGTCTGACGCTGACAGGATCGACGCTGCGGCCCCGCTCCTCCGCTTTCAAGAGTCTGGTGGCAGATGAAATCATCCGTGAGGTCTGGAGCTTCGTCGAGGAAGGCAGACTCCGTCCGGCGATGGACCAGCGCTTCCCCTTGGCAGAGGCGGCGCGAGCACATGCGCGCATGGATGCGGGGGAGCATTTCGGCAAGATTGTCCTGACGGTTTGAGGGCCTGTTTGGGTGGATTGCGGTCATAGCTAATCCTCCCCATCGTGAGATGGGGAGGGGGACCGTTCGCGAAGCGAATGGTGGAGGGGAAATCTCACAGGTCGTGCCACTTTCCCCTTCACCAGCCTGCGGCTGGTCCCCCTCCCCACGCTTCGTGCAGGGAGGATTTGGAATATCCGCTAACGGCTTTAAAACAGTCGCTCACCCCCACATCGCGATGCCTAAAGCCGCGTAAACCGTAGCATTTCCGTCACATTCGCTGCGGGATTGTAACATTGCGCCGCTAAGGATTCGGTCCCGAGGACAATAGCTCCAGGGGTTGCATCATGAATGCCATCACACGCCTGCCTTTCCTGGCGGACATGAACGAAGGCGCTCAACATTTCGACACGCCGGAACAGGGCGGCAAGCGTCGCCGTTACCGCACGGTCTGGATTTCGGACATCCATCTCGGCACGCGCGGCTGCAATGCGAAGCTGCTGATCGATTTTCTCGACAGCGTCGATAGCGAGACCATGTATCTGGTCGGCGACATCATTGACGGCTGGCGGCTCAAGAGGCGCTTCTATTGGCCCGCCGCGCATAATGACGTGGTCTGGCGGATCATGAAGCGCGCCAAGCGCGGCACCCGCGTCGTTTATATCCCCGGCAATCATGACGAGATGTTCCGCCAGTTCACCGGTCTCAGCTTCGGCGGGGTCGAGATCAGGCGCAAGGCGATCCATGAGACCGCCGACGGCCGCAAGCTACTCGTCCTGCACGGCGATGAGTTCGACACGATCATGCTGGCCCATCGCTGGCTCGCTTTCGTGGGCGACGCCGCCTACGGCTTGCTGATGCGCCTCAACGTCGTGGTGAACGCGGTGCGCCAGCGCATGGGTCTGCCCTATTGGTCGCTCAGCAAAATGGCCAAGCACAAGGTCAAGAACGCCGTCGAGTTCATCTCCCGATTTGAAGAAGTGGTTTCGCATGAGGCGGGTGCACGCGGCGTCGATGGCGTAGTCTGCGGACACATCCACAATGCCGAAATGCGTGAGATCGGCGGCATCCAATATTATAATGACGGCGATTGGGTCGAGGGATGCACCGCGCTTGTCGAACATTTCGACGGCCGTATGGAGGTGCTGCATTGGGCTGATGAAGTCGCGGCACGCGCCGTGGGCGATCAGGTGAGGATAGCCGCCTGATGCGCATCGTCATCGTGACCGACGCCTGGTCGCCTCAAGTGAATGGTGTCGTCCGAACGCTCCAGACCATTCAGGCGGAGCTGGAGGCGCGGGGGCACGCCGTCAAGGTCATCTCACCCGATCTCTACGGCTCCTTCCCCTGTCCGACCTATCCCGAAATCCGCCTGGCCTTCGTGCGATCGGGCGTGGTGGGCGACGCGATCGCGGCCTTTGAACCGGATGCCGTCCATCTCGCAACCGAAGGGCCGCTCTGTCTTGCCGCGCGCCGCTGGTGCCTGCGCGGAGGGGTGCCGTTCACCACCGCCTATCACACCCACTTCCCCGACTATGTGTCACGCCGAACCGGACTGCCTGCCCGCTGGTTCTGGTCCTACATTCGCTGGTTTCATGGCCCGGCGCGGGCCGTGCTGGTCTCCACCCGATCGGTGCGGCAGCAACTGCGCGCCCATGGATTGGCGCAGGTGCGGCCATGGGGCAGGGGAGTGGACCTCTCCGCCTTCACATCCGAGGCAACGCCGCCAGCGATATTTGCCAATCTCCCGCGCCCGATCCAGCTCTATGTCGGCCGGGTCGCTATCGAGAAGAATCTCGAGGCATTCCTTGCCAATGATCACCCCGGCAGCAAGGTGGTCGTCGGCGATGGCCCGGCGCGGACCCAGTTGGAACGCGATTATCCCGACGCGCATTTCCTCGGCCCTCTGTTTGGTCAGGAGCTGGCGGGCGCCTATGTCGGCGCCGACGTGTTCGTCTTCCCCAGCCGCACCGACACATTCGGCCTCGTGATGATCGAAGCACTGGCTTGCGGCACTCCTGTCGCGGCTTATCCGGTCAGCGGGCCGGTGGACATCGTCACGCCCGAAACCGGCGCCCTGTCCGAAAATCTGGAGGACGCCATCGCCGCTGCGTTGCGCTGCGACAGGGCTGCCTGCGCCGCCCATGGCCGCAGCTTCAGCTGGGAACGCAGCGCCGACGAATTCCTGACCGGCCTTCACTGCATCGATCCCGTCGTCAGAGACAGCGCGGCCTGACGCTTTTCCTTGCTCCACCGGGTTTCTTGCACTATCTCAGGACGGGCGTGGCCGCCCTGCTTGGGCGGCCCTTGTTGTTTTTAGTGCCGGAGAATCCTCGTGTCCCAGCCTCTCATGCCCCATGCAACCGCCAGCTGGCTGGTCGACAATACCGCGCTCAGCTTTGACCAGATCGCGGAATTTTGCGGGCTGCATATCCTGGAAGTGCAGGCGATCGCCGATGACACGGCTGGCACCAAATATACCGGCCGCGACCCCGTCCGCGCGCATGAAATCACGATGGAGGAAATCCACAAGGGTGAATCCAACCCCGACTATCGGCTGAAGATGCTGAAAGGCCCTGAACCCGTCCGCCGTACCAAAGGCCCGCGCTACACGCCCGTGTCCAAGCGTCAGGACAAGCCCGATGGCATCGCCTGGATTCTGCGCAATCATCCGGAAATCTCGGACGGCGCGATCGGCAAGCTGATCGGCACTACCCGCACCACCATCGCCGCCATCCGTGACCGCACGCACTGGAACATCTCCAACATCGTGCCCAAGGACCCGGTGACGCTGGGCCTCTGCTCGCAGCGGGAACTGGACGCGCTGGTGACGAAGGCTGCGAAGAAGCTCGGCATCGAAGCCCCGACGGACTCCCGCCTGGACGGCGATCGCGAAGCACTGATCGAAGAACTGCGCCGCGAGCGCGACGACGCTGCCCGCCGGGCCGAGCAAGCGTTGAAGAGCGAGGCGGAGCTGATCTCGGGCGTTGCCACGATCCTCGACCCGTTCAGCAACAATCAGGGCCAGGTCTGATCCTGCCCTGATGCGCCCTGCTTTACGCTTGCGTAAAGCAGGGGCCTGACATACATCTCCGTTAATGGAGAGCATCGAGACGGTCTGGAAAGACCATTATAATCATCCTTTCCCCTGGGATCAGTCCTTCCCTCCCATGTCGATGGTGGACATGGTCGTGGACAGCGCGACGGTCAATCCCGATGCCGTGATGATCGACTTCCTCGGCCGCAAGACGACCTATGGCGACATGCTCCATGTCATCCGCCGGGTCGCGAAGGGGCTTCAGGACCTGGGCGTGCGAAAAGGTGACCGGGTCGGCCTCTACCTTCCCAACGTCCCCCATTATGTCGCGGCCTATTATGGAGCGATGATGGCGGGTGCGACCGTCGTCAATTTCTCCCCCCTCTACACCGCCGCCGAGCTGGAACATCAGGTCGAGGACAGCGGCACCAAGATTCTCTTCACCCTGTCGGCCAAAGCGTTGCTGCCCACCGCGCAGGAAGTGCTGGACAATAGCAGCCTCGAACGGCTGATCGTCGGCTGCATCGCAGAGGTGCTGCCTCCCGCCAAATCCGTCCTGTTCCGCCTCTTCAAGCGCAAGGAAACCGCGCCGGTCCCGCATGACCCGCGCATCACTAACTATGCCGACCTGCTACGCCACGGCGAAGACCCCGCGCCGGTCGCGATCGATCCGGTCAACGACGTCGCCCTGCTGCAATATACCGGCGGCACCACCGGCCGACCCAAGGGCGCGATGCTCACCCATCAGAATCTGACCGCCAATGCGCGTCAGATACGCCTCATCGATCCGCATCCCGAAGCCATCGACCGCATCCTCGCGGTCCTGCCCTTCTTCCACGTCTTCGCCAACACCTGCGTCCTCAACCGCACGGTGCTGAACGGCGGGGAGATGGTGATGCTGCCTCGCTTTGAAGCCGTGCAGGTGCTCGCCGCCATTCAGCGGACCAGCCCCACCTCGATGCCCGGCGTCCCGACCATGTTTCAGGCGCTGCTCGATCATCCGGCGACGCCGAACATCGATTTCTCCTCGCTACGCCTGTGCATTTCGGGCGGCGCGCCGCTGCCGCTGGAACTCAAGAAACGGTTCGAAGCCGTCACCGGCGCCAAGCTGTGCGAAGGCTATGGCCTTACCGAAAGCAGCCCGGTCGTCTGCTCCAACCCCTATGAAGGACTGAACAAGCCCGGCACCGTGGGTCAACCCGTCCCGGGAACCCACGTAAAGCTCGTGGATCGGGAGGACCCGACACGGCCGCCGCCCCCCGGAGAGCCCGGCGAACTGGTCTTTGCCGGCCCTCAGATCATGAAGGGCTATTGGCAGCGTCCCGACGCTGACAAGGAAGTCTTCGTCGATGGCTGGCTGCGCACCGGCGACGTCGGCCTGATCGACGCGGACGGCTATGTGAAGATCGTCGACCGCCTGAAGGACATGATCGCGGTCGGCGGCTTCAAGGTTTTCCCCAGCCAGGTGGAAGAGGTGCTCTACCACCACCCCGACGTGAAGGAGGCGCTCGTGATCGGCATTCCCGACCCCTATCGCGGCGAGTCCCCCAAAGCGTTCGTCACGCTTCAGGAAGGCGCGAAGACAGATGGCGAGGCACTGAAGGCATGGCTTAACCCCCAACTCGGAAAGCATGAAAAAGTCTGCGAAGTCGAGGTCAGGTTGAACCTTCCCAAGACGCTGGTTGGCAAGCTGTCGCGCAAGGAACTGGTCGCCGAAGAACGTGCAAAGGCGCAAGGCGCAGCAGGGCAGGCTGGAACGGCCGCCTGAACATAACTATCTTGTGCCCCACACAGGATAAGGAACAGGCGAATGGCCGAAGAAATCGCGACGCTGGCAGGTGGCTGCTTCTGGTGCACCGAGGCGGTGTACCAAAATCTGAAGGGCGTCCGGTCGGTCGAAAGCGGCTATCTCGGTGGTCAGTTGCCCAATCCCAGCTATGAGCAAGTCTGCTCCGGCGCGACCGGCCATGCCGAAGCGATCCGCATCGCCTTTGACCCGGAAGTCATTTCCTATGGCGACTTGCTCGACATCTTTTTCGCGACGCATGATCCGACGACGCTTAATCGGCAGGGCAACGACATCGGCACCCAATATCGCTCCGCCATCTTCCCCCATTCGCCGGAGCAGGAAGCGGAAGCCAAAGCCGCCATCGCCCGCGCGCAACCGAATCATGGCAACCCGATCGTCACCACGATCGAACCGAACGCCCCCTGGTATCCCGCCGAGGATTACCACCAGAAATATTGGGACCGCGTCGGCGACCGCAACCCCTATTGCATGGCGGTCATTCCGCCCAAACTCGCCAAGCTGCGCAAGGGATTTGCGGAACGGATCGAGGGCTGAAAGCCGAAGATATAAGCCCCTCCCTTTCAAGTTCAAACGAGGCACGTGACTCGTTTGAAGGGGAAGGGGTGGGTAGCGAGCGTCAGCGAGCCTCAACCTCAGCCTCTCCGGCCTCGCCCACTCGACCAAAATGAACCCCACCCATACCGCTTAGGCTAAGGTTAATCCTATCCATGCCAAGCACGGCCGCAGTTCACAGGGGAATATCAATGCGCCCATTCGCGACAATTGCCGCCGCCGGAATAATGCTGATCCTCCCGGGCTGCATCGCAAAGACGGCGCTCGACGTCGCCACCCTGCCGGTCCGCGCCGGATCGCAGGCCGCAGATTGGGCTACCACCAGCCAGGAAGAATCCGACCGCAACTACGGCCGCCGCATGCGCAAGCAGGAGGCCAGGGAAGCGCGCGACCGCAAGAAAGCCGAAGAACAGCGCCGCCGCGAATGCAAACGCGCTGGCTATCGGGACTGTGATTGAGGACGGTTCGACGTTCCGCTGACGTTTTATGACCAAATCTAGAGTGTGATCGTCTACACGGAAGTATCCACACTAAGGCCCTTTTTCCGTCACCCCGGACTTGATCCGGGTGTGGATTCACATTCGAAGTGCAACGG
>CAMPIM010000125.1 GCA_946886365.1 uncultured Novosphingobium sp.
GAGAGCTTCAACATGGCCGAGCTGTGGAAGCTGCCGATCATCTTCGTGATCGAGAACAACCAGTACGCCATGGGCACGAGCGTCAATCGCTCCTCGGCGGAAGATCAACTCTATCGCCGTGGCGAAAGCTTCCGCATACCGGGTATCCAGGTCAACGGCATGGATGTGCTCGCTGTGCGCGGTGCCACGGAAGAAGCCCTTAAATGGGTGCAGGGGGGCAATGGCCCGATCCTGCTGGAGATGAAGACCTATCGCTATCGCGGCCACTCCATGTCCGATCCTGCCAAATATCGCTCGCGCGAGGAAGTGCAGGCGATGCGGGACAAATCTGACCCGATCGAGGGCGCAAAGAAATATCTGACCGACGCCGGGGTGAGTGAAGACGAACTCAAGAAGATCGATCAGGACATTCGCAAGGTCGTGAGCGACGCGGCGGACTTCGCCGAAACGTCGCCCGAACCGGATATGTCCGAACTCTATACCGACGTGCTGGTGGAGCAATATTAATGGGTATCGAAATCAAGATGCCGGCTCTCTCTCCCACGATGGAGGAAGGCACGCTGGCCAAATGGCTTGTGAAGGAAGGCGACGAAGTCCGTTCTGGCGACATTCTTGCCGAAATCGAAACGGACAAGGCGACCATGGAATTTGAAGCGGTCGATGAAGGAAAGATCGGCGCGATCGTCATTCCTGAAGGCACCGAAGGCGTGAAGGTGGGCACTGTCATCGCCACGATGGCGGGTGAGGGCGGTGAAGTTGCTGCTCCCAAGGCTGAGGCGAGTACGCCCCCGGCAAAGGCCGAAGCTGCTCCCGAAGCACCGAAGAAGGCGGAAAGCGGTACAGCCAAGCTTGCCTCGGAAGCGAAGGCCAGCGTTGCCGACCCCGCTCTTCCGGAAGGCACCGAATATGTGAAAACCACGGTTCGCGAAGCTCTCCGCGACGCCATGGCGGAGGAAATGCGCCGCGATGAGCGCGTCTTCGTGATGGGTGAAGAAGTCGCCGAATATCAGGGTGCCTACAAGGTCACGCAGGGCCTTCTTGGCGAATTTGGCGACCGACGGGTTATCGATACCCCGATCACCGAATATGGCTTTGCAGGCATTGGTGCTGGCGCAGCAATGGGCGGTCTGCGCCCCGTGGTCGAGTTCATGACGTTCAACTTCGCCATGCAGGCGATCGACCACATCATCAACTCGGCGGCCAAAACCAATTACATGTCCGGTGGGCAGATGCGCTGTCCGATCGTGTTCCGTGGCCCCAATGGTGCCGCGAGCCGTGTGGGCGCCCAGCACAGCCAGAATTATGGTCCCTGGTATGCGGCTGTCCCTGGCCTGATCGTCATCGCTCCCTATGACGCTGCCGACGCCAAGGGCTTGTTGAAAGCAGCGATCCGATCAGAAGATCCGGTCGTCTTCCTTGAAAACGAGCTTGTCTACGGCCGCAGCTTCGATGTGCCCAAGGTCGATGATTATGTTTTGCCGATCGGCAAGGCCCGCATCATGCGCGCTGGCAAGGATGTGACGTTGGTCAGCTACTCGATCGGCGTGGGCATCGCGCTGGAAGCTGCCGAACAACTGGCTGCAGAAGGTGTCGATGCCGAAGTCATCGACCTGCGCACCCTGCGCCCGCTCGATACGGCAACGGTGCTGGAAAGCCTGAAAAAGACCAACCGCATCGTGGTGGTCGAGGAAGGCTGGCCTGTCTGCTCCATCGCCTCCGAGATCGCGGCGGTCGTGATGGAACAGGGCTTCGACGACCTGGACGCCCCGGTACTACGCGTGACGAACGAAGACGTGCCGCTGCCCTATGCCGCAAACCTTGAGAAGGCCGCGCTCATCGACGCGGCTCGGGTGATCGCTGCTGTTAAGAAGGTATGTTATCGATGAAGGGCGAGAGGAGCGGCATCGGGCCGCTCCTCTCCCTTCTACAGAAAATCGATCCCTTACGAATATTGATTAGGCCGATAGTCAGTCGCACATGATTGCCTAGATACCCCCGGCTGAGATCAACAGCACGCCAGTGATCGCCGCAAACGGTATCGTTGCAGCAGCCACAATCGGCAGCGCGTTCCCTGCCTGGTTGTGATAAAGCCGCATTAAAATGAACAGCGTGCGCTTAATCCTGTCCCTCATATTACCTCCCCCCATGCTCATCGGCCCACCCGACCGGGTGACGTGCTGCTTGAAATGATGAAGTATCCATATTCGAGAACTGATTAAAATGCCGATAAACTCTAGCGGCCGGTATATGCTTCATGAATGACCAGGCAGAAGATCGGCCCTCGGTATTAGCTGCATTACTTAGCTCCTATGCGGGGCGCGACAACCCGCGCCACCGCTTGCTATGGGCTTTGGACGCACGTCTTGGTCGTGTCGTGGCTACCACGACAGAAGCGATGATCGGTCAGTTGCGGCTTGCATGGTGGCAGGAAGCGTTGACCGATCCAGTGGGCATGAAGGGAAGGGGCGATCCGCTCGTCGATGCGTTGCGGGCGGCTGGTGAGGTTCCTCCCGCGGGTCTGACAGCATGGCTTGATGGCTGGGAAGCGCTCATCGCCGACGATGATCTGGATGCTTATGCGATCGGAAGAGGGGGAGGGCTGTTCCAATCGCTCACGGGTGAAGCAGAAGTCCCGGATTGGCTGATCCAGGCAGGGGCCGCATGGGCGCTTTGGGATTTTTCAGGCCATGTCAGCAGCCCTAATCTCGCCGCCAAGGCGATCAATCTTGCCCGGCACAAGCTTTTTTCATGCGATCCGGTCTGGCCTGCATCATGGCGGCCAATGCGGATTGCCTATGGCTTGGCGCAAGGGGATATCAGGCGGGGTAAGGCCGCTCCTAACCGGTTGACTCCCGGCCTATATCTTCGGCTATTGCACGTCGCGTTTAGTGCGCGTTGAGGGGGAATTTCGTGGGACGTATCATGGCTGGCGCCGGGGCTGCGCTGCTTCTTGTGGCGGCAGGGCTTTTCTGGTGGCAAGGGCGCGCGGCCAGCAGCGCTGCGCCGGAGGCCATAATCGCTTCACCGCCGCCGCCTGCGATAGACGCATTGCCAGAGGGAAATCCCGACGCCGTTGGCAAGGCACCTCCCTCACCCGGAGAGGCTAGTCCGCAAAGCCGCGAGCAAAAGCGCTTCGGCCGCTATGATCGGAATCGTGACGGCTTTATCACCCGGATCGAGATGCTGGGCAGCCGGGTCAAAGCGTTCAAGGCGCTCGACAAGGACAAGGACAACCTCCTTTCCTTCGAGGAATGGGCAGTCGCCACATCGGATCGGTTTGCCAACGCGGATGCTAATGGGGACGGCAAGCTTACTCCGGCGGAATTTGCAACGACTGCGCCCAAGCGAACGGCGAAACCGAAATGCCGTTGCTGAACAAGAAGGCGCTCAGCTCATTTCAAACTGACTAAACCACTGCGCCAAGGAAGCGCGGGCGCGAGCAGTATAAGCCTCCTTGCGCTGTTTCTTCTTCACATCGTCCAGGGTCGGGAAAAGCCCGAAATTCACGTTCATCGGCTGATAGTCCGCCGTCGCGATATTGCCCGTGACGTGACCCAGCAATGCGCCAAGGGCCGTATCGCCAGGCGGCGGGGGCATGTGCTGGCCAAGCAGTTCGGCAGCGGCGAAACGGCCGGCCAGCAGGCCTATGGCCGCACTTTCGACATATCCTTCGCATCCGGTCATCTGACCAGCGAAGCGGATGTGCGGCGCGTTTTTCAGGCGCAGGGTTGCGTCCAGCAGCTTGGGGCTCTGGATGAAGGTGTTGCGGTGTAGCCCGCCCAGTCGCGCAAACTCGGCCTTCTCTAGGCCGGGAATGGTGCGGAACAGGTCAACCTGCGCACCATGCTTGAGCTTTGTCTGGAACCCAACCATGTTCCACAGCGTGCCCGACGCATTGTCCTGCCTCAGTTGGACGACGGCATAGGGCCAGCGGCCGGTGCGCGGATCGTCTAGCCCCATTGGCTTCATCGGGCCGTGCCGCAACGTTTCGGGGCCTCGGGACGCCATCACCTCGATCGGCATGCAGCCTTCGAAATAGGGCGTGTTCGTTTCCCACTCCTTGAACTCAGTTTTTTCGCCGTCGAGCAGCCCCTGTACAAATGCCTGATATTGGTCCTTCGTCATCGGGCAGTTGATGTAATCCTTGCCCTCGCCACCGCCGGGGCCGATTTTGTCCCAGCGGTTGGCCATCCAGCATTTGTCCATATCGATGCTGTCGAAGTGCACAACGGGCGCGATCGCGTCGAAAAAGGCTAAGTGATCCATGCCTGCCGCAGCGCCGATACTCTCCGCGAGCGCTGGTGCGGTCAGCGGCCCGGTGGCGACGATGGTCATCCCTTCGCGCGGCAACTGATCGATGCGCTCCCGCACGATCTCGACATTGGGATGATCGGACAGGGCGCGGGTGACGCCATCGGAAAACACATTCCGGTCGACGGCCAGAGCCGATCCGGCGGGGACCTTAGCGGGTTCGGCCTGTGCCATGATAAGCGAGCCCAGCCGTCGCATTTCCTGATGCAGCAGGCCAACGGCATTTTTGTCCGCATCGTCCGACCGGAAACTGTTGGAGCAGACGAGTTCGGCAAGGCCGTCCGTCTGGTGTGCCGGGGTCATGTCGCCAGCCCCCCGCATTTCGGACAGGCGGACCTTCACACCAGCCTGCGCCAACTGCCAGGCCGCTTCCGACCCGGCCAGCCCGCCGCCGATAATATGCACCTGGTAATCTCTGACTTCGTCCATTTGTCCGTCCATGCGTTGGTGGCTGGCGTTTAGGTCAATTGGCGGCAAAAGGAGAGCGCAAAATGATCGACCATATCGGCATCGCCGTGAGTGACGCGGGACGGTCGCGCGACTTTTACGACGAACTGCTGGGCGCGATTGGGCTGCGGCGTTTGGTGACCATCCCCCCGGCGGATAATGAGAGCGGCGGTGAGACGCACGGCTATGGCCGGGACGATGACGCCTTCTTCTGGATCGGCGACAATGAAAGGGTGGGTGAGGGCACTCACGTCGCTTTTCGCGTCGAAAACCGCGCGCAGGTTCATGCCTTTCACGCAGCGGGCCTGCGTGCCGGTGGGCGGGACCATGGCGCGCCGGGCCTCAGGCCGCATTACGGGCTAAACTACTATGCCGCCTTCATCCTGGACCCTGACGGCATCAACGTGGAAGCAGTTTGTCACGCGGAGGTCGATTTGAGCGCGGCAGAGAATATCTCTTAAACCTGTTGCAGGCAGCGCTCGCGGCGGCGAGCCGCTGCCTGCATTCTATCGATCAACTGGCCGCAACACTGTTGGCGGCAGAAAGGACCGCCTGCACCGAAGCGGTCGCGATGTCCGTGTCGGTGCCGATGCCGAAGACCGTGCGGCCGTCCGGCGTGCGGCATTCGACATAGGCGGCGGCGGCGACGTCCGTACCCGCGCCTATCGCATGTTCGCTATAGTCGGCGACCTCCAGATCGACGCCGAGGTCATCGCGCAGCGCCGCTAGAACCGAGGAGATGAGGCCGTTGCCGCGCCCGGAAATGGAGCGTTCGCCACCCTTGTGCGCGATCTTGCCGGTGAAGATGCGGTCGCCCGCATGGCCGCTCTCATTATAGTCGATCAGCGTGTAGGGTTGGTCGCCGGAGAGGCGGTAATGATCTTCGAAGGCGGCCCAGATATCGGCGGCGTTCAGTTCGCGGCTCGACTGGTCGGCCAGCGCCTGCACAACCTTGGAGAAGTCGGCCTGCATCCGCTTGGGCAGCTTCAGCCCCTTATCCTGCTGCAACACCCAAGCGACGCCGCCCTTGCCAGACTGCGAGTTGACGCGGATCACGGCTTCATAGTCGCGGCCCAAATCCTTGGGATCGATCGGCAGATAGGGCACGTCCCAAATCTGGTCGTTGCGGGTTTCCTGAACGGCGAAGCCCTTCTTGATCGCATCCTGATGCGAGCCGGAAAAGGCGGTGAACACCAGCTCGCCCGCATAGGGGTGACGCGGGTGGACCGGCAGCTGGTTGCAATATTCGACGGTCTGGATGACCTCGTCGATATCCGAGAAATCGAGCCCCGGATTGACGCCCTGCGTGTACATGTTGAGCGCGACGGTCACGAGGTCGCAGTTGCCGGTCCGCTCGCCATTGCCGAACAGACAGCCTTCGACGCGGTCCGCGCCCGCCATCAGGCCCAGCTCGGCCGCAGCGACGCCGGTGCCGCGGTCATTATGGGTGTGCAGCGAAATGACGACGCTGTCGCGGCGTGAAATGTTGCGGCACATCCATTCGATCTGGTCGGCATAGATGTTGGGCGTCGCGGCCTCGACCGTGGCGGGCAGGTTCAGGATCAGCGGGCGTTCCGCCGTGGGCTGGAGAATTTCCATCACGGCTTCACAGCATTCCAGGCTGAAATCCAGTTCGGCGGTGGAGAAGGTTTCCGGCGAATATTCGAAATGCCAGTCGGTGTTCGGCTGCTTCGCCGCATTGTCGCGCAGCAGCTTCGCGGCGTTGATCGCGATATCCTTGATCTGCGGCCGGTCCATCTGGAACACGATGTTGCGCCAGGCGGGGGACACGGCATTATAGACGTGGACGATCGCCTGCTTCGCACCGCGCAGGGATTCGAAGGTCGTGGCGATCAGGTCATCGCGGGCCTGCGTCAGCACCTGCGGGAACACGTCATCGGGGATCGCGCCGTCGCGGACCAAGCCGGAAATGAAGTCGAACTCGGTCGCGCCCGCGGAGGGAAAGCCGACCTCGATCTCTTTGACGCCGACCCGGACCAGCAGGTCGAAGAAGCGGCGCTTCTTTTCCGCGTTCATCGGGTCGATCAGCGACTGATTGCCGTCGCGCATGTCGGTCGAGAGCCAGCGCGGGGGCGAGGTGATGACGGCGCTCGGCCACTGGCGGTTGGGCAGGTCCACTTGCGGGAAGGGACGGTATTTCTGCGAAGGGTCGGTCAGCATCATGGGAAGCTACTTCTTTGCAAACGGGCGGCCCCTATTTGAAACAAAGGCGCGGCCTGCCCGGTGGAACGACTATCTGCTTGGGTATGCCCTTAGGCGGATTGCTGCGTCATTCAAGCGAAGAACAGCAGGAATGCCACGCCTAAGGGCGTGTAAGTCGTAGCAGGGAAAGAAGCGCGCGCTGCATGATGGTGACGCCTTAACCGTTTTCGTGGCTCCGCGTCCAGCTTTTGTTGTGGAAGGCGTTTGGAAGAAGGTTCATTTACCTCGTCATCACAATGATCCATCCCATCGCGAGGACCTCATGTCCCTGACCAACCTCCTTATACCGACCTACAGCCAGATGCTGAAAACCCTCTCTGGCTGGCTCGACAAGGCTGAAGCGCAAATGGGGGGCGATGCGGCCAACGCGCTTCTGTCCGCGCGGCTTGCCCCCGACATGTTCCCGCTTTCCACCCAGATCCGGTTCGCTTGTGTGCAGGCTTGGGAAGGCGTGTTTCGGCTAAAGGGAGAGGAGTTTCCCATATCGATCCAGGCTCTTCTGGACGAGGGCCGGAACGCGGAGGAAAATCCCGGCTCGATCGCCAGCGCAAAGGCCAGAATTGATGAGACGCTCGCCCTGCTGGGCGATCTTGCTCCGGATGCGCTTGATACCAACCCGCAAAGCCCGATCGAGCATGCATTGCCGATGGCATCATTTTCGACCTCACGGCCGAGCAATATGCTCGCGACTGGACGTTGCCCCAATTCTACTTCCACGTCATGACCGCCTACGCAATCTTGCGCAACCAGGGGGTAGAGTTGGGCAAGGCGGATTATATCGCGCATATGTTCCCATATATACGGCCGGGAACAATGCCGACCGGCTAAAGCCCATAGTCACGCGGGGCGGCTACGCCGGTCCCAAGTCGGATAGGATTTATTCCGGGAACGGTCCGGGTGATGATGGCTCATCACCCGGACCTGACAGCTTACTTCTGAAAAGCGGCGACGATCTTCAGTTCCACATTATCGCCGACCATCGGGACGCCGTAACCCATATTGAAGTCGCTCCGCTTGACCGTTGTGGTCGCGACGAACCCTATATTTTCCTTGCCGCCTGCCATGGCCGGAGCCTTGCCCGCGCCGTAGAAGTCAGCATCGAGCGTCACCGGCTTGGTGACACCCTTGATCGTAAGATTTCCGGTGATCTCTGCGCTGGTCGCGCCATCGGGCTTCACGCTCGTGGAGACGAATGTCGCCTTTGGAAATTTGGCGCTATCGAAAAAGTCCGACTTCATCAGATGTTCGTCCAGCGCGGCGATGCCGGTGCGGACATTGGCGATGGGGACTTCGATCGAGACCTTGGCAGCGGCCACATTTTTGGGGTCCAGAGTCAGTGTGCCGACCGGGCCAGAGATGATGCCGAAATTGTTGGAGAAGCCCATATGGTCATAGGCGAAGGCGACCTGGGTGTGACCCGGATCAACCTGATAGGTGCCGCCGGTGACGCGGGACGGGTCCTTTGCGCCGGGCGCGGCGGGCATCTGCTGGGCGATGACGGCGCCGCCGGTCAGGGCGGCAAGGGCAGCGGCGGAAATTAGGAATTTGCGCATGGATGGGTTCTCCAGAAGCGGTCAAGGGACGCGCTACCATAGCGGCGTCCCTTGATTGTTCCAGAGGCGTAACCGGAAACGGAGAGTTACCGGATTGAAATTCCGGGCTTCGCGCCTGTTCCGTCATCCCAGCGCAAGCTGGGATCTCAGCAGAAGGTGCGCAACGAGGCCCGAGACCCCAGCTTTCGCTGGGGGTGACGAAGCTGGAGCTTCAGTTCTTTTCCTTGTCCACCAGCTTGTTGGCGCCGATCCAGGGCATCATGGCGCGCAGCTTGGCGCCGGTTTCCTCGATCGGGTGGCGCTGGGCGGCGAGGCGGCTGGCCTTGAGTTCCGGCTGGCCGGCGCGGTTGTCGAGCACGAAGTCCTTGACGAAGCGGCCCGACTGAATGTCGGCGAGGACGCGCTTCATTTCCTTCTTCGTCTCTTCGGTGATGATGCGCGGGCCGGTCTTGATATCGCCATATTCGGCGGTGTTCG
>CAMPIM010000126.1 GCA_946886365.1 uncultured Novosphingobium sp.
GGCCCGGCAGGACTCGAACCCGCAACCTAGCCGTTATGAGCGGCCAGCTCTAACCGTTGAGCTACAGGCCCCACCTGCCCGACCGGATAAGCAGCATCACGCCGCTTGGCAAGCCTGTCTCGGCACCGGCACTGCTGCCAATAATTGATCCAGCGACGCGGTCCCGATATTACGCCGGGCAAGGTGATCCAGAACCGTGTCCCACCACCGGTAAAAGGCCGCCTGATCTGCCGCATCGCGGACATAGGGCGTATGGCCCGGCTCCAGCGTCGGCGAATGAAAACTGAAGCTCAGCACTGCCGCGCCTTCTTCGATCAGAGCGTCGATCGCCCTTATCGCGTCACGCACCGGCACGCCTTCCGGCGTCAAGGGAATGCGGCTGAACATGCCCGTTCTCGCCAATCCCGATGCCAGGGGGCTGACATTCCGCAAATGCTCATAAAGCCGATCGCCCCCACGCCGCAGCAGGCCGGTGAAGGCGGTCGAAAGCGGCAGTTCCACAAGCGATCGTTCCGGCCCGGCCCAATAGGGATTGATCGGCAGGCCGCGAAAATCGGGTCCATGCTGGCCGCTATAGTCAAACCGGCTTCGCACAGAGCTATCCAGACGAAATCCAGCCTGCTCCAACAATCGCGCACTATTATGACCCACGCCATAACGCCCCGCGCGATAGGCGGCAGGGCGTTTTCCGAAACGCTCGGCAATGCGTTGGCACAGCTGCTCCAGCTTGGCCCGTTCCAACGCCTCAGGAAGGAAACCGGCATAGCTGTTCGCCTCCGTCACCTCCTCCACATGCGGCGGATTGACCCAGGGATGCAGGTGAGCGCCCATATCGGCCGCCCCGTCCGCGACCCATTGCGCCATCATGCCCGCGGCAGCATCGCTATCGATCACCGGATAATCGGCGACGTAGATCGGCTTCACCCCGGCCGCCTGAAAATAGGCTTGGCCACGCGCCATCCCGGCCAGCGCGGTCACGGCATGACCGTCACGGCTGAATGGCGCGTTCCAGTCAAACTCCTCCTCGGTATCAACGAACAGCATGAACCGCGTCCCGAAATCGGGGGATAGCGTGATCATGTCGTCCGGCGTCGGCGCGCGCAGCAGACTGCCGTCATGGGGCAAAGCGTTCATGCCCTTTCCCCTACCCCTCAATGGTTGCGATAGGGTTTCGCGCGGGGATCAGAGGCTCCCTGCCGCGTCCTCCGCCGATGTGATGGCGGGCATCGAAAGCAGGAATCGGTCAGCTTCGATCTGCAACGCGCCGCCGCATCCTGCCGCCAGGCTCCGGATCAGCCGCAGTGAAAAGCCAAGGCCCAGCAGCGGCCCGTCGGCCCAGTCGCCGTCGGCGGTATAGCCCGGATCAAGCAGGCGCTCATCCTCCATCCCGTCCAGGCTCGCGGGTCTGTCGACCGCCAGCATCACGCAGCCATGCCCGCCATCCGGCTGGAACCAGCAGGCCCCGCTCAGTGCTTCGCCCGGCGCTGCGACGGAAACGACCGTCCGCATCAGATGCTGCACCATGCGTTCACCCTGCACCGGATCGATCCGCACCATCGGCAGCGCTCGCGCCAGATTGATGTCGATCTGCGCGCCATTGCCTTCGCCCTGTTCGCGGAACCGGGCGGAAACCTGCGCGATCAACAGCGCCGGATCGACGGCGCTCGGCGCCTCCGCCCCTTCGCCCCGCGATACGCGAGCGGCCAGGTCAAGGTCATCGAACGCGGCTAGCAAATGCCGGGCGTCCAGCGCGATCTTTCCTGCCATCTCGCGATATTCCGGCCCGCTCGGCCCGAACAGTTCCTGCTCGATAATGTCGGCAAAGCCCAGGATGGCGTTCAGTGGCGTACGCAGCTCATGGACCAGCTGACGCAACGAGTCAGCCGAAAGCCCCGCAACAGACACAGGCTCGGCCTGTGGCGGGGCGGCTACTTCATGCAGATAGGGGCGGCGCGCCTGACCGCGATAGCCCTGGAATCGGCCTGACCTTGGATCAAAGAACGGCGTCGCGGAAAGGCGCCATTCCCCGGCCATTGCGCCGCCGACAACGGTATAGCGTCCATTCTGAAACCCGCTCCGCCGCATGAAGGCGCCCGCGACGCTGCCGTCCGGCCCGCTCGCCCCGGCAACAGCCACCTCACCCAACGACAGCCCCACCAGCGCCGCGCGCGGCCCCTGATCGACCCAGATGATCATGCCCGTCGCATCAGTCTCGAACGCAAAGGCGTTGACGACCTCCGCCTGCCCGGTGTCAGCCCGCGGAACGACCACGTCGGGCACCCGCCGCGCACTGGTGAAGCGTTCGATCCGGTCCACGAGGTTGCGGATTTGGTCGTCACCCACCGGGACGTCATCCGCCG
This sequence comes from uncultured Novosphingobium sp., assembly GCA_946886365.1. The sequence continues at coordinate 2,361 of CAMPIM010000126.1, forward strand.
CTTCATCGGCAGGCTCCTCGATCAGCGCTTCCTCTACGTCCGCTGACGGAGGCAACTGCTCGGCAGGCGCCATCATCGCGGGCGTCAACAGCATGTCGTCCGCTTGTTCGCTCGGCTCCACCGCCAGATCGCTCGTCAGTACCAGATCAGCCGCGCCAAATGCTTCCAACGCCTGCTGCGTCCCGGCACCCAGATCACGCCGCCCGCGCAGCACACCACGCGCAGTCGGAGTAAGGCGGGGCAGCAGGACGATCCACGCGTCATCCGGCAGCCGCGCGCGCGACATCGCCGCCGCCGCGATCGCCGGACGATCATTGGCAAAAAACTCCACCAGCGCGGGCGAACGAAGGCGGCCGCCCAGTTCGACCACCGTGGCGATCCGCTGCGTTTCCGACAATTGGGATTGTAGCGCCGCGAGCCGATCAAGCAGCGCGGCACGTTCCTCATCCGGCAAAGTGTCGCGATCCGCGCGATCATTCTGCGCGAGCAGGTCGACGCACTGACGCCACAGCGTCACCGCGCCCAAACCGCTCCTATTCTCTGCGGCCAGAACCGTCTGCATCAGATCGTTGAAGCGCACTCTATTCCCCTTGAGGACTTCCGGCGATGTGCAGAACTTCATCGTGGAAGGAAATCATGCCGCAGGAATAAGCCTTCCCGCCGGTTAGGGAAAGGGGGCGGACGTGGCGATTTCGGATCGTCGCATAGTGGGACAATTGCATTGCCCTGAAATATTATTATGATGTTGGGCACGAAATGAGAAAGGAAATAATCAAGCGGATGGCTGGCCCGAATATCGACGACATCGATCTGCACATCCTGGGCGAGCTGCAACAGGACGGCCGGATGACCAATGTGGAACTGGCTCGAAAGGTCGGATTGACCGCCCCGCCCTGCCTGCGCCGGGTCCGCGCGCTTGAGGAAAGCGGCGCGATCAATTCCTACCACGCCGTCGTCAACCCGGCCATGCTGGGCTACACCATCACCGTCTTCGCGATGGTCAGCCTGAAGAGTCAGGCGGAAGCTGACCTGAAAGCCTTTGAAGATCATGTCGCGACCCTGCCGGAGGTGCGCGAATGCTACATGCTCAATGGTGAGATCGACTTCATCCTGAAGGTCGTGGCGAAGGACCTCCAGAGCTTCCAGCAGTTTCTCACCTCGAAATTGACGCCCGCGCCAAATGTGGTGAGCGTCAAGACCTCTCTCACCATCCGCATGGCGAAGAACCTGCCGGGCGTCCCCCTGCCCCTTTGACCAGCAAAATGGCGGCGATCGCTCGCCGCCACTAGGCCAGCAGCGCTTCTGTGTCGCGCGCTGGCCCTTGGATCAATCGCTTAGCTCGCAGGCGGAGCCGCCACCGGCTGAAACGCTGTCTTGCGGCTCTGCTGATCAACCCAAACGCTCCAGAATCCAGCGACGTTGGCCCAATTACCCGTCACCTGAGCAAGCGCCGCCTTGGCCCCCGCAAGATCGCCCGAACGCGCGAGAGCTATGCCGAGCCGCGCATTGGCCTTCCCCTGATCAACCCCACCCTTCGACAGGGCCCGCCGGTACATCTCGACCGCCTGCGGGAACTGGCTGAGCGAAAAATAGCTGTCCGCCACGGCCAACGCCGCCGACCCATCCTTCGCGCCTGCGGCCTTCTTTGCCGCAGCGGGCAGCGCCGCGATTTCCTTGGCGGCCTTTGGCGTCACGCTCTTCATCAGGCTGGCGGTCGCGGCCTGTGCTTGCGTCAGCTTGCCCGCCGAACGCCCCGCTTCGATGATGGCTTTCGTCTCAGCATAATTGCCCGCCTTTTCAGCAAGCTGCGCATAGGCCTGATAGTCCCGCTCGCTCGCCATCGCGCCGTTCGCTGCCTGTAAGCGATACAGGTCCAACTGCGGCTGCGCGTCGGTGCCGGGCGCCGTCAGATAGTTGGCAAGCGCCGACCGCCATTCCCCCGCCGAACCATAATGGGTCAGCCGCTCGCGATAGAGCGAACCAACCTCCGCCCAATCCCCGGCCGCATAGGCAAGCGAGATCGCCCGGTCATACCAGGCCGCAGGAATCGCCTGTCCTGACGCCCGCTGCCGGGCCAGCGCATCCTGCACGAAGGGGCGCGCTTCTTTGGCCTTGTTCTTGCGAAGGTAGATGTCGGCGCGCAGCATCGTCGCGTCGATCCCGTCATAACCCAGCGTCTTGGCATAATCGAGCTGCGCGAACGCATCGTCATAATTGCCCACCACATAGGACAGATAGCCCGCGACGTAGCGCAATCGCGGCGCATCCTTCTTGGGCACGGAACTGGTCTTGAACATGTCCGTCAACGCGATCCGTTGCGCCTGGAAATTCTGCTTGAGCACGGCCAGCTCGAACCGCAGCCCAGCCGCTGCATAGGCCTCATAATCGCTCGTCGGCGTCAGGCCGCTGATCTGCGCCTGCGCCGTATTGACGTCGCCTGCCTTGATCGCGCTGTCGGCTGCTTGAGCCGCTGCACGAAACCCTTCGCTCATGACGATGACCGGCCCGCTGGCCGACGCCTTTTTCGCCGCCGCTGGCATTGCAAAAGCCGCGACGGCGGTGATCGCAAGAAAGCCTGATTTCAGCATGGATTGTCGCAGCGCGATCATGTCGGCCGTCCCCTTTTATGTCGTGCGCCGTCTGGCGCAGGTCCCTGTTATGTCGATGATAGGAAAGAAGGTGCGCCCATCACCCGATCGGCGCACCCTGTTTCAAATCAGGCCTTGGTGGCGAGATAGGCCAGCCAGAGATCGGCGATCTTCTTGCGCGTCCCGGCCTGAACCGACTGGAAAGCCGCCTTGGCCGAAGCGACATCGCCGCCCAGTGCCTTGGCGATGCCCATGCGCGTATTCACTTCGTCCGCATCGACGCCGCCCTTCTGCTTGGCGAGGTCGAACATCGCAGCCGCCTTGGCATAATCGCCATAGCCGAGGTAGGCGTCCGCCGTGGCCGCCGCGATCTTGCCAGTGGCAGCCTTGCGGGCATCAGCTTCCGCGGAAGCCAGCGATGCCTTGTCGCCCGCAATCTTCGGCGTTGTGGTCTGGTACAGGTCCGCACCTGCCGTGCCCTTCAGCACGCCCTTGGCGCGGCCCTGATCGATCGCCGACTTTACCTCGCCATAGATGCCGGTCTTTGACGCCATTTCACCATATTCAAGGAAGTCGCCCGCGACCACCAGGCCGCCCGATGCAGCCATCAAGCGGAGAACATCCAGATTCTCGCGTGCCGTGATGTTGGGGTTGGATTGCTGGAACAGGCGGATGAGCGTGCGAAGATTCTCGCCGTTGGGAGCCGCCTGATAAGCCAATGTCGCCCATTCGGTCACTTCGGGCAGGCGCGATGCCGCCGCGCGGCTCACGCCGATCTGATACCATTGGGCTGGCACCTGACCGCCCGCCGCCTTGGTGGCGTTGGCGGCGGCCTTCAAGGCGGAAAGGCCCTTCTGGTTAAGGCCGCGAGCGGGTTCAGCGGAAGGATTGGCCGTCCCCGCCTTCCCGAAATAGGCCTGCGCCAGCGTCGCGTTGACCGCTTCAGGCTTGTAGCCCGCCTGAGCCGCCGCCTGCGCCCGCTGGATCGCCAGATCATAATTCTTCGCCTGCATCGCCTGATCGGCGGCAACCGCGTTGAATTGTCCGACCTGGTCCGCCGGGGTGAGGCCGCTGTCCAGCATCTGCGTTAGCGCTTCGCTCTGCATCGCGCTGTCCTTGGCGGCGATGGACGCATTCAGCTTGACGGCACCAATCTGATATTTGTCATCGTTCGACTTGGCCTTGCTGTCTGCATCGGCCAGCGCCGCCTTGGCTGCGGCAAAGTCATTCTTCGCCGCCGCCGTCTGCGCCGCCTGCAGTGCCTTTATCACATCGGGAGAGACGTTGAGCTTGGGCGCGCCGCCCTTCTTCTCGTCCTTCTTCGCCGCCATCGCGGGCGCGGAAATGGCGCCTCCAGCCAGCGCGAGCGTCAGCGCGAGCGCCACGGGGGATACAAAACGCATGATCATCTTCTCCTCTGCGCCTTGGGGAAAGGCGCCCTTGATTAAGCGCCGATTAGGGGGCGGCGCGTGAATGACGTTTGAACATCGTATATGCAGCAGTTTTCCGCCTGTCAGCCCTTTCTTACAGCTTGATCTGACGCGAGCGCGCGTGCGCGCGAGGGGTGACAGAATTGTTTCGCTCCGCTAGTGCATGAGCAACGAAACAGTTCCATCCAAAAAGAGAATCGCATTGACCGACGAGACTGCCCTCGCCGACCCCTCGGACATCAGCCCCATCTCCATCGTCGATGAGATGAAGGCCAGCTATCTCGACTATGCCATGTCGGTCATCGTCGCTCGCGCCCTGCCGGATGTCCGCGACGGGTTGAAGCCGGTGCACCGTCGCATTCTCTTCTCGGCCCATGAATCGGGCTTCCAGCACAACAAGCCCTACCGCAAGTCGGCCCGCATCGTCGGTGACGTGATCGGTAAATATCACCCGCATGGCGACAGCGCGATCTATGACGCCTTGGCGCGCATGACGCAGGACTGGTCCATGCGCGTGCCGCTGATCGATGGTCAGGGAAACTTCGGTTCCATGGACCCCGATCCGCCAGCGGCCATGCGATACACCGAAGCGCGCCTTGCCAAGGTCACGACCGCGCTCTTGGAGGATCTCGACAAGGACACCGTCGATTTCCAGCCTAACTATGACGCTTCGGAAAGCGAACCGCAGGTCCTGCCCGCCCGCTTCCCCAACCTGCTCGTCAACGGCGCGGGCGGCATCGCGGTCGGCATGGCGACCAACATCCCGCCGCATAATCTGGGCGAAGTGATCCGCGCCTGCCTCGCCTATATCGATAATCCGGCGATCACGATCGATGAACTGATCCAGATCGTTCCCGCCCCTGACTTCCCGACCGCCCCGCTGATCCTTGGCCAATCCGGCGCCCGCAATGCCTATCATACCGGCCGTGGCTCCATCATGATGCGCTCGCGCCATGTGATCGAGGAAGGGCGCGGCGACCGCCGCTCCATCGTTCTGACCGCCATTCCCTATCAGGTCGGCAAGAATGGCCTGGTCGAAAAGATCGCCGAAGCCGCCAAGGACAAGCGGATCGAGGGTATCAGCGATATTCGCGACGAATCGAACCGCCTCGGCGTTCGCATCGTCATGGACCTGAAGCGCGACGCGACACCGGAAGTCGTGCTGAACCAGCTGTGGCGCAACACCCCCGCCCAGTCGAGCTTCCCGGCCAACATGCTCGCCATCCGCGGCGGCCGCCCGGAACTGCTCAACATCCGAGACATTATCGAGGCGTTCGTCCGCTTCCGCGAAGAGGTCATTACCCGCCGTACGAAGTACGAACTCAACAAGGCTCGCGATCGCGCGCATATCTTGCTGGGTCTCGTCATCGCGGTCACCAACCTCGACGAAGTCGTCCGCATCATCCGTGGATCGGCCAGCCCCGCAGAGGCGCGCGAAACCTTGCTCGCCCGCGACTGGCCGGTGGCGGAAATCGCGCCTTACCTCAAGCTGGTCGAAGCGATCGAAACTGAAGCGGGCGGCGAAACATACCGCCTGTCGGACATTCAGGTCCGCGCCATCCTCGACCTCCGCCTCCATCGCCTGACCGCGCTCGGCCGCGACGAGATCGGCAGTGAACTGGCCGAACTGGCCGCAGCCATCGCCGAATATCTCGCAATTCTCGGCGATCGTCAGAAGCTTTACGCCGTCATGCGCGAAGAGTTTGAGGCGATCGAACGCGATTTCGCCACCCCGCGCATCTCGGAAATCACCGCTGCCGCCGACGGTATCGAGGATGAAGACCTGATCGAGCGCGAGGAGATGGTCGTCACCGTCACCGTGCAGGGCTATATCAAGCGCACCCCGCTTGAAAGCTTCCGCGCCCAGGCACGCGGGGGCAAGGGTCGCTCCGGCATGGCGACCAAGGATGAGGACGCGATCACCGAACTGTTCGTGACCTCCACGCACACGCCGGTTCTCTTCTTCTCGACGGCGGGCAAGGTCTATCGCATGAAGGTCTGGCGCCTTCCCGAAGGCGGCCCGGCAACACGCGGCCGCCCGATGGTGAACCTGCTGCCGCTCGGCCCCGGCGAAACGATCCAGACCGTCCTGCCTCTGCAAGAGGATGAGGACAGCTGGAAGGACCTCCACGTCATGTTCGCGACCGCGAACGGCACGGTCCGCCGCAACAGCATGGAC
>CAMPIM010000127.1 GCA_946886365.1 uncultured Novosphingobium sp.
GGTGCAGGCCGGCCGCGCTCGCCTCCTGCGCCATGGCGCGGGCGGTGCGTTCGGCAAGCGCGGGATCGAAGCTCGCCGCTTCCGCGAGTGGCACGGGGAAGATGGTCTTGAGCCCATGGATGACGTCGCCCGCCAGCAGCAGGGGGATGCCAAGGCGGCTTTCCTTGACGGCGATGTCCTGCGCGCGGCGGGCCCCCGCGACGCCGATGCCGTTGAACAGGCAGCCTACCCGGCCCTTACGTACCTCTTCGGCCAGCCGTTTCTCATCCTGGATGCCGACTTGCGGGTTGGGCGGGTTGTAAGGGCGGAAGCTGTCGGTGAGGCAGGTCATCTGCCCCGCCTTTTCCTCGACGGTCATCCGGGCGATGAGCGCATCGACGCGTTCCACCTCGGTCGCGGCGAGCGCCCGGCCAGCAAAAGGAAAAGCGAAGGAGCCGGACAGGGCGGCAGCGAGGAAGTCGCGACGGTCGATGGTCATTGCACGGCAGCGTAACGGATGATCGGTGCCGGGCCAACGCCCGGCTCCGCCATATGGTGCCGCCGTGCGATCAATCGGGGGCGATCAGCTGGGGGCGAACAGCTTCGTCCCCATGACGCCGATGACGATCAGCGCCATGAAACCGGCCTGCACCGGCGCGATGCGGTCGCCGAACAGGATCATGCCGCCGATGATGACGCCGACAGCGCCAAGGCCGGTCCAGATCGCATAAGCGGTCCCGGCTGGAATCCCCTTCATCGCGAGGGCGAGCAGGCCCATGTTGAGGAAGCTCAAGGCGATCGGCACGGACGAAGCCTGCCAGCTGCCAACGGTCGCCGCCCATTTGAGGCTGAGCGCCCAACAGATTTCGGTAAAAACGGCAATGCAAAGCACAAGCCACGCCATGACGAGCGGTCCTTCTTTTCAGACGGGCTCGGATGGAAAGCGCGCAGGCCGGAAACCCGAAAGAGGCGGCGCGCCATGAGGGCCAGAGGCCAAGCCAGAGGCTGGTGGACAGGGCTGGATTCGAACCAGCGTACGGGAAACCCGGGCAGATTTACAGTCTGCTGCCTTTAACCACTCGGCCACCTGTCCAGTGCCCTGACACGGTGGGCAAAACTGCCTTTTACCGCGCTGGAGGCGCGCTCAATGGCGAATGGAGGCTTGCCTGTCAATGGCCGGATGTGAAAAGAGCGCTTCCATGAAAAAAGGACATCGCGGCGCTAAGCCAAAAGGCAACTTCCCCCGCTTCTACGGTCGGCACGCCGTTATCGCGGCTCTGGCAAACCCCAACCGGGTGGTTCGGAAAATCTGGGGCACGCGCGACGCGCTCAATGCGCTCGACCTGCCGCCCGTGCTGCCCATCGTCTATGCCGATGTGGCGGACCTCGGCCGCATGGTGCCATCCGATGCGCCGCATCAGGGCATCGTCGCGGAGGTCGAGCCGCTGGATGACGTATGGCTGGGCGACGCACTTGAAGCGGGCGAGGACGACAGGCGGCCCGTGCTGGTGCTCGATCAGGTGACCGATCCGCATAATGTGGGCGCGATCCTTCGTTCGGCGGCGGCGTTCGACGCGCTGTGCATCGTGACGCAAGACAGGCATGCGCCGCCTGAATCGGGTGTGCTCGCCCGATCCGCGTCGGGCGCGCTGGAAATCGTGCCATGGGTGCGCGTGGTGAACCTCGCCCGCGCGCTCGATGAGATTGCCGAGGCGGGATATTGGCGCATTGGCCTGGATGGCGAGGCGGACACGATATTGGGCGAGGCAATCGGCGAATCGCGTGTTGCGCTGGTGCTGGGCGCGGAGGGTGAAGGCCTTCGCCACAACAGCATGGCCCATTGCGATATTTTGGCTAAACTGCCGATCAGCCCGCGCATGGAGAGCCTGAACGTCTCCAACGCGGCTGCGATCGCCCTGTACGCCGCCGCTAGCCGGTAACGGGGCACAAGGCGCGCCGCCTTCCATCGGCGCATGGGAACGGGGGACGATATGGCCGCATTTCTTCGCACCGCTGGCGCGTTAGCCTGCTGCCTGATGCTGGGAGCTTGTCTGGTGACGCCGGGCAAGTTCGAATCGACCCTTGATATCCGGGCGGATCGGCAGTTCAGCTTCACCTATAAGGGCGAGATAATCTCGTCCGACATGAAGGGGCTCGGCGCTCCCGGCAATGACCCTGTGGGCGATGGTTCGCCAGAGAAGAAGGACAGCGCTCTTCACAAGACCGCGATGCAGAAGGGCCATGAAGAAGGATTTGGCGGTGGCAGCGCTGCCGGTGACGAGGCGCAAATGCTGGCAATGGCTGCCGCGCTTTCGAAGGAAAAGGGATTTCGCTCGGCCCGCTATATGGGCAACCATCGGTTTGAGATCGACTATGCGATCAGCGGACGGCTGACCCACAGCTTCCTCTTCCCCTTCAACAGCGACGCGGAAATCGTCCTGCCGTTCGTCGCGATCGAGCTGCGCGGCGACGATCGGGTGCGGGTGAAGGCTCCGGGCTATTCCAACGGGTTCGACAAGAGCCGTGAGCCGATGGGGCAAAGCGGTTCTGGAGAGGACGCGTCAAAGGCGCTCGACGGCCACTTCACGCTGACTACCAACGCGGAAATCGTCAGTCAGAATCAGGAGGAGGGCGCGCAAAGCACCGCGGAGGGCAAGCGGATCGTCTGGCGGATCACCCCGCTGACGAGCGAGGCGCCCATGGCGACGCTGCTCGTCAGCCGGTAAAGGGCGCCCCGATCGGGAGGATCAGTCTTCCGGCGCGATGGTAACGCGCAGGCCGTCCAGATCGTCGTTCATCACCAGCTGGCACGACAGGCGGCTGCTCTCATTGCGATGATCGGAGCTGTCAAGCAGGTCGTTTTCGTCTTCGCTCAGCGCAGGCAGCTTTTCGGCGAAGGCGGGATCGACATAGACATGGCAGGTAGCGCAGGAGCAGCAACCGCCGCACAGCGCCAAAAGCTCGTCGAAACCGTTGTCACGAATAACTTCCATCACGGACAGGCCGCTGTCGCCCTCGACAGCCTGCTCTTCACCCGCACGGTTGACCACTATCAGTTTAGGCATGTACCTCGATCCCAAGATTTTCCACCGCCGCTCATAGGCGGGGGAGCCGATAAATCAAGCCGGAAGCAAGCAGAGCATGGTCACCACCTCCGAGCAGCTGCGCGAAAGCCTGGACGCGATCGCCGTCCTTGAACCCGGTTTTGCCGCCGCATTGGCGCGGGTCGGCTATCCCCTGCCGCGCGTGCGGGAGCCTGGATACGAGACACTGCTCCGCACTATCGTCGGTCAGCAAGTGAGCGTCGCTTCGGCCGCCGCCGTCTGGCGCAAGCTGGAGGCGGAACTGGGCGAAGGATGCGCGCCCGGCCAGCTGCTCTCCCGCGATTTCGACGCACTGCGGGCCTGCGGCCTGTCCCGTCAGAAGCAGGGCTATGCGCGTAGCCTCGCCGAACTGGTCACAAGCGGGCAGGTCGACCTTCACGCCCTGCCCCAGGATGACGAGGAGGCGATCACCCTTCTCACGCAGATCAAGGGCATTGGCCGCTGGTCAGCCGAAATCTACCTGCTGTTCGCCGAAGGGCGGCCCGACGTCTGGCCTGCGGGCGACCTCGCCGTACAGATCGAGGTGGGCCGCATCCTTGGGCTTCCCGAACGGCCCAGCGAGCGCGAGACGCGAGCGCTTGCCGAACGGTGGCGGCCCCATAGGGGTGCTGCCGCGATCATGGCCTGGCACCATTATAATACAGAGGTACTCTAAACCCATGTCCCTGCCCCATGCCCGCTACATCGTCCTGGAACATGAAGGCGTCTGGAAGATCAATCTCGACAACCGCTATTATGGCCCCTTCGCCACCCGCGAAGCTGCTGTCGAGAACGCGACCGAGACGGCGCGCAAGGCCGGGGATGGTGGCTACCCCGCGAGCGTCCTGCTGATGCAGGGAACCAAGTTCGATACGCTCTGGACCAACCAGGAAGACGCTGCGTCTTCCTGACTTTTTTCGATTGTTGCGGAACCAGATGGCGGACTGGACATTATCGGCTCCAGTTTCGCGGGCTGAGGCATGAATAAGAAGGTTCTAATCGTCGAAGACGAAATTTTCGTCGCACTGGAGATCGAGCAGATCGTGGAGGACGCGGGTTTCGCGGTCAGCGCCATTGCCGCCGACCGTGAAAGCGCCCTTATGGCCGCTAATGACTGCGATATCGCTTTGGTGGATCTGAACCTGCGCGACGGGCCTACCGGGCCGGGCATCGGCATGGAGCTTGCCGCCCGATATGGCGTCCGGGTAATCTATGTGACCGCCAATCCCGCGCAGATCGGTGTCGCGGCCGAAGCCGCGCTAGGCGTTATAACCAAGCCCTTCCGCCCGCACAGCATCGCCGAGACGCTTCGCCTCGCAGCGTGTGAACAAAGGGACTTGGAGACAGCCGATATTTACGGCTTCACGCCATTTCAGTCAAAGCCCGGCTCATGGAACGGGATGGAATCCACAGGGTGATCACCAGTCCTTCAGGCCGCCAGTCACGTTGCATTCGTCCGCCCAATTGCCGCTCGGCACTTAGCGCCATGAGGCGGCTGCCGAAGCCTTCATGGCTCGACGGCTTTACTGGTGGCCCGCCTTCTTCCCGCCATTCGATGCAGATGTCCGCGTCCTCGTACCGGACATCGATATGGACACGCCCCGAAGGCACGGAAAGTGCACCATATTTGGCTGCATTGGTCGCCAGCTCATGGAAAAGCAGCGCGAGCGGCGTGGCCGAGCGGTCATCGATCGCGGGATCTTCGCCGGAAAACACGATGCGGCTTTCCCCTGCATCGGTATAGGGCGCGAAGATTTGCTCCAATATGCCGCGCAGGCGACCTTGCCGCAGATATTCGTCACCCTCAGCGCTGTGCGGACGAATGAAGTCATGCGCGCGGCCAAGCGCCATGATCCGGTCGCGCAGATCATCTGCCACCGGGCGGATCGCCGGGTCTTCACGCGCCGATAGCCCAATCAGACCCGTGATCACCGAAAAGATATTCTTGATCCGGTGCGACAGTTCGTGCGCGATGATCTCGCGCTCTTCCATCATGAGCTTCTGCTCGTGAATTTCCGTGCAGGTGCCGATCCACCGGGTGATGCGGCCTTCATCGTCGCGGATGGGCAGAGCGCGGCCTAGCGTCCAGCGATATTCGCCGCTGTGATGGAGCAGCCGATATTCTATCTCATACGGGTCGCCGGTTTGCAGCGAATGGCGCCAGCACTGCCACGCGCGTTCGCGGTCGTCCGGGTGAAAGTTGCCGTTCCAGCCATCGCCATCCGTCGAATGTTCGGCCGCGCCGGTATATTCGTACCAGCGCGCGTTATAATAATCATGATAGCCGTCGGGCAGCGTGGACCAGACCATTTGCGGCATGGTGTCGGCCAATGTGCGGAACAGCCGGTCGCTTTCCGCCACCGCCTCGGCATCCTTGACCTGCTGGGCAATGATATCCTGGTCGCGACGGCGACCTTCCAGTTCCATCATCACCTGGCGCGCGAGCAGGGAAAGGCCCTGACGTTGAAGCGATGTAAGGTCGTCGCGCGGCTTGTCATCGATGATGCAAAGCGCGCCCAGCGGCACACCTTCGCCATTGAGCAACGGCGCCCCGGCATAGAAACGGATATGCGGCGGGCCGGTCACCAGGGCATTTGTGGCAAAGCGTGGATCGGCGCTGGCGTCCCGCACGACGAAGATCGCGCCATCCTGCATGGCATGCGCGCAAAAGGAGAGATCGCGCGGCGTTTCTTCCGCATCCAGCCCGGTGCGAGCCAGGAAGCGCTGGCGTTCGTCCTCGACAATGCTGACCAAAGCGATCGGCGCTTCGCAAAGCGCGGAGGCGAATTCGGTTATCTGGTCCAGCGTGCGAAAACCGCCGGCATCCAGATCATAGCGCGCCAGTACGGCCGCGCGATCCGTCTCCAGCCCCCTGCCGTCAGCCATCGCTGACCCGTTCGATATCCGCGCCCACGGCCGACAGTTTTTCCTCCAGCCGCTCATAGCCCCGGTCGAGATGGTAGACGCGGTTGACCTGCGTCTCCCCTTCGGCGGCAAGTCCGGCGAGGATAAGGCTCATCGAGGCGCGCAGGTCGGTCGCCATCACGGGCGCCCCCACCAGACGGTCGACGCCCCGCACGACTGCGGTGCGGCCATTGACCCCGATGTCCGCCCCCATGCGCGCCAATTCGGGCACGTGCATGTAGCGGTTTTCGAAGATGGTTTCGGTCAGCACGGATGCGCCATCGGCCTTCGTCAGCATGGCCATGAACTGCGCCTGCATGTCCGTCGGGAATGCCGGGAAAGGCGCGGTGGACAATGTCAGCGGCTTCAGCTTGCCATCCGCCGTTACCCTGATCCCGTCCTTCAGCTCATCCACCTGCACACCCGCTTCGCGAAGGGCCGCAAGGATTGCATGCATGTCATCGGCGCAGGCACCCGCCAGTTCGAGCGAGCCGCCGGTGATCGCCGCCGCGCATGCGTAGCTGCCTGCCTCGATCCGGTCGGGCATGACGCTGTAGGTGGCGCCATGCAGACGGTCGCGGCCGTGGATGATCAGCTTGTCGGTGCCAACGCCCTCGATATCCGCGCCCATCGCGATGAGCAATTTGCACAGATCGACAATCTCCGGCTCACGCGCGGCATTTTCCAGAATGCAGGTGCCCTTTGCGAGAACGGCGGCCATCAGGGCATTTTCCGTCGCGCCCACGGACACCACGGGGAATGTGTAGATGCCGCCGGGCAGCCCGCCATCGGGAGCAGAGGCGCGCACATAGCCCGCGTTGATCTCAATCACCGCACCGAACGCCTCCAGCGCCTTCAGGTGCAGGTCGATCGGCCGGTTGCCGATGGCGCAGCCGCCCGGCAGCGAAACCCGCGCCTCACCCGCGCGCGCGAGCAAGGGGCCAAGCACCAGGATCGACGCCCGCATCTTGCGCACGATGTCGTAAGGCGCTTCGGTCGATGTGACCCGGCCCGCGCGCAGCGTCATGACACGGCCGAAATCCTCCGGCCGCGCGCCTTCGATCATGGTCGATACGCCTAGCTGGTTCAGCAGGTGACCAAAGCTGTCGACGTCGGCCAGGCGCGGCAGGTTGCGCAACGTGACCGGCTCATCCGTGAGCAGCGCGCAAGGCAGCAGGGTCAGCGCGGCGTTCTTGGCGCCGGAGATGGGAAGGCGGCCGCTGAGCTTTTTGCCGCCGCGTATTTGAATGCGGTCCATCGACTGGGTTCTTAACGCTAAATGCGTCAGGCGCAAGGCACGAGCGATCATTGCGGTTAACGCTACCGTGCCTCCCGGGATACGCTGGCGAAACATTTACACTTTCGGGTCGCTGAAATTGATCGAGTTTAGTGCGCGGCCCGCAAATGCAGCCAAAAGGCGAAAGGGGCGTTTTGCCACCGTAACGACAAACTTGATTAAAGGTGCTGTGGGTGGCGACAGGTTGTTTCGCGGACAGGCTCGCAAAGCACGTGCCCTTGTCCGACGAGGAGAGGAACGCGCTGACCAGACTGGAGGAAAATCCGCGCAAGGTAAAGCGCGGGGCCATGATCCAGCGCGTCAATGATACCGTAACGGAATTGTTCGTGCTGCGCGAGGGGCGGGTGATGAGCTTCGTCATCCTGCCCGATGGCAGCCGCCAGATTCTGCGCGTCTATTTCCCTGGCGATTTCATCGGTTCCGCCAGCACGATCTACAACAAGGCGCCCGAATCGCTCGTCGCGCTGTCCGACGCCATTGTCTGCCCGTTCGACAAGCACGCCTTGCGCCGGTTGCTGGAGGAATATCCCAGGGTCGCGGCGCTGCTATTCCTGCTGTCCAGTTCGGAAAAGGTCGCCCTCACCGATCGGCTCGCCTCGCTGGGCCGCACATCGGCCAAGGCGCGCGTGGCATCCTTCCTGCTCGACATTTTCGACCGGCTGCGCGTCACGGATGACGGCGTTACTGACAGTTTCGACCTGAAGCTGACGCAGGAGGAGATCGGCGACGCGATCGGGCTGACGTCCGTCCATGTGAACCGCATGGTGCGCCAGATGGAACAGGAAGGACTAATCAGCCGGGCGAACGGCCGCATCACCCTGCTGAACATGGCGAGGCTGGAAGAAATTGGCCATTACACCAATCGGCACAAGGATATGGATCTGGACTGGATTCCCGCCCTTAGCTGACGAGCTGGGCGAGCGTCAGGCCAGCAGTTCGACATCCCAGTACAGCCAGTCGCGCCAGCTTTCATGCAGATAGTTGGGCGGAAAGGCGCGGCCATGTTCCTGCAACTGCCAGCTTGTCGGCCGGATCGGCGTGACGTGCAGTCGCATGCCCGCTTCCTTCGGCGTGCGCCCGCCCTTCCGCAGGTTGCAGGGGGAGCATGCCGTGGCCACATTCTCCCAGGTCGTCCGGCCACCGGCGCGGCGGGGGACGACATGATCGAAGGTCAGGTCACTGGGCGATCCGCAATATTGGCAGGTGAAACGGTCGCGCAGGAACAGGTTGAACCGGGTGAAGGC
>CAMPIM010000128.1 GCA_946886365.1 uncultured Novosphingobium sp.
TCAGAGACATCTCCGGCTTAGCGTTGTCTGGCGAACGAACCTTGAGGTGCCCCCTTATTGGGAAAACGACACGCATGGCGGGAGCATAGCAGCGAAAATATCGATGTCACTATCGATAAATTTCTATTATCGATAGTTCGAAAAATGGCGCGCTAGGGCTGGTGCAGTTAAATCAATTTAACTAGACCTTGGAGATGCAGGACCTTTCAGCGCCATCGACCGCCATGCATCCGCTCCAGTCGGACGAAGACGCGCCCCTCGACGCGCTCATGGCGGCGCGGGTGTGCGCCGCGCTGGCCTGGGGCCTCCTTCAAGGTCGGTTGGCCCATGTGCCCGCCCCCGTGGCGCATGCTTTTTGCGCCGCGCTGATCCGCCTGCTGCTAATCGACTCCCTCGCGCACTCTGGCTTTTCCGGCACCGGGGACTGGTTTTCAGCGTGGTTTTCCGGCCTTGAGCCGGCGCCTGACACGACAGCCTCAATCGCAGCACCCGCGTCGCTCGTGGCCGAAACGCTGCTGTCCGAGCTCTCTTTGTCTGCATGGACGCCACTGGCGCAAGCGGCCGCGCAGATCCGCGCCGCGGCGCGCTTCGACCGGACCGACCGGGCCGAAGCCGCCGAAATCCTGCCCGCCTTCGCTGTCGCCGAGGCAGCCGGGTTGGCCGAGCCCCTTACCCCGCCCACCGAAGGCGACTGGCCGCTCGCCGCGCTCGATCATCTGCATGCGGCGGCCGCAGACTCGCCGCATTTCGCGCCCGCCGAGCGGAACCGCCAATTGCTTTCCCTGCCCTCTGGACCGATGGTGTTCGAACAGACAAGGGCCGGAGCGCCGCTGTGGGCCCTGGATCTCATGGCCGGCCCGCTGATCGCGCGAAGCAACCCAGGCTCCCGCCCCCTCCCCTTGCCCGGATCCGTGCGCGCGGAAGCGCTGCGGCCCGAGTTGTGGCCCCGTGAGCGCGCGATCCTCGTCGCCGAGGCCGCCGGGCAAGCCGCGCAGCGGCTGAGCGATCAGCTGGATGCGGCCCATGCGTGTGTGCAGGACATGCAGCACCCCCTATCCGGCCTGCGCTCGACCTCGCGCGCCCCACTGCTGTACCGGCTGCTCGCCAGCCTTGGGCCGCTGCGCCCGCTCCAGATCGAGCAGGCCCTCGCCGTCTCGAAAAATGGCGTACGCGATCTCGTGGCCACCCTCGTCCAAGCGGGTTTGGCGGAAACAAGCCTGCACCGCCACCAGACGGTCGTCCGCGCCCTGCCGCCCCGGCGTGCGCCCATCGTCACGCCGACAGAGCATGAAGACGTGCCCGATAACCCTTATGCCGAACATGACTCGGCTATGGCCGATATCGATCGCCTGCTGGCCCGCTCGGATTCATCGAGGCAATGACCCGGTCGATCGCACAGCAATGCGAGCGTCGCATCGGCGACACGCCCGGTGAAAGAGAAATTTGACGCGCTGGACCGGCTATTTAGGCAGGCACCGCGACGATCGGCCTGAAAATGCCAGCAAGGTATTGATTTTGAACGAGAAAAGAAAGGTACCCGCAAAGGCCACTTGGAGCGCGAAAACCGCGCCTCGGATAGGTGTGGGTGCCGATAGGCCGTTAATGCGCTCTACGGGCTTCTGAGGGCAAAATAGCGGCTAATGGCCCATTTCCGGCCAGTACCAGTGCATTACCTGCGCAAATCGAGCGGGATACGAAAGACAGGATCAGCAAAACGCTCGATGAGCCGCGACCGCAAAAGATCAACGTCATCGTAGCAACCTTTCCAAGGATCACCATCGCAACGCCGGACCAAAGTCACATCGTCCGCCACCCCGGATTCCTTGAGATAGAACAGCGCCTCTTGGAAACCTCGCAAGCAGGTCTGCGTCAAGGTCCCTGCGCCGACACTGGCAGCCGCACGACGGATCCGCACCTCGCGCGCCAGCGCCACGCGCGACTTGCGCACCATATTGCGCGCATACACAAAAGCGTAGTCCCACCTGGCCCGCTCCAATTGCTTGCTGACCGCGTCCAGCATCCGTCGCTGGCCCTCAAGCTGCCGCAAGCCGATCCTTGCGATCGCCGTCACCAGGTCCGCTAATTTGGCTCGGACCCCGCGGCGCACCCGGATGGGGACGCGACGCGCGCGGGCCGCGTCGCGAAGCGGAAAATCTGCTCCCACTGCCCGGCTACCAGCCCCTCCTTGCTGTGAACGGCTGCCACAAGCAGATGGCGCGCCGGCGCATAATGGAAGCGGTTGCGAACCAGCGTCGCCCGATAGCGCGGCGGAACCGTCTCGGTTCGGGGGCCGTGGGAAGCCCGAATGGCGCTGGCCGAACGGCAGGCGCTCGCCGCAATCGATGCCTATGAACTGCCTGACGAGGCGGTGACGGTCGATGCGCGGGGACGGGTCGTGACGGGTGCCTATGACCTGACCCATTGGAAGCACGCCATCGGCACGTCCATCAGCCTGGAAGCGCTGATGGCCGATCCCACCGCCCTGCTGGCCTGGCTCGGCGCCGACGGCGATCGGCATGAGGAACGTGTCCCGAGCCGTCGTGCGGTTTGGGAGCTGGTTCCCGCGATCGAGGCCTGGAGCAGGCATGCCAAGCTATTTCCCCCTCCCCTCCCCTGCTCCACGCCGGCCGGATCGCCGCGCTGTGGCGCCAGCTTGCTCCCCTCGCCCGCGGCGATGCCGTCGCCAGCTTGCTGATCGGCGATCGCTGGGGTCCCGGACGCTGGAAAGGGTCCCACGGCGGACTGACAGCGCTGGGTCTTAACTGGCGGGTGGCCGATGGAAGATCGCCCAGGGCGCCGAGCTTGATCATCTCTGGCTCGGTGCCATCCTGGCCGGCGCCAACGCGCACCTCGAACTGGGCTCCGATTACGCGCCTACGCCACCGCGCCGCCGGTCATATCCGCGATCGGCGACGGACGGGCAGATTGAAGGAGTTGATCTTCTTCGCCATGGCGCGTCCCGCCATCACCAGCAGCCAGGTCGCTAAGCAGTTCGGGCTGACGTCGGCCGGCGCGATCAAGCTGCGGACCACTGCCGAGGCCATAGGGCTGCTTGTCGAGCGGACGGGTCAGGCAAGCTTTCGTAGCTATATGATCGCGGTCAGCGGCGTGGTCTCCTTGCCGTGTCCACGATGGCGCATCGCGGACAATCCGGAAGACGTGTGCGCGTGCCTTCCCTAGAAATCCACACTGCACATCGGCATTCGATTTCGTTCATGTGGCGGACGCCAGCTAGACGGTAATCAAACAGGAGGCCTAGAATAGGCGTGGTGTTGCAGCAGGTGTGGTTGGTAAACTTATGCTTGCCCACCAAGGGATCTCGCCCGAGGGTCAGGCACCTAGGTTCCTCCCTTTCCACAGCTGTTTGTTGGGCCCATTATATCTACAAAATTCCATAAGATAGGCGCCCTCAGGCGCATCTTAGAGGTTTAGAGAATCTATAAGAAGTTAAGCAGTCGATGGCTACAGTGCGAATCGTGGAGTCAGCGCGAGTCGTGGAGAAAGACCCGTTCCTGAAGTCCCGCCTGATCGTTCCTGAAGTCCCGGAAGCAGCGTTCCTATTCTCCCGTGATTCGGTTCCTGAAGTCCCGACAGCCGTTCCTAAAGTCCCGTGAGGGCCATCCGGCGAGGATCCGCGGCGTTGTCTGGTAAAACACGTTTTACTGGAGGATTATGCCATGGTTTTCCGTGACTTATACACGGTTTGCATCTTTCGGAAGGCCTATCCTGGCTGTTATCCCCCATGTGCCATCCAAAAACCGCGAAACACTGCTGTCCACTTACGGGACTTCGGGAACGGGGGCACTTTCATGACGAACTGCGATCGCGACTTTTATGGATGTGCCGTTGGCTTCGCATCAATGTTCGCCCAATCCGTGAGTTTGTTTGGTTGCAGCAGTCGTCCACGGGATTTCAGGAACAGCCCCGCCACTTGCTCAAGACTTCTACGGGATATCGGGAACGCCCTTTTCATCCCTCCAGTTCGGGACTTCAGGAACGCGCTGCGGCGTTCGTCGTTTCGGAACAGATCGGATGGCTGATACTGGACGAATGAAGCTGATATGCTTGGGTTTGGCGGCAGATCTTTTGGAGGGGCCAACTGTCGCTCAGCCTCGCGAGATCATTGTTGGTCGGTGCTAAGACCGCTTCGGACAGTGGGGTGGGATGGTGAAGTTATGATCCATCTTTTGGCCCGCCAAATTTTCTTCGGTCTTCGCCATTTCCCACCCGTTCCTGAAATCCCGGCTTGAGCACACAATGGGTACGCTCTGCCAGAGACACAGAACGAGCAGGGCCCACCGACTGCGAAGACAGCACGCTGGAAAGCAAGGATCTGTAGAAAGTGACGAGATCCGCCTAACTGAAGCGAAACCGCTGGATCCTAGCCAAGAATGAAGAGGGGAGTGGGCGCCTGTTGCGCCGGCAATTCAATCGTTTCCCGACGCGTGGGATTTCAGGAACGCCAACGTTCGGTGTGAGGGAGGTGAAGCGTGGCCCTTCATCAGACAATCAATTCGCTGGGCGTTGCTTCGCGCAAAAGGAAGCAAAGATCGTGGTTATATTCTTCGCGTCGAATGCAATATCGCGGGACTTCAGGAACGACCGGAATTCATCTGCCACGACTGAATGATCACGCTGCGGCTGTGGCAGATTAGCGCGAGCAATGGCTCCGAACGCGCTGTAATTGATCTGCCCTTGTTCGGGAAAGCGGATGGGCTCTTCCTTGTCGGCCTTAGGCGTCTTGCCAGGTTTGGCGACGCCATTATCAGAAGCGGGAGAGGGGAGGGCACCTCCCTTTGGGTCTAGATCGCGTCGCACCATACGCAGCATCGGCTCGCCCTCTTCACGGTGAATCAACTCGAGGGCGTAGCCTGGCAGCCCATTCTCGCGCACGATTTTGGCCATTTCGAACTTGAACCGGCGATAGTCCCCTTCTGCTCCTGACTTCTCGAAAAGCGTCGGCATGGAGATGGAGAAGCCCTCGGCACCCGCGCCGCCAGCATGCTTGCGCGCAACGCGATAGAGCCAACGCTCGCGACCGCCAGTCAACGAAAAATAGGCCGGATCGATCGCCAGAACGCCGCCCTCCATTAGGACGCCGTCATAGAACCATTTGGCAAGGGTAATACGCATACCATGGACCCGGCCTTTGCTATCCTTGAGCTGGCTGTGGCTGTCGATCCAGGAGAATGTTGTCTCGACGGCGTCGCCGGAGCGGATATTCGTCTTTACGGTCGTCGACTGCAATCGGTCGAGTGCATTTCCGAGGAGCTCATACTCGCGACCGCCCGCATCACGTTTCAAAGTAGTGAGCATATCATAGGGCACGATGTGCAGGGTCTGAGGGATATCATTCGTCCCTCGCCGCTTGTGCTCGATCAACACCGACGCGCAGTAAATCAAGATGTCGAGATCGTAGATAGTTGCCAAGCCGTATTCGGAGTTGGCGCTAACGTGCACCGTCACCTTCCGATCGGGACTCACATAATCGATGGGTTTCAAGCGCTTGCGCTTAGAAAGCGAGAAGAAAGGACGCTCCATCGTCTCGCGCTGGTCGCGCAGGGGCAGGGTGGTCAACTGCGGAAGGAACAGGTCGACCTGATTATCGTCACTGGGATCCTTCTTCGAGGGCATCTTTGGTCCTCAACCAGATGTTTGAGTAAAACGGGTTTTACTCTCACCTAAGCGCATGTTCTAAAAGATAAATCTGTCACCGAGACGAGAATTTGGCAGCTTCGATAACCGGCCGTAAGGCCCTCAATATATCGTCGATATCGACGGCCCTTTTTGGGTTGATCGTCAGCGTGATCCCCTTGGATTTGCTGTCGGTGATGATCTGACCGATCTCCTCTCCATCCGCCGTAGCTAGTCTCGGTCTACTCTTAGGCGCAGCTTTCTTGACGAGCTTGGCGCTGGCGCTTGACAGCCGCTGCACGATCTGAGGCCCATCAATTGCCGGTTCGCCGGCAGCTGCTCGGCGGCGCTGCTCCTTCCCGATCGCCAGCGCCTCCTCGATGATTGCGTCACGCAGGTCGGGCTGCTTAAGGAGTGGAGAGAGCTTCATGCCATGCCGAACCTTGAGGTCCGACATCGTAGCAAAGGCCTCGACTACCTCAGTAGGTAGCTCGGCAAGCTGAAGGAGATTATGGAGATTTTGCTTACCGATCGCCAGGCGTTCGGCCATATGCGCGCGCACGCCATTATAGTAAGCGTCAACCGCATGCTGGTAGTTGCGTGCTCGCTCCAGGTCCGTGACATCCTCGCGCTCGCGGTTTTCGATGTCGGCGAGGCGAAACGCTCCTTCATCGTCCAGTGTCTCAATGCGTGCAATGAGATCTATCTGCGCGTGGTGATTGGTGCGGAGCCAAGCGACCGAGAAGTGGCGCCTTGTCCCGACAATCAACTCGTAAGGTTTCTCGCCATCGGGCGTTCGGCGGATGACTACCGGCTCTCGGTTGCCGTTTTCTTCCTTGATCGATTCAATGAGTGAAGCGCAGCGCTCGTGGGTGAGGCGCTCATAATCACGAGCATTGCCCGGCCAGACGGTGCATTCGTCAGGTCGGATCCTAATCGTGGGTCGTTTGACCGATCTGGCGATCTCGTCGAATGCCACACCGCGCCGTTCAAGGAAGGAGGGCGCGGGCCCTTCCGATTTGCTGGGGAGAACGGGTCCAGCCGGAGCTTCCGATGCCAGAGACTCCTGCTCTGCGGGAGGCTGAACTGCATCCAGTGAATCGATGGCGTTAGCGAGAAGGCTGCGGCGCTTGGCGCCCGAATTGCTGCTCATGCGGCCTCCGTCAGCCTATCAGTGCCCAGTTGAGCAAGGCGCGAAGGCCATTGCTTGCAGATATCCTTCTCAAGCTCGCGGAAGACCTCATTCAAATTGTTGCGGCAACGGATATAGGTCTGATGCGAGCCGTAAGGCTTGTTGATTTCGTAAATCGAAGACATCGCGATGCCCGCATTTTTGATTTCTTCAGACAACAGGATCGGTGTCGATAGCATCTGGCCCGCATAGGTCTTTTCCATGACCTGAAGCATTTGCGCTTCATTGGTTCGATTGGGCTGGAACATGGTGCAAACGACCCGGATGAACCCATAGTCGATGGAATTGTCGAATTTGGATACCAAACTCATCGCCTCGCGGCAGGTCTGCATGAAATGGATGGTCGAGAGATAATCCAGTTGGCGTGCCGGAACCGGAATGAGAAGTCCATCTGCAGCACTCAGCGTATTGACTCCTAGGAATCCCATGGCTGGTGGCGGATCGAGAATAATCACGTCATAGTCTTGACGGACCTCTTCTAGACCTACTCGCAACATGCGGAATGCGCCAGCAATGGCGTGCGGGCCTTCCTCAATTGTGGCCGTAAGCTCCCACTCGGTATCCTGCAGCCCCAAATTGGCCGGGCAGATGTCGATGTTCGGCCACGCAGTCCGCTTGATTGTCTTCCGAAAGGAATCCGCTTCATCGATGCGCGGCGAGAGATAGTTGGAAAGTGTGTGCGTCTCGTCGACCAGATCTTCCAGATTGACGTCGAACATGACGCTCATGGAGGCTTGGGGATCGCAATCAACAACCAATACGCGATAGCCTCGTAAGGCAAGATAATCGGCAAGGTGCTTGGAAGTGGTCGACTTGCTGACTCCGCCCTTGAAATTCTGGACTGCTACGACGACAGCCCGCTCGTCGGGTAGTTTGCCAGCCTTGATGCCGAGCGCCTCGCGGATCGCGATGAGATCCTCAACCGTATAGTAACGGCGGCCATTACTGGCGGTCTTAGGGGAGGGGAGGCGACCGCGGGCTTCCGGCTTTGCTAGCGCTTCAGGCGTCCGGCCGAGAAAGTCGGCGGCAACCGACGAGCGCATTGTGATGCTCAGTGTTTTGCGATCGGAAGGGTCGATCGCTGCGCGGCGCAGAACGCTCTTGGCATTCTCGCAAGACGTTATCATCGTGTCCAAGATTTGACCGGACAACATCGGCGAACCCCTCATCGCATCATCGAATCAGGGCGGTTCGCCAAAAATAGTCGAATTTCACCCTTTATCCCGGACAGATACGTCAAAACCGGGATGGTAGTCAAATGGTCATCAAATTTAGCCGAATGGCCCGACAAGGTGCTCAACGCGACCATGTTTGAGACATCGAGGGGCCGCCTTGTCGTCTGTTTCGGAATGTTGCGGAGCACTCATCTAATTTGCGCACTATAGCTGACTAGGACGCCCATCGGATTAAAAGACGATGGGCGTCCTAGTTACACGGGAGACCCATTCAAGTCATGACGGCAGGGTAGGGGCACGAGCTCCCATCCCAAGGCTAGAAACCGATCCCGCGTGAACAGCCATTCCAACGGCAAAGCGGAGACGGCAAGCCGCCGCGCCCATCCGTTATCGGGGCCTGTTCCGGCCCCCTGGCGCAAGGGCCTGGCCGTCGGTTCCGCTGCGCG
>CAMPIM010000129.1 GCA_946886365.1 uncultured Novosphingobium sp.
GGCGGGGGGAAGGGCGTGTCGATGCTCACTTCCACCGCCTCGAAGGCGCCTGCCTTTACCAGACCACGGATGACGGCGTCGCTGACACCGCCGATCAGCGCCAGTTCGCGGATCAGCCCTTGCCGATCGCCTATGCGCTCCATGGCCTGGGCGCGCTGTTCGGTCATGCGGTCCGGCAGGTCGCCGGTGGCGCGATATTCGATGATGGTGCGCGCGCCTTCCAGCGCCGACATGGATGCCAGCGTCATGCGCAGGACCGAGGCGATGGGGGCGAGATAATAGTCCGCCGTCCATTCGATCAGGCGGCGGAGGGTTTCGGGGATCGGCGGCGCGTCCACGGGTCCCACGATGTTGCGCAGGCGGTTGTCGCCAACGCTTTCGACTTCGGGGAAGCTGTCCTCATCCCACACCACGCCGATGATTTGCCGTGGGCCGAGTGGCGCTACGATGATGCTGCCCGGCTGCGCGTTCATGCCATGGGGCACGCGATAGTCGAGCGGCCCAAGGGCGGCGTTCAGCAGGATGACACGGGCGCGCGAACTCATCCGCCTCTCCCTATCGTCTGGGGGGCAGGAGGCAAGGCGGCGCGTTCAGATTTTCCAGCTGAGCGTCAGCCAGGGAATATGGGCGACCGCGTCGGGCCGGTCGTCGCGGAAGGTCTGCTGGCGCATATAGAGTGCCTGGATATCGATGGACTTGCTGAGCGCGTGGCGCAGCCCGGCTTGCTGGCGCATGACGGCAAGGCCGGTCTTGTCGCTCGGCTTGGCCCGGTTCAGGTGGAAGAAGAGCTCGCCTGCTGCGACCAGCGTCCATTTTTTCGCGGCGTCCAGTGGAATGGAGGCCTGCACTCGCTGCCGTAGCCGCCAGCTTGCTTCGTCAGTCGTGTCGAAGAAGCGCTGCTCCAGCCGGGTGCGGCTTTGCCAGATGCCGTGGGTGAGGGTCAACTGCTGGAACGTGCGCAATTCCTGTTCAGGACCGGAATGGAAGAAGGCCAAGCCGCCGCCGATCTGGACATCTTTAGCAAGCGCATGATCTAGCGCGATGCGGGCGAGTTGCTGTTCGCCGCCCGATTCATCGCGACGGAAGCGGTGGCCGATGTCGATCAGGACGATGTTGTGAGGGCTGGCCTTCATCGTTGCCGATGCGCCGAGCCATAGCTGCGTTTCCTCTTCGGCCGCCTGCGCAGCGGGGCTGAAGGCGAGTAAAATGAGCGCGAGCGCTGCCAGAGCGCTGCGGCCGGGCGTGGGGACGGGCATGCGGTATCCTTGGAACGGTGTAGCGCTCATAATGTTACGGACCTGTTTCCGTAAAGCCCGCCGCTGGCAATAATGGCTAAACCGGCGATCAGCCGCTAAAGGGGAGCCGATTCGCACATCCCGCCCCGGAGCAGACCCATGAAGTTCTTCGTCGATACCGCCGACACCAACGAAATCCGCGACCTTGCCGCGACTGGCCTGCTGGACGGCGTGACGACCAATCCGTCGCTGATCCACAAATCAGGCCGCAAGTTCATGGAAGTGGTCGAGGAAATCTGCGGCATCGTCGATGGCCCCGTTTCCGCCGAAGTCGTCGCACTCGACCATGAGACGATGATGAAGGAAGCCGCCGTGTTGCGGAAGATCGCGGACAATGTCTGCATCAAGGTGCCGCTGACCATCGATGGCCTCAAGACCTGCAAGGCGCTGACCAGTGATGGCGTAATGGTGAACGTCACGCTGTGCTTCTCGGCCAATCAGGCGCTGCTGGCGGCCAAGGCGGGCGCGAGCTTCATCTCGCCTTTCGTTGGGCGGCATGACGATAACGGCTTTGATGGCATGCAGCTGATCGAGGATATCCGCCTGATCTACGACAATTATGCGTTCGACACCGAGATTCTGGTGGCGAGCGTTCGGCATCCTATCCATGTGCTGGAAAGCGCGAAGATCGGCGCCGACGTGATGACCGCGCCGCCTTCGGTGATCAAGGCGCTGTTCAATCATGTGCTGACGGACAAGGGGATTGCGGGCTTCCTGGCGGACTGGGAGAAGACCGGGCAGTCGGTTCTTTGATCCGGGAGCGAGGTGTTCCTGCTCAGGCAGGAACCTAGTCCCGCCGCTTGAACTGGGCTCCTGCCTGCGCAGGAGCACGGTGGATCTAAGCCGCAACTTCTTCCCCCCTGCATCATTCTCTCCTGTAAAGGAGAGGTGCGATGTTCGTCGCGGTCTATTGGTGGCGGGTGCATCCGGGAAAAGAAGATCAGTTCCGCGCGGCATGGCGGCGCGGAACTGACCTGATCCGCGAAAAATATGGCAGCTTCGGTTCACGGCTCCACCGGGATGCCGATGGGCGCTTTGTCGGCTATGCGGAGTGGCCGGACGAGGAGACCTGGCGCGCGGCGTTCGACCAGAAGATGGTCTATGATGAGCCGGAAACCCGAGCCGCCTTTGTCGATGCGATCGCGGAAGTGCCGCCTGATGCGGATCCAATCTTCACCATGACGGTGACCGACGACCTGCTGATGCGGGCGCGGCCACAAGACAGTCCGCTCGATGGCGAATAGGAACGGCTTGGATTTTGGCTGGGGATTTCTGGCGGCGGCGATCCTGATCGCCGGGTTATTGATGCTGCTGTTCGGCTGGCGCTTGTAGGGAAGATGGCGACCCCGACAGGATTCGAACCTGTGACCATTCGCTTAGAAGGCGAATGCTCTATCCAGCTGAGCTACGGGGCCGCATCGGCGCTTCGATAGCGGGGCTTGTGCCCGCGCGCAATCATGCCTGCCATTGCATTTGCTTGGGCAGCCGATATGCAAGGGCGCATGACCGATTTGGGGGTTCGGAAAATCGATGCACAGGCGCTCTCTGGGCGGCCGATGCGCTATTTCGATTTCTTCATCGCGGCGTTCGTCGCCATATTGCTGCTGTCGAACCTGATCGGGGCGGCGAAGCTATCGACGGTTGGCGGCTTCACCTTCGGCGCGGGCATCCTTTTCTTTCCGCTTGGCTATGTGCTGGGGGACGTGCTGACCGAGGTCTATGGCTACGCCCGCGCCCGCCGATGCGTTTGGGCGGGATTTGGCGCGATGCTGTTCATGGCGCTGATGAGTTGGGTGGTGGTGAAGCTGCCTCCGGCGGAGGGCTGGCCGGACCAGAAGGCCTATGAAGCTGTATTCGGCAATACATGGCGCATCGTCTTTGCTTCGTTAGCGGCATTTTGGGCGGGGGAGTTCGCCAACAGTTTCGTGCTGGCCAAGATGAAGCTGCTGACGCAGGGCAAGCATCTGTGGATGCGGACGATCGGGTCGACGATCGTGGGGCAGGGAGTGGACAGCCTGCTTTTCTATCCGCTGGCCTTTGTTGGCGTGTGGAGCAATGCGCAGGTGCTGACGGTGATGGTCACCAACTGGATGTTGAAGGTGACGTGGGAAGCGGTTTTGACGCCCTTGACCTATCTGGTGGTGAACAGCCTGAAGCGCGCCGAGGGGCTGGACGTCTATGATGCGGGGACGGATTTTACGCCGTTCCGGACGCGGATTTAGGGGCCTTAGATCCCAGCTTTCGCTGGGATGACGAGGGGTTCAGTAGTGCGCTTGCACGAAATACAGGCCGTCTGGCGGAGCGTTTAGGCCGAGCGCGGCTCTGTCCTTCGCGTCTCGGGCAGCGCGCATGTTGTCTATCGACCAGCGACCCATGCCGACCAACGCCAGGCAACCGACCATCGAGCGCACCTGATGGTGGAGGAAGGAACGCGCCTCGGCATGGATGGCGATGCGGTCGCCTTCGCGTTCGACATCGAGACGATCGAGGGATTTTAGCGGGCTTTCCGCCTGGCAATGGGCCGATCGGAAGGTGGTGAAATCGTGGCGGCCGACGAGCAGTTGTGCGGCTTCCTGCATGGCGTCGGTGTCGAGCGGCTGGATGACGCGCCAGACCAGACCGCTCTCGAAGGTGAGCGGCGCGCGGCGATTGGCGATGCGGTAAACATAGGCGCGGCCGATGCAGGAGAAGCGGGCGTGCCAGTCATCGGCTACGGTTTCGCAGGCGAGAATGGCGACGGGGTCGGGACGCAAGAGCGCGTTCATCGCTTCCATCAGGCGGAAGGG
The DNA here is from genome assembly GCA_946886365.1 of uncultured Novosphingobium sp. The sequence continues at coordinate 4,082 of CAMPIM010000129.1, forward strand.
CGCGATCGGCTTCTCAATGTCTGCATGGGCGCGCATGGCAAGGCCGTGGACCCCGGCGTCGGTTCGGCCCGCTGCGTGAATCACGGCGCGCTCGCCGGTGATGGCGTGGATGGCGTCTTCCAGCGCCTGCTGGACGCTGGGGCCGTGCGCCTGCCGTTGCCAGCCCATGAACGGGCGGCCGTCAAATTCTACGGTGAAGGCGAAGCGGATCATTGGGGGTTATATCAGCGAAAATATTGATGCCGTCATCTCAGCGGAAGCTGGGATGTTGGGCCATGTGGCATGCTGTTCCCTGAGATCCCAGCTTTCGCTGGGATGACGGTTGTGGGGTGAAGTGGAATTAGGCATCGACGCGCGACCCGGCGGGCATGTCGTAGCCGCGCAGGAGTTCGCCCGGAGACATCGCACCCTTGCCGGCGCGCTGGATCAGGGTCGGACGGATCGCGCCGTGGCCGCAGCCGATGAGCAGGCTGTTGTCGAGCAGTTCGCCTGGCTGGCCGTCATGTTCCTCGACATGGGCGGCGAGGATGCGGAAGCGTTCTCCGCGATATTCCAGGAATGCGCCGGGAAAGGGGTTGAAGGCGCGTATCTGCCGTTCGACCTGACGCGCGTCGCGGGTGAAGTCGAGACGGGCTTCGCTTTTGTCGATCTTGGCGGCGTAGGTGACGCCCTCTTCTGGCTGGGGCACAGCCGGGTGTGCAGGGAGGTCGTCCAAGACCTCGATCATCAATTCGGCGCCTGCCTGCGCCAGCTCGGCGGTGAGCGTGCCAGCCGTCTTGTCCTCGATCGGGGTCACATGCTTGGCGCGCATTGGGCCGGTGTCGAGGCCCGCTTCCATGTTCATGATCGTGACGCCGGTCACATTGTCGCCCGAGAGGATGGCGCGCTGGATCGGCGCTGCGCCGCGCCAGCGAGGCAAGAGCGAAGCGTGGATGTTGAGGCAACCGGAACGGGGGGCGTCCAGCACAGCGCGCGGCAGGATGAGGCCATAGGCGGCCACCACCGCGACATCGGCGTTCAGTGCGGCAAAGGCGGATTGCACCTCCGCGTCCTTGAGCGAAATCGGCGTGCGAACCTCGATGCCCATCTGCTCAGCCTGAGCCTGAACGGGGGAGGGGCGTAGCGCCTTCCCACGCCCGGCGGGGCGGGGCGGTTGGCTATACACCGCCACGATCTCGTGCCCGGCCTTGGCCAGCGTCACGAGGGCGGGGACGGCGAAATCCGGGGTTCCCATATAGATGATGCGCATAGTCGCCTCTCAACTCTTTTGACCCCGGACTTGCAAGCCCCTATCTCGGTTCCATGGCTTCTCTCGAGATTGATGCGCTGACGCAGGCGCTGTCCCGTCTGCCGGGCCTTGGCCCGCGTTCGGCGCGGCGTGCTGTGTTGCACCTGCTGAAGAAGCGGGAAAGCGCGCTGGAACCGCTGCTGCGTGCGCTTGATGCGGTGAACGACCGGCTGGTTACGTGCGGTTTGTGCGGCAATGTCGATACGGTGGATCCCTGCGGCATCTGTGCCGACCCGCGCCGCGACGCTCGCGCGCTGTGCGTGGTGGAGGATGTGGCGGACCTGTGGGCGCTCGACAAGTCGCGGCTTTTTCCGGGGCGTTTTCATGTGCTGGGTGGGCGATTGTCGGCGCTAGAAGGGGTGCGGCCGGAAGACCTTTCCATCGATGCGCTGGTGACGCGAGTCGAAGCGGGCGGCATTGATGAGGTGGTGCTGGCGATGAATGCGACGCTGGAGGGGCAGACCACCGCGCATTATCTGGCGGAACGGCTGGAGCGCTTTCCGGTGCGGCTGACGCAGTTGGCCCATGGCGTGCCTGTGGGCGGTGAACTCGACTATCTGGATGAGGGCACATTGGCGCAGGCTTTGCGGGCGCGGCGGCCGATTGGATGAATTTGGCGGTCGCTTGAAAAAGCCCGTCGGTGCGGTTATTTTAACCACATGGCCATTCTTCCAATCCTTGAGGCGCCTGACCCGCGCCTGCGTACCATTTCGTCTCCGGTGGAGGCGATCGATGACGATCTGCAACGCCTGATCGATGATATGTTCGAGACCATGTACGACGCTCCGGGCATAGGCCTTGCGGCGATCCAGGTGGGCGTGCCGAAGCGCGTGCTGGTGATGGATTTGCAGGAGCCCGAATCAGATGAGGAAGGGGCACCGGCGGTGAAAAAGCCGATGGTGTTCATCAATCCCGAGATTTTGGAGGGTTCGGCGGACCTGTCCGTCTATAATGAGGGCTGCCTGTCGGTGCCGGACCAATATGCCGAGGTGGAGCGGCCCGCGACGATCCGGGCGAGCTGGATGGATCGCGAAGGGCGTATTCATGAGGAGCAGCTTGAGGGCTTGCTGGCCACCTGCTTGCAGCACGAGATGGATCATTTGCAGGGCGTGCTGTTTATCGATCATCTCTCGCGGTTGAAGCGGGACATGTTGATGAAGAAGCTGGTGAAGGCGCGCAAGGCGGCTTGAAACGCCTGTAGAGGTTAAGGAAGCGCTCTGGCTTGAAATATGATTCGCTCTCTCCTTTAGGGGTCAGCCAGAGGCACGTGACTCTGGCCGAGGTGCCGAGCGTAGCGAAGGCGGGAGACGGGGCTATGCAGGCGATGTTCCCTCATTCCCCTCTCCCCGGCCCTCTCCCCTGAAGGGGAGAGGGAGCAGTACGCTAACCCACCCCATCCGTGTCTAGCGCGTAACCCGCTGAACGCACGGTGCGGATGATGTCGCGATATTGGCCGTCGGCGTTGATTGCCTTGCGCAGACGGCGGATGTGGACGTCGACGGTGCGCAGTTCGATGTCGCTGTCTTGGCCCCAGACGCTGTCCAGCAACCGCTCGCGCGAGAAGACCCAGCCGGGATGCTCCAGGAAATGCTTGAGCAGGCGGAATTCTGTGGGGCCGAGGGGGATCACCTGGCCGCCGCGACGGACCTTGTGACCGACGGTGTCCATTTCCACGTCTGCAAAGGTGAGCGTCTCGCCAGCCAACGCCGGGCGGACGCGGCGGAGGACTGCGCCGACGCGCGCCACCAGTTCGCGGGGGGAGAAAGGCTTCGTCACATAATCGTCGGCGCCGGTTTCCAGGCCGCGAACCCGATCTTCCTCCTCACCGCGCGCTGTGAGCATAATGATTGGCACATTGGCCGTGCCGTTCATGCGGCGCAGACGGCGGCAGACTTCGATGCCGGACAGGCTTTCCACCATCCAGTCGAGCAGGACGATGTCGGGCACATTTTCCTGCGCCAGCAATAAGGCCTCCTCACCATCGACGGTGTGGGCGACCTCGAAATCCTCGCGCTTGAAATGCCAGATGAGAAGTTCTGCGAGGGCCGCGTCATCTTCAACCAGAAGCATCTTGGCTCTCGCCATATTCAGTCCTCCAAGGGCTGGGTGCCGCCGCGTTCGCGTTCCGGGGCCATCTGGCCGGTCGCGGCGTAATAGACCATCTCCGCGACATTCGTGGCGTGGTCGCCGATCCGCTCGATATTCTTCGCGATGAAGAGCAGATGCGCGCACTCGCTGATGGTCTTGGGATTTTCGACCATGTAGGTGACGAGGCTGCGGAAGACGCTGTTGTAGAAATCGTCCACCACCGTGTCGCGCTCGATCACGGCCGTGGCGAGATCAGCGTCGCGGGCCGCGAAGGCGTTGAGCGCGTCATGCACCATTTCGGCCGCGACCTGACCCATGGAGGGCAGTAGCGAAACCGGCTCCAGCGTGCGCTGGTTGGTGGCGATCAGGGGAACGCGCTTGGCGATATTCTTGGCATAGTCGCCGATGCGCTCCACCACACCGACGATCTTTAGCGCGGCGATGACGTCGCGCAGGTCGTTGGCCATGGGCGCGCGCAGGGCGATGACCTGGATCACCAGCTTTTCAACTTCCGCCTCGATAGCGTCGATGCGCTTGTCGTCGGTGACCACCTGCGCGGCGAGCGTCTTGTCCTGCCGCTGGAGGGCAACCATCGCATTCTCGATGGCGGCTTCGGCGCGACCGCCCATTTCGGCGATAAGGCCGCGCAGCTTGTCGATTTCCTCGTCGAACGCCTTGATCGTATGTTCAGCCATATGTCGTCTCTCCGCGGGCATCGATCGTTGATCGATGCTGGATCTTGTTGCGCGATTTCCGAGCCGCCAGATGTTCCATCTGGCTCGAAATCGCTCGGGTCAGCCGTAGCGACCGGTGATATAGTCCTTCGTCCGCTCCTGGCGGGGATTGGTGAAGATGTCCGAGGTCACGCCATATTCGACCAGTTCGCCCAGGTGGAAGAAGGCGGTGCGCTGCGACACGCGGGC
>CAMPIM010000130.1 GCA_946886365.1 uncultured Novosphingobium sp.
CCTTGGGACCCAGGGTCACCTTGACCGCGTCGGCCAGGATGTCGACGCCGCGCAGGATGCGCTCACGAGCGTCACGCGAAAACTTTACGTCTTTTGCAGCCATGATTTTGTTCCTCTGTCCGTCATCCCAGCGAAAGCTGGGATCTGGTGCGGCATAGCGCCGCGTTTAAAGGCCTGAGATCCCGGCTTTCGCCGGGATGACATCAATGATCGGTTAGGCGACGACGCCCAGAATGTCCGATTCCTTCATGATCAGCAGGTCTTCACCGTCGACCTTGACCTCGGTGCCCGACCACTTGCCGAACAGGATGCGGTCGCCAGCCTTGACGTCCAGCGGGGTCACCTTGCCATCTTCGGCCTTGGAGCCGGTGCCGACGGAAACGACTTCGCCTTCCTGCGGCTTTTCCTTGGCGGTGTCGGGGATGATGATGCCACCGGCAGTCTTCTCTTCCGCTTCTACGCGGCGAACGAGAACGCGGTCATGCAACGGACGAAATGCCATGTTGAGTTGCCTTTCCCTCTATTGGGTTGGGTCGGACGTCCAATCGCGGGGATTTCCCTATCCGCGAATCTGCTGAACGCCGTTCCTTCTCCCGTATGAACCAGATGCTGTTAGCACTCTCTTTTGAAGAGTGCCAGCGCCGCGGAATATGGAGCGATGAAATTGCCGGTCAAGAGATGGATGCAGATTTTTTATGCATTCCGTCACAGGCGGAAAGCGTGCGCTTTGTGCGCGTTGGGAGGCCTTTTGTCACCAACGTAGCGCCAATGCGCGGGATTGCTGCGACCGTTGGCGTGTCAAATGTGCAGGGCCAAGCCGTTTCCCTTGACCCCGACCGTTGCGGCACAGGACCACGCTTCCTACTTGCGGGGCGACATCGCCATGGGAGCATTTTGCCAAATGATTGAAAGCTATACTCCGCCTCGCGTCTGGACATGGGACAAGGACAATGGCGGTGCCTTCGCCAACATCAATCGACCGATCGCGGGCGCGACCCATGACAAGGAATTGCCGGTCGGAAAGCACCCGCTGCAACTCTACTCGCTGGGCACGCCCAATGGGCAAAAGGTCACGATCATGCTGGAGGAGCTGCTGGCGGCGGGCCATCCCGGCGCCGAATATGACGCCTGGCTCATCAACATCAGCGAGGGCGACCAGTTCGGCAGCGGCTTTGTCTCGGTCAATCCGAACAGCAAAATCCCTGCTCTGATGGACCACGGCATGTCGCCGCCCCAGCGGGTGTTCGAGTCCGGCGCCATCTTGGTCTATCTGGCCGAGAAGTTCGGCGCGTTCCTTCCCTCTGACCCGGCGAAGCGTACCGCGACCCTGTCCTGGCTGTTCTGGCAGATGGGCAGCGCACCCCTGTTGGGCGGCGGCTTTGGCCATTTCTTCGCCTATGCGCCTGAAAAGATCGAATATGCCATCAATCGCTATACGATGGAGGTCAAGCGGCAGTTCGACGTGCTGGACCGCCAGCTTGGCGAGAATGAATATGTTGCTGGCGATGAGTTTACGATCGCGGATATCGCGATCTGGCCCTGGTATGGCGGGGTGGCACTCGACCGGACCTATGTGGGGGCGGGCGAATTTCTGGACGTGCAGAGCTATGCCAATGTGCAGCGTTGGGCGAAGCAGATCGATGCGCGGCCTGCCGTGAAGCGCGGCAGGATCGTGAACCGTGCGAGTGGTCCGCTGGAGGAACAGCTTCGGGAACGGCACGACGCAAGCGATTTTGATACGAAGACGCAGGATAAGGTGGAAGGGGTGGGTAGCTAAGCCCCGGCAGCTTTTACCGCGTCACCCCAGCGAAGGCTGGGGTCTCGTTCGACCTTTGCCGTACCCTCCTGAGATCCCAGCGTCCGCTGGGATTACGGGGGTGGTTAGTGCGCCCCTACCCCGCCGCCTTCACAATCTCCGCCCAGGCCGCTTCATCAATCACCTCGATTCCTAGCGAGGCCGCCTGTTTCAGCTTCGATCCCGCGCCGGGGCCAGCGACCACCAGGTCCGTCTTTGCGCTGACCGACCCTGCGGCCTTTGCGCCTAGGCGCTCGGCCTGCGCCTTGGCCTCGTCACGGCTCATGGTTTCGAGCTTGCCGGTGAAGACCACGGTCTTGCCCGTCACCGCGCTGGCGGTGGTTTCAACCACATAGTCGGGCGGCGAGACTTCGGACAGCAGGTCATCCCACGCCTCCCGATTATGCGGTTCGTGGAAGAAGTCGGCGAGCGCATGGCCAACCGCCGAACCCACATTTTCGACGCCGATCATCTCCGCAATCGCCTTGTCCAGCCGATTGCGGAAGCGTGCTTCCTCCTCACCCTCGGCGCAGATGGTGGCATCGCGTAAGGCGATAATCTCCTCGGCCAGCGCTCTGACGCCGGGCAGGCTCGTGTAGCGCTTCAGCAGATCGCGCGCCGTGACCGCACCGATGTGCCGGATGCCAAGGCCGAAGAGCAGGCGCGCAGCGTCCGGAACGCGCTTCGCCTCGATCGCGGCGAACAGGTTATCGACGGACTTCTCCTTCCACCCCTCTCGTCCGAGCAGCGCGGCGCGATGTTGTTTGAGGCGGAAGATGTCGGCCGGTTCGGTAATCCATCCAAGGTCGAGAAATTCCTGGATGGTCTTCTCGCCCAGCCCCTCAATGTCGAGCGCACCACGGCTGACGAAATGGCGGAGCCGCTCGAACCGTTGCGCGCCGCAGATCAGGCCGCCGGTGCAGCGGATATCGACCTCACCCTCTTCGCGCACGGCCTCCGACCCGCATACGGGGCAATGATCGGGAAAGGGGAAAGCGGGACGCGCTTCGTCGCGGGTCAGATTGTCGACCACCTGCGGGATGACGTCGCCGGCACGCTGCACCACGATACGGTCGCCCGGCCGCACACCCAGGCGCTCGATCTCGTCGGCATTGTGCAGCGTCACGTTGGACACCACCACGCCGCCAACCGTTACCGGGGTGAGCCGCCCAACCGGGGTCAGCTTGCCCGTGCGGCCGACCTGAATGTCAATCGCCTCAAGCGTGGTTTGCGCCCGCTCCGCCGGGAATTTATGCGCGATCGCCCAGCGCGGCGCCTTGGCAACAAAGCCCAGCCGTTGCTGCCAATCGAGCCGGTCCACCTTGTAGACTACGCCGTCAATGTCGAACGGAAGGTCGGCGCGCGCGGCCTCTATCCCGCGATAATGCGCGATCAATCCGTCAAGCGAGTCCACGCAGGTCAGCATGTCCGACACCGGCAGGCCCCAGCGGGCGATTGCCTGCATGACGCCAAGCTGAGTCTCTGCCGGAAGGCTACTCGCCTCGCCCCAACCATGGGCGAGAAATCGCAGCGGGCGGCTGGCGGTAACGGCGGCATCCTTCTGCCGCAGCGATCCCGCCGCAGCGTTGCGGGGGTTAGCGAATTGCCGCGCCTTTTCCGGGTCGTCCGCCTCAGCCAGCAGGCGCTGATTGAGCGCCACGAAGTCCGCCTTCGCCATATAAACCTCACCCCGGACCTCGAATAGGTCGGGTATGTCCTCGCCGGTCAGCCGGTCGGGAATGTCGCCGATGGTGCGCACATTGGCGGTCACATCCTCACCGGTCGTGCCATCGCCACGGGTCGCGGCGAGGCGTAGCTCTCCCTTTTCATAGCGGAGCGAGCAGGACAGACCGTCGATCTTCGGTTCAGCCGTCAGCGCGATAGGCTCCCCGTCCGGCAGCGCCAGAAAACGCCGGACACGCGCAAGAAATTCGGCGATGTCCTCGTCCGAAAAGCCATTGTCGAGGCTCATCATGCGAACCGCATGCGGGACCTTCTTCAACCCCGAAGTCGGCGCGGCGCCGACGTGCGCATTGGGCGAATCGGCGCGGACGAGTTGCGGAAAGGCGGCCTCCAAGGCGCTATTCTCGCGCATAAGCGCGTCATAGGCGGCGTCCGTGATCTCGGGCTGATCCTGATCATGGTAGAGCCGATTGTGCCGCGCAATTTCCCTGGCGAGCCGCATCAGGCGATTGGCGGCGTCGGCTTCAGTCATTAGGGTCGGGTCGATCGAGTCACTCATATCTGCTCCATCCCCGTTCAGGGCGAGCTTGTCGAGAAGCGATCATTTGCCCGCAGCAGTTCAGACTTCGAGCAGCCGCTCCGCCTGCGCTCTCGCCTCGGCAGTGATCTCTGCGCCGGAGAGCATGCGGGCAATCTCCTCGCGCCGCTCGCCGTCGCTCAGCGCATGGACGCCAGTACGGGTCACCGTGCCGTCACTGGCCTTGGCGATCAGCATATGGCCAGCGCCGCGCGCGGCCACCTGCGGACTGTGGGTAACGACGAGTATCTGGTTGCTCTGCGCCAGCCGCGCCAGCCGGTCGCCTATCGCAGAGGCCACCGCGCCGCCGACGCCCCGGTCGATCTCGTCAAAAATCAGCGTATCCGCCCCGCCCCGCTCCGCCAGCGCAACCTTGAGCGCCAGAATGAAGCGTGACAATTCGCCGCCCGATGCGATCTTCACCAAAGGCGCAAAGGGAGCGCCGGGATTGGTGGAAATCTCGAACTCCACCCGATCCATGCCCTGCGCGCTCCACTGCCCTTCATCGAGCGCGGCGACGGTGGTGCGGAAGCGCGCGGCGTCGAGCTTCAGCGGCGCGAGTTCCGCCGCCACGGCCGCATCGAGCCGCGCGGCAGCATCCTTGCGCTGAGCGGACAGCGCCTGCGCCGCGTCGCGATAGGCGGCGGCGCTGGCCGCAACGTCGGCTTCCAGCACGGCGATATGCTCCTCTCCGCTCTCGATGGCGGCCAGTTTTGCCGACATCTCATCGCGCAGCGCAGCAAGGTCATCTGCGGCAACCTGATGCTTACGCGCCAATCCGCGCAGGTCGAACAGCCGCGTTTCTATCGCGTCCAACCGCGCCGGATCAAAGCTGAGCGCATCCGCTGCCTTGGCCAGCCGGTCCTCCGCCTCGCCCGCCTCAATCACCGCCCGGTCGAGGGCGGCGAGCACTTCGGCAAGTGGCTCATATTCACCCACCATGCGGTCGAGCCTCCGCGCCGCCTGCCGCAACTGCGCCAGCCCACCGTCCGAGCCGGTGAGGCAATCCGTCACCGTCGACAGGTCATCGGACAACCGCGCGCCCTTTTGCATGGTCGCGCGCTCTTCGGCCAGCGCCGCTTCCTCGCCGGGTTCGGGGCCAAAACGCGACAATTCTTCAATAGCATGGGTCAGATAGTCGCGATCCCGCGCCGCCACCTCGACCGCCGCGCGACTTTCCGCGAGCCGGTCGGCCGCCGCGCGCCAGGCAGAGTGGGCAAATGCCACCGAGGCGCTGTCGCAACGGCCATAGACGTCCAGCAACTGACGATGCCCACGCGGATTGAGCAGCCCGCGATCGTCATGCTGCCCATGTATCTCAACCAGCGTACCGCCCAGGTCACGTAGCAAGGCGGCGGAACAGGCCTGATCATTGATGAAGGCCCGGCTTCCCCCGTCAGCCTTTAGCGTGCGGCGAATGATGAGCGGTTCGCCCGCATCAAGTTCGATGCCGTTGCTGGCGAGCAGTTCGGCAGCCCTGTGATCGGCACGGGGAATGTCGAAGGTGGCGGTGACGCTGGCCTGCGCCTCTCCGTTGCGGACGAGGCCGCTGTCAGCCCTCGCCCCCAGCGCCAGGCCAAGCGAATCGAGGAGGATTGACTTGCCCGCGCCGGTCTCCCCCGTCAGCACGCCAAGGCCCGTGCCGAACTCCAGGTCCAGCGCCTCGATCAGGACGACGTTGCGGATGGAAAGATTGGTCAGCAATGCGGCCGATCTCCAGACGTCATCCCAGCGGAAGCTGGGATCTCGTGCCGCCGGGTCGTGCCCAATGGCCTGAGACCCCAGCTTCCGCTGGGGCGACGGTAAATCGGCAATTACGCCTTCGCGCCATGTTCCCGCATGAGCTTGTAGCTACGCTCATACCATTTGGAGCCGGGATAGTTCTTGCCCAGAACAGCCGCAGCCTTCTGCGCTTCCTCCGGAATGCCGAGCGAGAGATAGCTTTCGACCAGACGCTCCAGCGCCTCGGGCGTGTGGGTGGTCGTCTGATATTTGTCGATGACCACGCGGAAACGCAGCGTCGCCGCCAACCACTGCCCGCGACGCTGGTAAAAACGGCCGACTTCCATCTCCTTGCCCGCAAGGTGATCGTTGACCAGGTCCAGCTTCAACCGCGCATCGGCGGCATAACGGGTATCGGGATAGCGGCGGATCAATTCGCCCAGCGAATCCAGCGACTGCTGCGTGATTTTTTGGTCGCGGGTGACGTCGGCAATCTGCTCATAATAGCAGAGCGCGATCAGATAATAGGCGTAGGGCGCGTCCTTGTTGCCGGTATGAATCGCCAGAAAGCGCTGCGACGCCGCGATCGATTCACTATAGTCCTTGTTCATATAATAGCTGAACGCGGACATGAGCTGCGCCCGGCGCGCCCAGGGGGAATAGGGATGCTGGCGTTCCACCTCGTCAAACAGGGCGGCGGCCATCTTATATTGCCCGCGATCGAGCCGGTATTTGCCCGCATTGTAAAGCGTGGACACGTCACGGGCGACATATTGGGTGTCGGCCTTGTTCTTCGACGTGGCGCAGCCGGCGAGCAAGGCGGCAAGCAGAACCGGGGCGGTAGCAGCGCCAATGCGCGTCATGGTTTTCGTCAGCATGGCCGGGTCATAGCGGAGCGAATGGCACTCGCCAAGCGGCAGAATAGCGTGCGGACGCTTCAGGCTCTCAACGCGCCTGCGCGGGCAGGTCCAACCGGACGATCGCGCCGCCTTCCGGCCGCGCGTGCAGGCCGAACTGTCCGCTGAGCTGGCTCGCCAACGCACTTGCAATGCGCAGGCCGATGGAATTGCCCTTCTCGATCTCGAAATCGGGAGACAGGCCGTCGCCATCGTCAGCGATCTTCAGCGACAGCGTCCCGCTCGAATCCTCCAGAGACACCTCGATCGTCCCGCCACGATGGGGCAAGCCATGTTCAATGGCATTGCTCACCGCCTCCGCCACGATCAGCGCGAGCGGCACGGCGACATGGGATTCCAGCGTCAGGCCCGGTGGAGCGCTGACGGTAACGCGAATGTCATCCCGCCCGCTCGCCTCCAGCACATCCGCCGTCAGCCGCGTCAGAAAGGCATGCAGGTCCTGCCCATCCTCTGCTGGATCATATAACGCACGGCTGATCCGACCGATCAGCGCGAGGCGGCTGGCGGCATCGTCCAACGCCCTGCTCGCCAGCTCATCGTCTACATGGCGCCGCTGTAATGACAGCATCGCGGCCACGACCTGCAAATTGTTGGAAACGCGATGCTGCAATTCGTGGAACAGAAGTTCCCGGTTTTCCGCCAGCGTACGGCTGCGTTCCCGTTCCACGGCAAGGTTGAAATTGGCCCGCTGCATCAGGTGAATGAGCGCGATGTCGATGGCGATCACGGCCGCATAGAAAATAAGCGCGAGGATGACGCCACCACTAAGGATGCCGCCAGCGCCCGCCGGGATGAAGAAATACCAGGACAATATTCCGCAAACTATGCCCGCAAATATCCCGGGACGCAGCCCGAACAAAAAGGTCGAAAGGATGACAGCGGGAAAGAAGGATACGAAAGGATAGCCGATCGGCAGGAAGTCCTGCGCGGACAGCCTGAGAGCAAGGGCGATGCCACAAAACAGGGCCGATACGGCATAGGCATATACTGGCCGCCGAAGCACGAGAGGCAGGCGCTCGACGAACCTTTCATTGGAACGCTGCATCTTATCTCCCTGAAATCGCGCCGCACAGTAACAGAAGTTTGGCCATCTCCAATTGATCGAAGTCAAGGAGTTTGGGCTCTAACGAAAAAGGGCGCCCGGCGGGGGCGCCCTTCTCATTTTGCTTAACCTGATGGGTTGGAACCGATCAGTCCTGAGTCAGGAAATCGGGCAGACCAGCGTTGGAGCCGTCGTCATCGCCGCCACGGCCTTCGCTGCGGGGGCCACGGTCACGGCGCGGGCCGCGATCGCCACCGCGATCTCCACCACGGCCACCACGGTCGCCGCCATCACGGCGCGGGCCACGGCCACGATCGCCACGGTCGCCGCGATCACCACGGGGTTCGCGCGGTTCGCGGGCAGGACGAGTGTCCTCCAGCTCTTCGCCGGTTTCCTGATCAACGACGCGCATCGACAGGCGAACCTTGCCGCGCGGATCGATCTCCAGGACCT
>CAMPIM010000131.1 GCA_946886365.1 uncultured Novosphingobium sp.
CCGGGTGGCATGCGCGCATGTCCAGCCGGCAACGGTAAAGGCGCATGCGCCTGTGTTCAGCAGGTTTCGAACATCCGGCTTCCGAGCCGTCGCCCCGAGAGGACATAGGAGCGACGCACGAGGCCAGCGCCAGAGGCAGCTCCTGACATGAGGAGCGCCATCTGTTGAACTGCCAGTCTTCCATCACCACAACGCTGCCGCACCCCAATGCGCAGCTGGCGCCCGATTCTACGCTGATCGAGAAAGCGCTCGAACATCAGCTGACCGGCGCGATCATGGCCAGGCTTCTCTTACGGGGGCAGCGCTATGAACTGCTGCACGGCGTGTGCGACCGGGATGGCTATGACGTGGTGATCGAGGCTGGCGGCGTGATGCGCCATATTCAGCTCAAGGCGGTGGTGCAGGGCGGCAAACGAGCCCGTTTCTCACTATCGACAAGACTGGCTACCAAAGCTTCTGGCTGCGCCATCTGGATCAGCTGGGACCCGGCAACGATCAGCTTTACCGATTTCCGCTTCTTTGGGGCAGGGCCAGGCCAGCCGCTGCCAGATCTTGGCGACCGCATTCCCAAAAACAGCCGCGCGAACAGCATGGGAGCAAAGGGTGCGCGGCCAGACCACCGCGAAATCTCCGCCGGTCGCTTCACGCGTCTGAGCGACCTGGATGAACTGGTCGATCAGCTTTTCGGGCGCACGCCCAGGCCCGGGCACGATCTTATAAAGAGGGCTATGGTTGTAGCGCCCGAGTTCGGTACAGCGCCGTGGACGACCGCCGTACGAAACGGCGATTTCAGCGCGATACCCGGCGAAATCGACTGGGAAAGCTCCAGCGACCTTGCCTCCCTGATCGATGGTTATACCCTCATCGCGACCCTGGGCCATGATCCCAAATGCTTTCTTGAAGGGCAATGGCTTGCGGCGCGGGCAACGGCCCTCTGGTCGGGCGGCGCTGCCGAACTCTGGGCAACACTCTTTCTCGAGCATCGCGCCCGGCGCTTCGCCAGCACGGAGCCAGCCTCGGAGGAGCGGGCGCTTCTTGACCAGCTTGTACGCCAACTTCGGGAGGCGCTGGCATGAAGAGCCGCTATTCTCTCGCTGCCGCCATCGCAGCCACCCTTCTGATAGCCATCCCCGCGCCCGCGAAGGATAAGGTGCCACGGACATGGCGGGCAACCCGCACTACCGACCCGGTGACAGGCGTCTCGCGATGCGTGGTGTCGGCGCTCGATTATGTCGGAAAGACCCGATACACGCGCACCGGCTTTCTCTATCCGGTGATCGAGAAACATCCCCGGCATGGCCTTCTTGTAGGCGTGAGCAGCGGCGGACGCTTCAGATTGCCAACCGGGACCATTCTCTGGCGGGTGGACGAACAGCCCTTCAGGGAGGTGCGGCCCGAAGATGGTCCGATGACAGCCGACATGTCTTCCGCAATTCCGGCTGGCCTGACGGGTCAGGATTCGGTCGCCGCAAAGGCGATGGCCGATGCCATGGCGGTGTCCGGCCGCATGATCATGAGCGCTACCGCAACCAGCAGCTTTGCAATGGGCGATACGGCACGTGCCATGCTTGCCGAATTGCGAGGCGGCCATGGCCTGCTGTTCCGGGCGAAGGCCGCCGCCGCCGATACGGGCCTCCCCGAATCAGGCATGTACAGGGTCGGTCAGATCACGAAGGACGGGCTTAAGCCGGTGCCGCTGGATGCGTCTCTTCAGGGGGCCTTGGCAGAGTGCGCTATTGAGTGATACCTGTCTTCATTATCCGGTTCTGATCGACAATAAAAAATGGATACTACCTATTGTGTAGTACCTAAAATGAATGTAGGAACCTCCACATCGAACTGGAGGTGACCGTGACGCGAGAAGAAATGGACCGGCTGACGGCCGGAATGACAAGCAAGGCGGCGAAGGTGCGGGCGCTCAATGAAGGAGGCGTCACCACCGGCGACATCAGCCGCTATCTCGATATCCGCTACCAGCATGTCTACAATGTGCTGCTCCGGGCCGGCGCGATAGAGAAGTCGGCCCCATCGCGCGACGCCAAAGCCGATGTTCTCGGCGGCGATGGCGATATCATCATCGGGCGCGTCAACGAAGCGGGCGCCATTGAACTGCCAGCCGAGATCATGAATCGCTATGGGCTGGCCGCCGGAGAAGCCCTGTTCTGCCGTGCCATGGATGATGGCCTCGCGGTGCTCAGCCATCAGGCGGCGCGTGAAGCGATCACCCGTGCAGCGCGGGAAAAGATGCCGGAGCAGGCGGCTCTCCTGGAGGCCCTGATCGGCCAGCCAGCTCCTCCGCCTCCAAAAGCCGGCTGAGACCCGGGCTTGATCTAGACAGGAGTTGAAAATGGATAGCGATAACATCGGGGGGAGCGGGCTCATCCGTTCCCTCAAGGTAGAACTGCGCCCGCTCGAGGCGCTGAAGGAAGCGCCGCGCAACGCGCGCCGCCATAGTGAAAAGCAGATCGGCCAGATTGCATCGTCGATCCGGCAGTTCGGATTCACCAACCCTATCCTGCTGGATGGCGAGGGTGTCATCGTGGCGGGCCATGGCCGGTATGCCGCAGCGAAGCTGCTCGGCATGGAAGACGTACCTGTCATCCCGATCGTCGATCTTACCGAAGCTGAACTGCGGGCCTACGCACTCGCCGACAACAGGATCGCGCAGAATAGCGGCTGGGATAATGAGATCCTGCGTATCGAATTACAGGAACTCCACGATATCGAGCTGGCATTCGACCTCGAGATCACCGGCTTTTCGACCACAGAGATCGACATGCTGACCTTGGCGACGCCGGAGGAAGCTGCGCTCGAGCAGCTGCCAAAGGTCGATCGCCGTGAAATCTGCGGCGTCGAGCGTGGTGACCTTTGGGTTCTCGGCAAGCACCGGCTGCTCTGCGGTGACAGCCGTGATCCTGCGTCGTTCGCCAGACTGATGGGCGAGGACCGCGCCCGACTGGTCTTTTCCGATCCCCCCTTCAACGTGAAGATCCAGGGACATGTGGGAGGCCTCGGCAAGAGCCGGCATGCCGAGTTTGCCATGGCGACGGGCGAGATGAGCAAGGCCGAGTTCACCGGCTTTCTTGAAACCGCGTTCCGCAACGCGGCAGATGTAAGCATCGACGGCGCCATCCACTATCAGTGCATGGACTGGCGGCACATCGACGAGATGAAAAAGGCCGGGGAAGCGGTCTATTCAGAGCTCAAGAATCTCTGCATCTGGTCCAAGGACAATGCCGGGATGGGAAGCTTCTACCGTTCGCAGCACGAACTGGTTTTTGTCTGGAAGGTGGGAAGCGCGCCGCACCTCAATACGGTCGAGCTGGGGAAGAATGGCCGTTACCGCACCAATGTGTGGAACTATCGGGGCGCTACGAAGACCGGCGCCAGCGCAGAGCTTGCGCTCCACCCGACGGTCAAGCCGGTGCCCATGGTCATGGATGCGATCAAGGATACCTCGCGGATGGGCGAGATCGTGCTCGATCCCTTCGGCGGGTCCGGATCGACCCTGATTGCGGCCGAGAAAACGAAGCGGTGCGGTCGGCTGATCGAATATGAGCCCGGCTATTGCGACGTTACGATCAGGCGCTGGCAGATGGTCACGCGCAAGGCCGCGGTGCTGGAAGCAACCGGAGAGAAATTCGCTGACGTTCACAAGCGGCGGGCGGAGGAATTCGAAAGGACAACGGACGCAGCGCTGGAAGGGAGTTACGGGAATGAGTGAGCCAGGGAAAAATGGGCAGTTTGCCAAGGGAACATCGGGCAACAAGCGAGGCCGGCCGAAAAAGAAGCCGACCGGTTTCAGTACCCTCGCTGAAGCCGATATGCTGATGATCAAATCCATGAACCGGAAAATCGGCGCCGAACGCATGCCGCTGCTCGAAGCCAGGTTTATCAGTCTGGCGCTGGGCAAGGAATCCAATCCACTCGCTTGCCGATCCGCGATCAGACTAACGCTTGAAGCGCTGGCGCGCTCTGATGAGCGCCGTCGGTTGGAGATGATCGAGGCCGCGCGACTGCAGGCACGCAAGGACGCCGAACGTCGGGCACGCGGAGACGGATATTTCTATCATGATCCTGAATGATGTGCCCGGCAATCTGCCGGATGACGCTTACCGTTCGCTGGTCCTGGACAGGGCGAATGCCCCTGTCCGGATCAGGAACCATGAGGGCAAGCTCGAAACGGTCACGGAATTTGAAGCGCGGTTTCTCGAGCTTGCATCGGGAAACTGTCGTCGCCGGCTCTACTGCACCGACTTCATCCAGCTCGTGCTGAAGGTGCTGATGTTCTGACCGCTGCTGGGATGGGCGAAAAGCAGCCCTTTGCTTTGTTAACGCCCGAAAACCCCCGCGAATTGGGGCTCTCGACCAAGGGATACGCCGCAAAAAGATTAACGCTGGTATCAGGCATGTCTATGCCTGTTCAGCTGGTTTTATGGAGGCTTTTCGGTCGATTTTATCGCCTGTTTTTTGCCTGTTATTAAAATCAGCTTCGGATCAAGCCGGTAATCAGAAAATCCATGTAGTTCAAATATATGTGCCGTGTTTTCGGCGCGAAGAGAGCATCATCGACGTCAGAAAAAATAATCGACCTCTGGCGGGGCCGTCAGGGCGGGCAACTGCGATCATCATTTCGAGCAGAATGAATTCGGTAGTGCTGGCCACGGCATCAGAGAACGTGGCTTCGTATCGGGGAGGCTCGGGGGATGTTGGGTTCTCCGCACTACCGAACCACACGGAATGCGCGCGAATTCCCGCCGTATTCCCGCAGATTTTCCGATTTCTGCGATATCTGCAGACTAGCTGGCGGAGCGGGAGGGATTCGAACCCTCGATACGCTTTTGACGTATACTCACTTTCCAGGCGAGCGCCTTCGACCACTCGGCCACCGCTCCGCATGCACTGGAAGGCGGCTCCCTATCGTGCGGCGCGGCGGGTGGCAAGGGGATGCCGCGACTTTCCTGCTTCAATTTCGCGGCGGTACTTCACGCGCCGTCGCGCTACGTAGACCGTGACGGATAGGCAAATGTTCGGCCGCAACCTACATTCAGGAACAATAGCTACATTTCCGGCGATACCCTATCCAGATACGGCATCTCTCCGGAACGGAAAGGCTGAATATGATTGTAGGCACGGTCAGGGAGATCAAGAATCACGAATATCGCGTCGGCCTGACGCCTGAGAGCGTGCATGAGCTGGCGGCCCATGGCCATCGGGTGCTGGTGGAAAGCGGCGCGGGGGAGGGGATTGGCGCGCATGACGCGCTGTACGCCCGTGCCGGGGGCGAGATCGTCCCGAGCGCGCGCGACGTGTTCGAAGCGGCCGAAATGATCGTGAAGGTAAAGGAGCCGCAGCCCGAGGAACGCGCCATGCTGCGCCCGGGCCAGATACTCTACACCTACCTTCATCTCGCGCCCGACCCGGATCAGACCCGCGACCTCATGGCGTCGGGCGCTGTCTGCATCGCCTATGAAACCGTCACCGACGCTGGCGGCGGCCTCCCGCTGCTAAAGCCCATGAGCCAGGTAGCCGGACGCATGTCGATTCAGGCGGGCGCGACGGCGCTGGAAAAGGCGAATGGCGGGCGGGGTGTGCTGCTCGGCGGCGTGCCCGGCGTCCTTCCCGCTAAGGTCTGCGTGATCGGCGGTGGCGTCGTCGGCTTCAATGCGGCGCAGATGGCGGCGGGCCTGGGCGCGGACGTCACCATCCTCGACCGCAGCCCCGAAGTGCTCGAACGGCTCGGCATCTATTTCGAGGCGCGGGCCAAGACCCGCTTTTCCAATCGCGCCAATCTGGCCGAATGCGTGGCGGAAGCGGACCTCGTCATCGGCGCCGTGCTCATCCCCGGAGCCGCCGCGCCCAAGCTGGTCAGCGCCGACATGCTCAAAACCATGAAGAAGGGCTCCGTGCTGGTCGATGTCGCGATCGATCAGGGCGGCTGTTTCGAAACCAGCCATCCCACGACCCATGCCGATCCCACCTATATCGTCGACGGCATTGTCCATTATTGCGTCGCCAACATGCCCGGCGCGGTCGCACGTACCAGCACTTACGCGCTCAACAACGTCACCCTGCCGCATGCGCTGCGCATCGCCGATCTGGGGTGGAAGAAGGCGCTGCAAACCGACCCGCATCTGCTCGCGGGGCTCAACGTCTGGGACGGCAAGGTGACCTATCAGGCCGTCGCGCAGGCGCTGGACTTGCCCTTTACCCCGGCGGAGGAAGCGCTGGCCTGACGGCCGCCCCGGAGCGACCCCTCTTAATCCGCGTCCGGATTGCGGAAGTTCAACCGCCGGGTGACGGTGTAATCCACCACGCCCACCAGGAAATAGCTGATCCACTGCTTCACCAAAGTCAGCACACCGCGCTGGGCCTTGTAGCGTTCCAGCGTGATCTGTCGGCTTTCCTCTGCGCGACGGCTGATGAAGTCCCTCGCTTCGTCCGCCAGCGCCTTGTCCTCGATCCGCAGCATGATCTCCAGATTCAAGAACAGGCTGCGCATGTCGAAATTGGCCGATCCGATGAAGACCGCGTCATCGATGACGATCAGCTTCATGTGCAGCTTGCGCTTCTGATATTCCCATATCTCCACCCCGCGCCGCAGCAGTGGTCCGTACAGCAGCCGCGCCGCCGCCACCGTCGCGCCATTGTCCGACCGGGACGGCAGGATCAGCCGCGCACCCTCCCGCCGCGCCGCGCGCGCAATGCGTTTCAGCATGCCGCGTCCTGGCGAGAAATAAGCGGCCACCATGTCCACCCGCCGCGCATGTTCCAGGTCATGCTTCACGACCTGCGCCCAGGGGCTTAAGCGCCGGGTCGGCCCGCCGATCAGCCATCGCATCGGATCATCGGGATCATGGTGCAGCGACGGGTGCCAATGCCGCACCATCCGCCGCATTGTGCGGAAACTCTGCTTGCTGGTCGATACCCACCGCCACAGCTGCCCATACCAGTTGGTCATCGCCGCGACCTGCGGCCCGTCGATCAAAAGGCCAAGGTCCACCCAGGCATCCTCTTCGGGCAATCCGAAATAGGCATCCTCCACATTGAACCCGCCCAGCAGTAGCCGCCGGTCGTCCGCGATCGTCATCTTCTGATGGTTGCGGATCAGATAGCGGGTCGACCGCCGCGCGCCGAATCGGCCAAACCGTCCCCCCGCCTTGATCAGTGGTTCGAAGAAGGCGACGGGCGTGTCGGCCGATCCGAACGCATCGATCATCAAGGTTACGGCAACGCCGCGCCCCCGGGCCGCGATCAGCCGATCCAGCACCATCCGCCCGCTCTCATCGGCAGCGAAGATGTAATAATAGAGCTTCAGGCTGTCCCGCGCGCCATCGATCAGGCCGATCAACGTCTCTCGCAGGGCGGGACCATGTTCGATCACGTCCAGCCGGTGCCCCCGGATGGACAGGCCGATCCCGGCCTCGTCGCTCTTCGCTGGGGACTGCCGGTTGGTCGCCATATCCCGTTCATGCGCCTAATTGCCGCTATGCGCCACGGCTTTATGGGCTTTTCATTGACTCCCTGCCCGCCCGCTGATAGGCGCTGCCCTCACGATTTCCATCATTTTGCCAGGAGCGCCCGTTTGGCCCGCGTTACCGTCGAAGATTGCGTCGACAAGGTTACCAACCGTTTTGACCTCGTCCTGCTTGCGGCGCAGCGCGCCCGTGAGATTTCCGGTGGCGCTGAACTGACGTTGGACCGCGACCGCGATAAAAACCCTGTCGTCGCCCTGCGCGAGATCGCCGAAGAAACCGTTTTCCCGGCCGAATTGCATGATTCGCTCGTTGGGTCGCTGCAAAAGGTGCAGATCGACGACGACGACACGCCGGACGAAATCGGATCGATCGCCCAATCGGCAGAGGCCCTGCGCCTCACCGCCGCCGCCCCGCCGCGCAACCAGAATGTCGGCGGCGACTACGACGGCTGATCCGTCTACCGGTTCGGAGAGGGAATGAGGCTCGGCCTGCGCAAGCAGGACCGGGCCTCGATCCGTTTTGGCGCCACATCAAATCCTCCCCATCGCTAGATGGGGAGGGGGACCGCCGC
>CAMPIM010000132.1 GCA_946886365.1 uncultured Novosphingobium sp.
AGAAGGGCTTTAACGGCGTTGCCATCCTGGCGCGCGGCGAGACGCCGGTCGAGGTTCGTCGGGGGCTGGAGGGCGAGCCCGAGGATGAACATAGCCGCTATATCGAAGCCGATGTGAAGGGCGTTCGGGTCGCCAGCATCTACTTGCCCAATGGCAATCCGCAGCCGGGGCCGAAATTCGACTACAAGCTGCGCTGGATGAAGCGTCTGCGCGACCGGGCGGCGGAGATTTGGGCGGAGGAAGTGCCTGCCATTCTTGCTGGCGATTATAATGTCATTCCGCGCGACCGGGACGTTTATTCGGTCAAGGCCATGGCCGACGACGCGTTGATGCAGCCGGAAAGCCGGGCCGCTTACCGCCGCCTGCTGGGTGACGGGTGGACCGATGCGATTGCGAGCCGACACCCGGCTGGTGGGGTGTGGACCTATTGGGACTATCAGATGAACGCCTGGCCGCGTGACGCCGGTTTCCGGATCGATCATCTGCTGCTGAGCCCGGCGGCGGCCGATCGCCTGATCGACGCGCAAGTGGACAAGGATTTTCGCGGACGGGAGAAGGCGAGCGACCATGCGCCGACATGGGTTGAACTGAGCGCGTAATATTACCCGGGAATAATTGACTCTATATTATCCGGGTAATATTTGTCGCGTCGAAGGAGATTCGATGTGACACGGCGTTTTACGGCCTTTGCGGGTGAACATGTGGTCGCCGCTGGCGACGAAGGGGAAATGCGGCGGGCGCTGAAGGCCATGGCCGACGATGCGCAAGGCGTCCTGCTGTTCGATGACATCACCGGGCGCCAGGTCGATATCGACCTCCATGCTTCCGCCGATCAGGAGCAACGGGGGCGAGGGCGGCCGAAAATGGGCGTGCAGTCGAGGGAGATCACGCTATTGCCGCGTCATTGGGAATGGCTGGCGGCTCAGCCCGGCGGAGCGTCGGCGGCGTTGCGACAATTGGTGGAGCAGGCGCGAAAGGCTTCAGAAGGATTGATAACGCCGCGCGTCGCCATGGACGCCGCCTATCATTTCCTGACGGTGATGGCAGGGGACCGGCCCGGTTATGAAGCGGCCATTCGCGCGCTGTATGCGAGGGATCAGGCTGCGTTCGAGGAACTGTGTGCGGATTGGCCGGTCGCGATCCGCGATCATGCGTTGGGGCTGGCTGCCCCTGCATTCGCCTGATCAGCGTCGGGCGCTCAGGCGCGGGCGGCTTGCGCCACGCGGATGCCTGGGCGAGCGGTCGGGTCGGCCAGCTCATGTGCCTGCCATCCGGCGGCGTCCCGGCTATATTCGACATGGTGGCCGCGCTGAAAGCTGGCACCGTCCCAGACGATGACTTGCAGTTCGATACGGTCATTGCGGTGGACGTGGAGCCAGTTGAAGCTTTGCGGTTCGGCGTTGCGCAGGCGGGTCGATGTCGCGGTGCCTGCCTGAATTACTAGCGCGCCGCCTGCGTCGGCGACCATCTTCTGCGCTGCTTCGGCATAGGTGCGGTGGAAATGGCCTGCGAGGGCGATGTGGATTCCGGCTGCGGCTGCGGCTTCGACAGCGTCATCATGGCGCCCGACCGCTTCGCTTAGTTCGCCACCCTTGCCGATGGGCATGGCGAACAGGGGGTGGTGAGTGACGAGGATGCGCGTCTTTTCCGGTGCGACCGGGGCGAAGCGCTCTTCGATCATCTTCATCTGGTCATGATTGATGCGCCCGCCCTTGATCGTCAGCGAACGGGCCGTGTTGATGCCCAGGATCGCGACCTTTTCATCCTCATACCAGGGGCAAAGCTCATTGCTGATATAGCGTTTGTAGCGTTCCAGGGGGGCGGCGAAACGGCGGACCACGTCATAGAGCGGCACGTCATGATTGCCCGGAATGACGAGCAGGCGCATGCCCGCCGCGCGTAGCCGATTGAGCCAGGCGGAGGCGGCGCGGAACTGATCGACGCGGGCGCGCTGCGTGAAATCGCCGCTGATGATGACCAGGCCGGGCTGGCTGCGTTCCAGCCAGGCTTCGGTGGCGGATACTATTTTGGGATCGTTGGCGCCGAAATGGATGTCGGACAGGTGAGCGATGCGAGCCATGGCTTTCCAACGACTGTTCACGCGGATTTGTTGCGGTGAGGAGCCGATGGGGTTCTGGCGAGTTGTTGGGGCATGGAAACGAACTCCCTGCCGCGCGATGCGGCGCTGATCGTCAATGTTCACAGCCGGAAGGGAGAGGCGCTTTTCCAACAGGCGCGGGAGAAGCTGGAGGCGGCGGGGGTGCGCTTGATTGCGGCCCATGCGGTGCGCGATCCCGAGCGATTGCAGGAGACGGTACGCGACGCGGTGGGCAATGGTGCGCCGATGGTCATCGTGGGCGGCGGTGATGGGTCATTGTCCGGGACGGTGGATGAGCTGGTGGGGAAGGATTGCGTGTTTGGCGTGTTGCCGCTTGGCACGGCCAACAGCTTTGCCCGGACGCTTGGTATTCCGTTGGATCTGGATGGGGCCGTGCATGTGATCGCGCAGGGCAAGCGGCGGCGCATTGACCTGGGGATGATCGATCACGATTATTTCGTCAACGCGGCCTCGCTGGGGTTGTCGCCGATGATCGGGAAAACGGTGCCGCACAAGCTGAAGCGCTATCTGGGGCGGATCGGTTATCTGATCTGGGCGGTGAAATGTTCGGTCGGGTTCCGCGCGTTCCGGTTGATGATCGATGACGGCCAGGCCGAGCGGCGGATGTGGTCGACCGAAGTGCGGATATTGAACGGACCTTATCATGGCGGGGTTGAACTGTCCGATCGTGCCGACGTCGATAGCGGCGAGATCGTGGTTCAGGCGGTAGTGGGGCGTAGCCATGCGCGGCTGGCGTGGGACTGGTACGCTAAATTCTTCAAGCTACGCGACAGGGATGCGCAGACGGAGGAGTTTCGGGGCCAGTCTTTTCGGATCGAGACGCAGCCTAGGCAGCGCATTTCGATCGATGGCGAGGTGGTCGCGAGGACGCCCGCAACGGTCAAGGTTGCCGCGGGCGCTATTGATGTGGCGGTGCCGGGTTAGGCTTTCAGGCGAGGTTCTTTTCGTAGATCTGGTAGATCTTGTTCACCTTGCCATCGATGGCATCTGCGATGGCGTTCATCCCCTGATTGTCGTCGAGCACCCAGCCGAGCTCACCCCGCGTCGCGCCATAGCGGCTGACGGCATTGCGGCGGATATATTCGATCATCATGAAGGCGAGCTGGCTGGCGAGGCGGGACGATTGCAGCCGCTGGACCACGCCCATCAGGGGCACGCGCATGGTGCGGACTTGCGGCTTGCGCAGCCACCAGAGGAGCTTGGCCCAGCCGAAGGGGAGCAGCGAGCCGTTCAATGGCGCGGTCGCTTCGTTGAGGTCGGGCAGGGTCATCATGAAGGCGACCGGCTCGCCGTCGAGTTCGGCGATCATGATCAGGTCTTCGAACACAATGGGCTTCAGCTTCTTGCCGGTATGCGCCACTTCGGCGTCGGTGATCGGGACGAAACCCCAATTCCTGCCCCAGGCGTCGTTGAGGATGCCGAGCAGGATGGCCGCCTCGGCATCGAATTTTGACTTGTCGACCTGGCGGATGCGGATGCGGTCGCTCTTTTCGCCGGAGGAGACGATCCGCTGGATGAGCGGCGGGAAGGGGTTGGTGATGTCGAGTTCGTACGTCTTGAGCTGCTTGACGGGCTGGTAGCCCGCGCCCTCGATCATCGCCTGATAAGCGGGGCTGTTGTGGCCCATCATCACTGTGGGGGGATGGTCATGGCCTTCGATCAAAAGGCCCGGTTCTTCCCAGATCGAGAGCGAAATGGGGCCTAGCACGCGGGTCATGCCCTTGGCGCGGAGCCAGCTTTCCGCCGCTTCGATCAGCGCCTTTCCGGCTTCGGGGTCCTCCGCTTCGAAAAAGCCGAAATTGCCGGTGCCCGGACCCATGCCCTGTTCGACCGGCTGGGCGAGCGCGAGATGATCGATATGGGCGGAGATGCGGCCGACGACCTGACCATCGCGGCGGGCCAGGAAATATTGCGCCTCGGCATGGCCGAAATAGGGGTTCTTGCTGGGCTCTATGACACCGTAGACTTCGCTCTTGAGCGGCGGCACCCAGTTGGGGTCATTGGCGTACAGGCGCCATGGCAAGTCCACGAACGCCTTTTTGTCGGCCTTGGAAGTGACGGGGGTTATTACCAGATTCGGAGTAGCCACGGCAGAGCTTTCGCTAAAGGACCGGAGCAGTTCGGCGCTTGTTACGGGATTGTCAATCCGGAGCACGCCTGATGACGTACCAAGGCGAAGCTGTCATGCCGCTGCCACGATTTCAGCGCATTTACCATTTAGGAGCGCCTGCATGACTGTGCATGATCCCATCATAGCGGGCGCGGCCGTCAAGCGCGCCTCGATTCCGGATGACGCCGCGATGCTGCGCGCCGCAGCGGAACTGTCGCGCGAATTTGCGGTGGCGAACCCGAGGATTTACTGGCCGGACCTGCTGGCGTCGGCGCTGATCGGCTATGCGGCGCTTGCCGGAGCGATCGTGGCGAACAATGTCGCATTGGCGCTGTTGTGCGGATTGGTGGCGATGCTGGCGCTTTATCGGGCGGCGAGCTTCATCCATGAGCTGACGCATATCCGCAGGGACGCGCTTCCGGGTTTCCGGCTGGGCTGGAACCTGCTGGTCGGCATTCCGCTGATGATCCCGTCCTTCATGTATGAGGATGTGCATACGCAGCACCATGCGCGCACCCGCTACGGGACGGCGAACGATCCGGAATATCTGCCGCTGGCGTTGATGAAGCCGTGGTCGCTGCCTTTGTTCATCCTGATCGCGTCGCTGGCGCCGGTGGGTCTGATCCTGCGCTATGGCGTGTTGGCGCCGCTCAGCCTCTTCGTGCCCGCGCTACGGCGCAAGGTCGTTGCGGAGTTTTCGGCGCTGTCGATCAACCCGGCCTATCGCCGTCGCGCGCCGGAAGGGGAGTTTCGCCGCCGCTGGCTTTGGCAGGAGGCGGGCGCTTCGCTGTTTGCGCTTGCCCTGGTCGGCAGCGTGTTCGCCTTCGGATGGAAGCCTTTGCTCGTCTATATGGCCGTGCATTCGGGTATGACCGTCATCAACCAGCTTCGCACGCTGGTCGCGCACCTTTGGGAGAATGAGGGCGACGCGATGACGGTGACGGCGCAATATCTGGATTCGGTGAATGTGCCGCCGCCTTCGCCGCTGGCCGCGATCTGGGCGCCGGTGGGGCTGCGCTATCATGCGCTGCATCACCTGCTGCCGAGTGTGCCTTATCACGCGCTGGGCAAGGCGCATGCGCGGTTGGTCGCGGCCTTGGGCGAGGAGTCGCCTTATCATCGCGGCAATTATGCGGGCATGTGGCCGCTGGTGGGGAAGATTGCGCGGAGTACTATGGTTCGGCGTTAAGCCGTCTCGTTGGGCCTGAGATCCCAGTTAAAATGAGTCACGCGCCTCATTTCAACGCTGGGATGACGGACTGAAAAGAGGCTTATTCCTCCGTTCTGAACAGGACCGTTTCGCCCACGAGCAGGAACAGGAAGAAGGGCGCCCAAGCCGCGAGGATGGGCGGGTAAGCGCCGAGATTGCCCATGGCGAGCGAGAAATTGTCGGCGACGAAATAGGCAAAGCCGAGGGCCATCCCCATCACTGCGCGCACGAACAATTGGCCGGAGCGCGCCAGGCCGAAGGCGGCGACGGACCCCAGGATCGGCATCAGCAGGGCCGAAAGCGGGCCGGACAGCTTGTGCCACAGGCTGCCTTCCAGTTCTGCGGTCGGACGTCCCGCGTCGCGCAGGTCGGCGATGGCGGCGCGTAGTTCCGAGAAAGTCAGGGCGTCAGGATCGACCTTTGCCAGAGTAAACTGATCGGGCCGGATCGCATGGCCGAAGCGGACGGTGCCAACCTGCCGTTCCGTGCCGCGCGCAACGTCGAACTGGCGCGCATCCTCCAGCAACCAACTCTTGCTCGCCGCGTCATAATGGCCGCGCGGAGCTTGGACGATGGTCGTCAGGCTATTGTTAACACGGTTGAAAATCTCGACCTTGCGCAGCTGCACATTATTGCCCCGACCCGCTACAATCGCGGCGGTGACGAGGTTGTTGCCGTCACGGACCCAAGGGTTTGACTTTACGCCGCTGTCGGTGGGAATGGGGCCGTAATCGACCGCCTGCCAAGCGCTGAGCGATGCGGTTGCGCGGGCTACCACGCGTTCGTTGAAAGCATAGCTGATGATGGCGACGCCAAGCGCCGAGGCGATCAGTGGCGCCAATATCTGGTGCGCGGACAGGCCCGCCGCCTTCATCGATACGATCTCGCTATTCTGGTTCATGCCCGCAAGCATGATGAGCGTGCCCAGAAGCACCGAGAAAGGCAGGAAACGCGCTATGATCTGCGGTATGCGAAGGCCGACATAATGCCACAGCTGCGCATCGCCGTTACCGGCATAGGCCAGGATATCGCCTGACTCGCCCAGCAGGTCGAGCGTTTGCAGCACGACGACCAGCAGCGCCAGCACGGCGAAGGTCCGCGTCAGGAACAGGCGCGCCATGTACCAGCTGATCTGGGGCGAGGGGAAGAAGTCGAACTGCATGGGTCAGGCTGCTCCCTGCGCGGTGGTCACCCGCTTTCGCCCGAAGCGAAGCAGTTTCGCGATCTGCTTGCCGAGCTTTGCAAAGGCATATTCGAGGGCGCCGATCGGCTGGCCACCCGGGCGGTGCGCCACGACATGATACATCCACATGATCAGTACGGCCGTCAGCAGGAATGGCGTCCAGAGCGCTATGATCGGATCAACTTTGCCCAGTGAGCCGACGCCTTGGCCATATTCGTTGATCTTGTGATAGGTCACGATGAAGATGATCGAGAGGAAGACGCCGAGTGCGGATGTCGATCGCTTCGGCGGGATGGCGAAGGCGAGGGCCGCGAGCGGCAGAAGCATCATCATCGCCACCTCCACCAGGCGGAAGTGGAAGTTGGCGCGAATTTCATAGCGCAGCTTTTCGGGTGTCGTGGGGTCATGACCCATCACCGCAAGTTCAGGGATGGTCTTTTCCCGGTCCACGCTGCGGCCACGGAAACGCTCTATCTGCGGCAGGTCGATCGGCAGATCGTGGCTGGAGAAGGAAAGGATGCGCGGGGACTTATATTTGGGCGCGTCGTTGACCAGCACCCCATCGCGCAAGCGGAAGATGATGGTATCGGGATCGTCCGTCGCCAGGAAGCTGCCTTGCGCGGCGGTCACCGCGACGGTCTGGCCATCCTTGCCAGCGGCACGCACGAAGATGCCCTGAAGATTGCGGCCTTCATCCAGGCTGCGTTCGATGCGCAGGGTCATGCGCTTGCCCAGGCTGGTGAACTCGCCGACCTTGATCGACGCGCCCAGAGCGCCCGAGCGCAGTTCGAAACGCAGCGCCTCATAGGCATGCCGGGAGAGTGGCTGAACGAAGCCGACGATGCCGAAATTGAGGAGGGCGAGCGCGATCGCGTACATATAGGGGACACGCAGCAGGCGGCCGTAGGACAGGCCGACGCCGCGCATGACGTCCAGTTCCGATGACAGGGCAAGTTTGCGGAACGCCAGCAATATGCCCAGCATCAGGCCGATCGGAATGCCAAGCGACAGATATTCCGGCATCATGTTGGCGAGCATGCGCCACACGACGCTGACGGGGCCGCCCTCCGCCGCCACGAAGTCGAACAGGCTGAGCATCTTGTCGAGCACTAGCAGCATCGCGGAAATGACCAGCGTGCCGAGCATCGGCAGCGCAATCAGACGGGCGAGATATCGGTCGGTGGCGGTCAGCATTCTCTATGTGGTCGTCCCATCACCATGATTTGGCCGCAAACCCCGCCCATAGCAGAGTCAAGGAAATGAAGTTCGCGGGGGCGAACAGGGGCTCGCCGTCCGGTTTCATCGGGCGGCTATAGCTTCACGGAGTTGGATGGTCATGTTCAAAGTTGCGATGGG
>CAMPIM010000133.1 GCA_946886365.1 uncultured Novosphingobium sp.
GCCATAGCCTGTGCGGCGGCGCTGCTGATGGTGGTGGTGACGATCGGCGGCGCCGATTATGCCGGAATCGCGCGCGGCCTGTTGAAAATGCCCGCCGATCAGGGGAAATATGATGACGATCCGATCCGCTGGGGCGTGATCGCGACGGTCTTCTGGGGATTGGCGGGGTTTCTTGCCGGGCTCTTCATAGCCTTGCAGCTTGCCTTTCCCGCGCTGAACCTCGGCATCGAATATACGAGCTTCGGGCGCTTGCGGCCGCTGCACACGTCGGCGGTGATCTTTGCATTCGGCGGCAATGCTCTGATCGCGACGAGCTTTTATGTCGTGCAGCGGACTTGCAGGGCGCGGCTCGCCTTTCCCTCGCTCGCACGGTTCGTGTTCTGGGGTTATCAGCTGTTCATCGTGCTGGCCGCGACCGGCTATGTCATGGGCATTACCGAGGCGCGCGAATATGCCGAGCCGGAATGGTATGTCGATATCTGGCTGACCATCGTCTGGGTCGCCTATCTGGTCGTCTTTGGCGGCACCATCCTGCGCCGCAGCGAGCCGCATATCTATGTGGCGAACTGGTTTTACCTGAGCTTCATCCTGACGATCGCGATGCTGCACATCGTCAACAACCTGTCGGTGCCGGTGAGCTTTCTCGGTTCCAAGAGCTACAGCGCTTTCGCAGGCGTGCAGGATGCGCTGACGCAATGGTGGTATGGGCATAATGCGGTCGGCTTCTTCCTGACTGCCGGTTTCCTCGCCATGATGTATTATTTCGTGCCCAAGCAGGCGGAGCGGCCGGTCTATAGCTATCGGCTTTCGATCATCCACTTCTGGTCGCTGATCTTCCTCTATATTTGGGCGGGTCCGCACCATCTTCATTATACCGCGCTGCCCGATTGGGCGCAGACTTTGGGCATGGTGTTTTCGGTCATGCTGTGGATGCCGAGCTGGGGCGGGATGATCAACGGCCTGATGACGCTGAATGGCGCATGGGACCGCATCCGCACCGATCCGATCATCCGCATGATGGTGATGGCGCTGGCCTTCTACGGCATGTCGACCTTTGAAGGTCCGATGATGTCGATCAAGGCGGTCAACAGCCTGTCCCACTATACCGAATGGACGATCGGCCATGTGCACAGCGGCGCGCTCGGGTGGAACGGGCTCATCACCTTCGCCTGCCTCTATTATCTGACGCCAAGACTGTGGAAGCGCGAGCGGCTCTATTCGCTGCGGCTGGTGAACTGGCACTTCTGGCTCGCGACGCTGGGTATCGTTCTCTACGCCGCGTCGATGTGGGTCGCTGGCATCATGCAGGGGCTGATGTGGCGCGAATATGGGAGTGACGGCTACCTCGTCTATGCCTTCTCCGAAGTCGTGAGCGCCATGTTCCCCATGTATGTGATCCGGGCTGCCGGGGGCCTCATGTACCTCGCCGGGGCGATCATCATGGCCTGGAATATCGGCAAGACGATCGCGGGCAGCCCGTTGCGTGCGGAAAAGCCGATGAGTGATGCGGCCTATGATCCGGCGGCGGATCGGCCGCTTGTCGCCCAGCCTGCTTAAGGACGCCAAGACATGACAAGCAAGACAAAGGGAAAGTTCTGGGACCATGGCAAGCTGGAGCGCAATGTTTCCCTGCTGGGCATCGCGTCGCTCATCGTGGTCGCTATCGGCGGGATCGTGGAGATCGCGCCCCTCTTCTGGATCGACAACACGATCGAGAAGGTGGATGGCATGCGGCCCTATACCCCCCTGGAGCTGGCGGGCCGGAATATCTACATCCGCGAGGGCTGCTATAACTGCCATAGCCAAATGATCCGGCCGTTCCGCGACGAGACGGAACGCTACGGCCATTACAGTCTGGCCGCCGAGAGCATGTATGACCACCCCTTCCAATGGGGATCGAAGCGCACTGGACCCGATCTGGCGCGCGTGGGCGGCAGATATTCCGATGAATGGCATGTCCAGCATCTGAACGATCCGCGCGCCGTGGTGCCGGAGTCGATCATGCCGGGCTATGCCTTCCTCGCCGAGCGGGAATTGAAGCCTGCGGACATGCGCAAGGATCTGACCGCGCTGACCGATGTCGGCGTGCCCTACAGCAAGGATGACATCGCCAAGGCCAATGACGACCTGAAGGCGCAGGCCGATCCCGATGCGGACGCCAAAGACCTGATGAAACGCTATCCCAAGGCGCAGGCGCGCGACTTCGATGGCGATCCGGGCAAGGTGACGGAGATGGATGCGCTGGTCGCCTATCTCCAGATGCTGGGCACGCTGGTCGATGTGGAAAGCGCCAAGCCGCAGGAGGTCGAACGATGAGCTACGACGCCTTGCGGCATTTCGCCGACAGCTGGGGGCTGGTCTTCATGGGACTGACCTATGCCGTTCTGATCGGCTGGCATTTCCGGCCAAAGGGGCGGGAGCGCAGCAAGGAGGCCGCGCTCGCCATTTTCGAGACTGAGCATGCGGAGGCGGATCATGGCTGATGACAAGCGGATCGACGCCGCCACCGGCACAGAGATCAAGCATCATGAGTGGGACGGCATCCAGGAACTGGATACGCCGTTGCCGCGATGGTGGCTGTGGACCTTCTACGCGACCATCCTGTTCGCGATTGGGTATGTGATCGCCTATCCCGCCCTGCCGATGATCAGTCGGGCGACGGAGGGCGTGCTCGGCTGGTCCAGCCGGGGGGCGCTCGACAAGGAGTTGGCAGCGCGCGAAAAGCAGATTGCGCCGGTTCGGCAGGCGATTGCCGACACCTCCATCGAAATACTGCCTACCCGGCCTGAGCTGATGCAGGCGGCGGTCGAGGGCGGGCGCGCTGCGTTCCGCGTGCATTGCGTGCAGTGCCATGGATCGGGCGCGGCGGGGTCGAAAGGCTACCCCAACCTGAATGATGACGATTGGTTGTGGGGCGGCGATCTGGCCGCGATCGAAAAGACCCTCACCGACGGCGTGCGCAATCCCGATCATGACGCAACCCGTCAGTCGCTGATGCCCGCTTTCGGCAAGGATCAGTTGCTGACGGCGGCGCAGGTCGATGATGTGGTCACGCATGTGCGGGTGATCAGCGGGCAGGACCGGACCAGCCCGGCGTCGCGGCGGGGGGCCAAGGTCTTTGCCGACAACTGCGCCGTCTGCCACGGACCGGCGGGCAAGGGGAACCGGGACGTCGGTGCGCCGAACCTGACCGATGCGATCTGGCTCTATGGCGGCGATGCCGCGACCATCCATGAGACCGTCTGGAACAGCCGCCATGGCGTGATGCCGCGCTGGGACGACAAGCTGGACAAGGCGACGATCCGCATGTTGGCGGCCTATGTGCACAGCCTTGGCGGGGGTGAGGCTGTGCCGGTGAAGTTTGCGGCTAAGGTGCCGGGCGATGCTGCGCAATAGCAGCCGCCCCTTCTTCGTCACCCCGGACTTGATCCGGGGTCCCGCTGCCCTTTGGAACGGGCGTGGGGAAGAAGCGGGATCCCGGGTCAAGCCCGGGATGACGGGGGTGTGTGAATGTAGCTTGTCTCCTCATACCGGGAGCAGCCGATGCTGATGTCGGACTCTCCCTCCCTCTATGAGAAGCGCAAGGGTGTTTATCCCAAGGCCGTGGACGGTTTTTACCGGCGCCTCAAATGGGCGATCATGGCGGTGACGCTCGCCATATATTGGGGCACGCCATGGCTTCGGTGGGACCGGGGGCCTTATGCACCGGATCAGGCCGTGCTGGTCGACCTGGCGCATCGTCGCTTCTACATGTTCTCAATCGAAATCTGGCCGCACGAATTTTATTATGTGGCGGGACTGCTCATCATGGCGGGGATCGGCCTGTTCCTCGTAACTTCGGCGGTGGGGCGAGCGTGGTGCGGCTATGCCTGTCCGCAGACGGTGTGGACCGACCTTTATCAGCATGTCGAGCGCTTCATTGATGGCGACCGCAATGCGCAGCTGAAGCTCGCCAAGGCTCCCTGGAGCGTCGGCAAGCTGGCGCGACGGCTGGGGAAGTGGAGCCTGTGGCTGGCGATCGCCTTCATCACCGGAGGCGCATGGATTTTCTATTTTGCCGACGCGCCCACGCTGCAGCAGCAGTTCTGGAGCGGCACCGCAGCGCCGGTCGCCTATGGAACGGTAGCGGTGCTGACCGCCACGACCTTCATCCTGGGCGGGTTCATGCGGGAACAGGTGTGCATCTATATGTGCCCCTGGCCGCGTATCCAGACCGCGATGCTCGACGAGAAGTCGCTCGTCGTCACCTATAAGGACTGGCGCGGCGAAAAGCGTGGGAGCCTTAAAAAGGCGGAGGCGCATCCGGGAGAGTTTGGCGACTGCATCGATTGCAACCAGTGCGTCGCGGTCTGCCCCACCGGCATCGATATTCGGGAAGGGCCGCAGATCGGCTGCATCACCTGCGCGCTGTGCATCGACGCGTGCGACAAGGTAATGGCGCAGATCGGACGGCCGCGCGGGCTGATCGATTATTGCACGCAGGACGATGCGGAAGCGGAGAAGAAGGGTGCGGCGCCAAAACCGGTGCTGAAGACATTGCTGCGCCCGCGGACCATCGCCTATTTCGGCGTGTGGGCGAGCATTGGTGCGGCGATGCTGTTCACGCTGGGTGCGCGGACGCGGCTCGACATCAGTGCGCAGCAGGATCGCAATCCGATCTTCGTGCGCCTGTCGGACGGCGCGATCCGCAACGCTTATACGGTGAAGCTGCGGAATATGGAGGCGCGCCCGCGCGACGTGGAGGTGCGCGTTACGGGTCTGCCCGGCGCAAAGATCTGGACCGACGCCGGATCGCGGGAAAAGGCGAGTGATGCGGTGCGCGCAACGGTCGCTGCTGACAGCGTGACCAAGCTGCGCCTGTTCCTGACGATGCCCTCCGCAGGTCCGGCGCGGCAGGATCTCCGTTTCACCGTGCGCGCCCTGGACCGCGAAGGCGGCGGCGAAAGCGAAGACGCTCGTTTCGAAAGGCCCTGAACATGAAACATGTCCGTCCATTCACCGGCTGGCACATGACCGCGATACTCGTCGCGGGTTTTGCCGTCGTCATCGCCGTGAACATGCTGATGGCGACGATCGCCGTGCGATCCTTCGGCGGGACGGTGGTGGAGAATAGCTATGTCGCCAGCCAGAAGTTCAACGGCTGGCTGGCGCAGGCGCGGGCGCAGGAAAAGCTGGGCTGGCGCGACCGGGTGACGCTGGACCCCGCGCGCCATGTGCGGATGACGCTGAATGTGCGTGGTGCCCGGATGCGGGCGGTGGCGCAGCATCCGCTGGGGCAGACGCCTGACATTGTGCTGCAACTCCATGAAACAGCGCCCGGCCTTTACGTGAGCGACCGCGCGTTGCCTGCGGGGCGGTGGCAGTTGCGTTTCGCTATTCGCCATGGTGGCGGCGAGGAACATCTGTTGCGGGAGATCCACTGATGGCCAGCCAGCCAGCCCCGATTGGGGAAGCGCCGCTAGAGACGAAGGAGAGCCTGTTCGCAGTGCCCGGCATCCACTGCGCGGGGTGCCTGTCGAAGATCGAGAATGGCCTGCCATTGACCCCCGGCATCCTGTCGGCGCGAGTCAATATGAGCGCCAAGCGGATCGCGATCAGCCATGATTCCGCACTGACGCCGCCCGAACTGAAGGCCGCAATCGTCGCGCTCGGCTTCGACGCGGAACCGCTGGCCGATCCGGGTCAGGACGTCGCGGCGGCAGAAAGCAAGGCGCTGGTGCGCGCGCTCGCCGTGGCAGGCTTCGCGGCGATGAACATCATGCTGCTGTCGGTGTCGATCTGGTCCGGGGCGGACGGGGCGACGCGGACCATGTTTCACTGGCTGTCGGCGCTGATCGCGCTGCCGACCGTCGCTTATGCCGGCCAGCCTTTCTTCCGTTCCGCCTGGGCGGCGTTGCGACAACGGCGCACGAACATGGACGTGCCGATCAGCATCGGCGTGCTGCTGACCACCGCCATGAGCCTTTTCGAAACCATCAGTGGCGGCAAACATGCCTGGTTTGATGGCGCGGTGATGCTGCTGTTCTTCCTTCTCGGGGGGCGCTGCCTCGACAGCATGATGCGGGGGCGGGCTCGGGCTGGCGTGGCGGCTTTGCTGAAGCAGACGGCGCCTGGCGCGCTGGTGCTGGCCGAAGGCGGCCGCAGCCAGTGGACAGCGGCCAGTGCGCTGCGTCCCGGCATGCGCATGATCGTCGCGGCGGGCGAAAGGCTGGCCGCCGACGGCCGGGTCGTGGAAGGAGAAAGCGGCATCGACATCGCCTTCCTGACCGGCGAAAGCGCGCCGGTTCGCGTCCGCGCTGGCGACATTGTGCAGGCCGGGGCGATGAATGTCGAAGGACCGATCACGGTCGAGGTGACGGCGGCCGGAGCCGATACGGTGATCGCCGACATTGCCCGGCTGATGGAGGAAGCGGGGCAGGGGAAGTCCCGCTATGTCCAGATCGCCGATCGTGCGGCGCGCTATTATGCGCCCTGCGTCCATTTGCTTGCAGCGCTGTCTTTCGCAGGGTGGATGATTGCGGGTGCAGGCGCGCATCAAGCGCTGTTGATCGCGGTGGCGGTGCTGCTGATCACCTGTCCCTGCGCGCTCGGCCTTGCGGTCCCGGCGGCGCAGATCGTTGCATGCGGCGCGTTGATGCGGCGCGGCGTGCTGGTGAAGGACGGGTCGGCGCTGGAGCGGCTGTCGGAAGTGAGCGAGGCGCTGTTCGACAAGACGGGCACGCTGACGCTGGGCCGTCCGGTGCCGCAGGCGCTTGACCGGCTGGAGTGTGAGGATCAGTCGATCCTGCTGGCGCTGGCAAGGGGCTCTCGTCATCCGTTGAGCGACGCGCTGCGGCAGGCGCTGGAGGCCCGCCAAGTCGCTCCGGCGTCCCTCGACCGTATCCGCGAAGTTCCGGGAGAGGGCATCTTCGCCGATCATGCTGGTGTGGCGGTGGCGCTGGCCCGGCCACGCAGCGTCGTCAGCCTGTTCGGCCTTGCGAGCGAATATCGGTTCGGGGAGCGGTCGGCGCTGCTGCATTTTTCCGACGCCCTGCGCCCGGATGCGGCGGAAACGCTGAGCGAGATGCGCTCGATGGACCTCAAGACGCTGATCGCCAGCGGGGATCGTCCCGAAGCTCTGGAAGGGATCGCGCGTGCGACCGGCACGACGGCGATCGGCCATCTGCGCCCGGCGGATAAGCTGGCGCTGATCGGACGGTTACAGGCGCGCGGCGAGAAGGTGTTGATGGTGGGCGACGGACTGAATGACGGCCCGGCGCTCGCGGCGGGTCATGCCAGCATCGCCCCCGCCTCTGCCAGCGACGCGAGCCAGTTGACGGCCGACGCCGTGTTCCTGGGCGACAGGCTGGCGCCCGTGGCAGTGACGGTTCGCGCGGCGCGCCGGACGATCGCCGTGGTGAAGCAGAATTTTGCGCTGGCCATCGGCTATAATGTGATGGCCGTGCCCCTGGCCGTTGCGGGCAAGGTGACGCCGCTTGTCGCGGCGATCGCCATGTCCACATCTTCGCTGATTGTGATCGCCAACGCCCTGCGCTTGAAGGGAGCGGCGAAATGACTGGACTTGGATTGCTGATTCCGATCGCCCTGTTCCTCGGCCTGCTTGGCCTTGCCGCCTTTTTCTGGGCGCTGCGCAATGGGCAGTTCGATGACAGCGAAGGCGCGGCGGCGCGGATATTGATTGACGAAGATTGACCGCGGGGTGCTTTGGTGCCTTGTCGACCTTTGGCCAAACCGTAGCTTCAAAGTCTGCGTTCCGTCACCCCGGGTTTGACCCGGGTGTGGATTCACATTCGAAGTGCAACGGGT
>CAMPIM010000134.1 GCA_946886365.1 uncultured Novosphingobium sp.
TCCTGATCCTGATCGCGGGCATGGTGGTGATCGGCATCGCGATGGAGCAGAGCGGCCTCGCGGCGGATGCCTCACGGATGCTGATCGGGAGCGTGCATGGGCTGAGCCCGCTGATCGCGCTGGTGGTTCTGTATCTAGTGACGATGGTGCTGACGGAGCTGCTGTCCAACGCGACGGTGGCGGTTCTGGTGACGCCGGTTGCGGTGGCGCTGGCCGACAGCCTGGCGGTCAGTCCCCGTCCGTTCCTGGTCGCGGTGATGATGGCGGCGAGCGCGGCCTTTGCAACGCCCTTTGGCTATCAGACCAATGTCATCGTCTATCAGATGGGCGGCTATCGCTACATGGATTTCGTGCGGGTGGGATTGCCGCTGAACATCATCACCTGTGTTGTCGCCGTAGCTGCGATCAGCGTGTTTTTCCCGTTCTGACCGGGCCGGGAGCGAGGCGCAGGACAAGATAACCGGCGGTGGCTGAAACGAGCGAACCCAGCAGGATGCCGAGCTTGGCCGCGTCGCTTTCATGGGGGTGCGCAGCAAAGGCGAGGCCGCCGATGAAGAGGCTCATGGTGAAGCCGATGCCGCAGAGCAGCGCCACGCCATAGACTTGGCGCCAGCTGGCATGAGCGGGGCGGCTGACCCAGCCGAGGCGGGAGAGGAGCCAGACCGCGCCGAAAATGCCGACCTGCTTGCCAGCGAAGAGGCCAAGCGCGATGCCAAGCGGAACGGGCTGAACCAGGTCGGGCAGGGCGAAACCGGTCAGCGCGACGCCTGCATTGGCGAAGCCGAACAGCGGGACGATGGCATAGGCGACCCAGGGGTGGAGGCCGTGTTCCAGCCGGGACAGGGGTGAGTGCTGGTCATCGGGCGCTGCTGGCGTGCGGCGGAGCGGGATGGTCATCGCGACGGCGACTCCCGCAAGCGTGGCGTGGATGCCGGATTGGAGTACGCAGAACCAGACGAAACCGCCGATCAGCAGATAGGGCCAGAGGTTGTTGACGCCCATGCGATTGCAAAGGGCGAGGCAGAGGATGCCTGCGACAGCGAGCGCGAGGGGAAGCAGGCTCAGCTGGCCACTGTAGAAGAGGGCGATGATGAGGACGGCGATCAGGTCGTCGATGATCGCGACGGCGGTCAGGAAGATCTTGAGCGACCCCGGCACGCGGCGGCCGAGCAGGGCGAGTACGCCGAGCGCGAAGGCGATGTCGGTTGCGGCTGGGATGGCCCAGCCGCGCATGCCGGTCGCGTCTCCCCTGTTGAAGGCGATGTAGAGGAGGGCGGGCATGGCGACGCCTGCAACCGCTGCGACGCCGGGCAGCAGGCGATCGGGCCATCGGGCGAGTTGCCCGTCCAGCACCTCCCGCTTGATTTCGAGGCCCACGATCAGGAAGAACAGCGCCATGAGCCCGTCGTTGATCCAGTGGAGCAGGCTGAGCCCCGCCAGGTCGATGTGGAGGGTGTGGAAATAGTCGGCCGACAGGGCGGAGTTGGCGACGAACATCCCCAGAGCCGCAGCTGCGATCAGGATGATGCCGCCCGCCGCTTCCGCAGCGAGGAAGGCGCGCATCATTGAGACGGGGCGGGTGATCAGGGGAGAAACGCTCATCCCGCTGTTCTAACGGCCAATTCGGCGCAGGGCCACTGCTTCCGGTCGGTGGATCAGTGCGTTTCCATGCGGAGCCGGTCGGCGAGTTGCTCGATCTCGAAGGGTTCGAGGATCCAGGTGCGGGTCTTGCGTCCCGCCCGGTGAATGGGTTGCGTCAGGAGGACGCGCGCCTGTTCGCGGGCATGCGGCTTGAAGACCGCGAAGTGCTGGGCGCAGTCACGGATCGTGCCGATGACCGGGGCGCGGCCTTCAAGGTCGATCAGGGTCGCGGGTTGATCCCAGGGGATTGCGGATGTTGGATGGTCGTTCATCTACTTGCGCCTGTATCGGAAATACCAGACTTCGTGCTCGTTTTCAACTATGTAGTTGAAAATTAAGCGCTAAATTGCTATCATCAGGGGCGTTATATCGCAAAAGTAATCACCGGGTAATCACCAAATAATGAGGTAGTTTGGCCCACCTAGAGGGGACTGACCCTCAGCAGACCGCGTTCTTCGAGCACCCGATCGGAATGGCCGGGTGAGGACCACCAGGTTTGTCGCCTATCGAACTCAGGCACGTGAGGCTTGCTGATTGTCGTCCCCGCTAAGCGTGTGAATGGATGTGGAGGGATAGCGGACAAGTCGGCGC
Source organism: uncultured Novosphingobium sp. (assembly GCA_946886365.1). The sequence goes on from CAMPIM010000134.1 coordinate 2,233, forward strand.
GCCACTTAGCCTCTCATCAGCTTAACCAGCGTGGGCACCCACCGCACCATTCTGAGATGATTGCTAGGCGATGAAATTCTGTCATATTTGCGCTGCAACTGCGTTGCGAGCTGCTTTGGACTGGTGGCATCGGGCGCGCAACAAGGAAGGCGATACGCGAGTTCCGCGGGTTGCGAACGCCCTTGCGATCGAGAAACGGTGCAAGCCATGGGTCGATTGCGACTTGTGGAAAGTTTCGCTGGCGCTCTTCTAGGCGCCGACGATCAGTCGAGGCTGCAATGTGAACTGGAGCAGGCCGCAGTCGAGATGGGCTTCGACTATTATGCTCTTGCCCATCATGTAGACCTCCGAACGGCAGGCGCCATTCCTGTCCTCATTCATAATTACCCCGAAAACTGGGCAGATCTCTACCATGAGGAGGAGCTTGGGCCGATCGATCCGGTGCGGCGGATGAGCCATCGAACAAACCGCGGATTTCGATGGTCCCACATAGGTCGCATGATCGCGCTGTCGAGCAGGGATCGCAACATACTTGCAGCGGGCAGCACCCACGGGATCGGCGAGGGATTCACGGTGCCGGCCCACATACCTGGGGAGGTGAGCGGCTCCTGCTCCTTCGTAGTTCTGAACGGCAAGCCGCTTCCCGAAGACATGTTGTGGAGCGCACAGCTGGTCGGAGAAATCGCGCTTGAGAAAGCGCGGTTCCTGGCAGGAGGCGGGCCGGTCGCCACAGAGATCGAACTGACGGATCGGCAGATTGAATGCGTGCTGTGGGCTGCGCGCGGCAAGACCGATTGGGAGATCTCCAGGATCATGGGCATCAGCCAGCTGACCGTCGAGCAGCACCAGAAGATGGCGCGCGAGCGTTATGGCGTGGGTTCGCGCACGGCCCTGGCGATTCGCGCGCTGTTCGACGGTGTGATCTGCTTTGCCGACATCTACCGGTCGCGCTTTGGCGGCCGCCGATAGGCAAGCCTTGGATCATGAACACCGCCGCGTCTTTCTGATCCAACGCCATCCTTCGATTCGTTGAAAGCCTTGTTGCGCAGCGCTGCAATCAGGTTCTCTTGTGTGTCCCCGACGGGCAGCCGGCTTGTCCGCCATGCCAGACAAGGGAGTATCGTTGATGTCGCCAATCGCGCCGCGCACGCAGCTGGAAAGAAGTGTCCGAATGCTGCGGTCGGGCTTTGGCCCCCGGCTGATCGGATGGCTCGCTGATCCCGAGATCATCGAGATCATGCTCAATCCCGATGGGCGGTTATGGCTCGACCGCCTTGGCGGGGGAATGACCGCAACCGACGAGATCATGTCGCCGGACATGGCCGAACGGGTGATCAGACTGGTCGCCCACCATGTTGGCGCAACCGTGCACAGCAGTTCACCAAGACTGTCCGCTGAATTGCCCGAGGGCGGCGAGAGGTTTGAAGGGCTGGTGCCACCCGTCGTTGCCGCGCCCTCCTTCTCGATCCGGAAGCCCGCCGCAAAGATATTCACGCTGGCCGACTATGTCGCATCGAGCGTCATGACCGCTGATCAGGCAGCGGTGCTCGAAGCCGCTGTGGTTTCGCGCGCCAACATCCTGGTGGCTGGCGGCACGGGAACGGGCAAGACCACGCTGGTCAATGCGCTGCTCGCGGAAATCGCCAAGTCGGAGGACCGCGTCATCCTGATCGAAGACACGCGGGAACTGCAGTGCAGCGCACCCAACCTTGTCGCCTTGCGCACCAAGGATGGCGCTGCCACTCTCCGGGATCTGGTCCGTTGTGCGCTGAGGCTGAGGCCCGATCGCATACCTATAGGCGAGGTCCGGGGACCCGAGGCATTGGATCTTATCAAGGCCTGGGGGACCGGGCACCCCGGCGGTTTCGGCACCATCCATGCGGGGTCAGCCCGCGGCGCACTGCGCCGCCTCGAGCAGTTGGTGCAGGAGGCCGTGGTCACCGTGCCACGCGCGCTGATCGCCGAGACGGTCAACCTCGTTGCCGTGCTTGTGCGCGATGGTTCCGGCCGCCGCCTTGCCGAGCTCGCGTGGATCGATGGGCTCGATGCCCGAGGCGACTTTCGCATTTTAACCCAAGGAGACCGCCGATGAGCCGTCAGTTAGTGTGTCCGCTTCGCCGCCTCCTCCAGGCCCTTCCACTCGCGATGGCTGTCGGGATGGCGCTCACCAGTCCCGCTCAAGCGTCGGGATCCTCCATGCCTTGGGAAGCGCCGCTTCAGTCGATCCTGGAATCGATTGAAGGCCCGGTGGCAAAGATCGTCGCTGTCATCATCATTATCACGACAGGGTTAGCGCTGGCGTTCGGCGACACGTCCGGCGGTTTCAGGCGCCTCATTCAGATCGTCTTCGGCCTGTCGATCGCCTTTGCAGCGTCAAGCTTCTTTCTCTCCTTCTTCTCCTTTGGCGGCGGGGCGCTCGTCTGATGCAGCCGCTTCCCCATGGATATGAGGTGCCGGTGCACCGGGCGCTGACCGAACCGATCATGCTGGGTGGCTCCCCGCGGGCGCTGGCAATCATCAATGGCACGCTGGCCGGCGCCGTCGGGATTGGATTGCGGCTCTGGATCATCGGCATCCTCCTTGGCCTCATCGGCCATGGCCTTGCCGTCTGGCTCGGCCGGCGTGATCCCCAGTTTGTCGAGGTCGCTCGCCGCCACGTTCGCTATCCTGCGGTCTTTACACCATGATGCCCTTGCGTGAATATCGCGGGAGAGCGGCGGGCCTTTCAGATTTCCTGCCATGGGCGGCGCTCATCGCGCCCGGCATCATCCTGAACAAGGACGGCGCCTTGCAACGGTCCGCCCGGTTCCGCGGACCTGATCTGGACTCCTCGACGCCCGCCGAACTTCTTGCGGTCACTGCGCGGCTCAACAGTGCGCTCCGCCGGCTGGGCTCGGGGTGGTCCATATTTACAGAGGCGCAGCGGGTGCCCGCGATGGACTATCCGCAAAGCCGCTTTCCCGATCCCGTGTCGGCACTGGTGGATCGGGAGAGACAGGAACAGTTTCGCGAGGAAGGCGCCCATTTTGAAAGCGCCTATTATCTGACGTTCCTGTGGCTACCGCCTGTCGATGAAGCACAGCGCGCCGAAGCATGGCTCTATGAAGGCCGCGAACGGCAGTCGGTGGACCCGAGGGAATGGCTGTCCCAGTTCGCCGATCGCACCTCACGGATCGGGCAATTGCTCGAGGCCTTCCTGCCTGAATTTGAATGGCTCGATGACCGCGCGACGCTGACTTACCTACACGGCACTGTCTCCTCGCGACGGCAGAGCGTGCGCGTGCCCGAAACCCCCATCTATCTGGATGCCATCCTCGCGGATGAGCCGTTGGTGGGCGGGCTGGAGCCGCGGCTCGGTGACCAGCATCTTCGCACCCTGACCATCTGCGGATTTCCAAGCGCAACCTTTCCCGGGATTTTGGACGAGCTTAACCGGCTGGCCTTCCCCTATCGCTGGGTGACCCGGGCGATCCTACTGGACAAGGGAGAGGCGACCCGCCTCCTCCAGAAGATCCGGCGCCAGTGGTTCGCCAAGCGCAAATCGGTCGCGGCGATCCTCAAGGAGGTGCTGACCAACGAAGCCAGTGTTCTTCTCGACAATGATGCGTCCAACAAGGCTGAAGACGCGGATCTCGCCTTGCAGGAACTGGGCGCGGACATGGTCGGAGAAGCCTATGTAACGGCCACAGTCAGTATTCTCGCCGATGATGCAAGGACGGCCGACGAACGGCTGAAGCTCGTCGAAAAGGTCATCCAGGGGCGTGATTTTACCTGCATCGCCGAGCGGATGAACGCGCTCGAGGCCTGGCTCGGATCCCTCCCGGGGCATGTCTACGCCAATGTCCGGCAGCCGCCGATCAGCACGCTCAACCTTGCCCATATGATGCCGCTGTCGGCCATCTGGGCTGGCCCCGAGCGGAACGACCATTTGGGCGGTCCGCCGCTGTTCCATGCGCGGACCGAAGGGTCCACGCCATTTCGCTTCTCCCTTCATGTGGGAGACGTCGGCCACGCCATGGTCGTGGGACCGACTGGAGCAGGAAAGTCGGTGCTGCTTGCCTTCATGGCGATGCAATTCCGGCGCTATGCAGGCGCGCAGATCTTTGCCTTCGATTTTGGCCGCAGCCTCCGGGCGGCCGTCCTTGCGATGGATGGCGCGTGGCGGTATCTGGGAAACGGTCAGGAGGATGGCGCGGAGAGCGTATCGCTTCAGCCGCTGCGGCGGATCGACAGCCCTTCCGAGCGCGCATGGGCGGCAGAGTGGCTCGCCGCGATACTGGCCGGCGAAGGCGTGGATCTCGATCCGGCGGCAAAGGAGCATTTGTGGACGGCGCTCTGCAGTCTCGCGTCCGCGCCGCCGGCCGAGCGAACCCTTACCGGCCTTGTGGTGCTCCTGCAGGATATGCGGCTGAAACAAGCCCTTGCGCCCTTCTGTCTCTCGGGCCCATGGGGGCAGCTGCTCGATGGCGAGGAGGAAGGCCTCTCCAGCAACACCTGCCAGGTTTTTGAGACCGAGGGGCTGGTGGGGTCGGGGGCAGCCGCTGGCCTATTATCCTATCTGTTCCACCGGATCGAAGGGGAGCTCGATGGCCGGCCGACGCTTATCCTGATCGACGAGGGATGGCTGGTCCTTGATAGTCCGATGTTCGCGGCGCAGCTGCGCGAGTGGCTCAAGACGCTGCGCAAGAAGAATGCCTCGGTGCTTTTCGCGACCCAGAGCCTTGCCGACATCGAGCGCAGCGCCATCGCGCCAGCCATCATCGAAAGCTGTCCCACACGCATCTTCCTGCCCAATGAGCGGGCGATCGAACCGCAGATCGCGGCGATCTACCAGCGCTTTGGCCTCAACGAACGCCAGATCGAAATCCTGGCCGGGGCCACGCCCAAGCGGGATTATTATGTGCAATCCCGGAGCGGCAACCGCCTCATTGACCTTGGCCTCGACGAAGTCGCGCTGGCCTTCACCGCCACATCGTCACGCACCGACCAGGACCGCATCAGCGCAATACTGGCGCAAAGCGAGTCCGGAGCCTTTGGCGGCGCGTGGCTGCGCAGTCGCGGCCTCGGCTGGGCCGCCGATCTTCTAAGCATCATCGCAAAGGAATTGGCCCATGTCCCGCACTCATAGTGCACATCTGCTTGCCTTCGCATCAGCGACGGCGCTCCTGGCGAGCGCTCCCGCCGACGCTCTTATCGTCTATGATCCGACCAACTATGCGTCCAACGTGCTGCAGGCAGCGCGAGCGCTCGAGCAGATCAACAACCAGATCCGCTCCTTGCAGAACCAGGCGACATCGCTTCTCAACGAAGGCCGCAATCTTGCGTCGCTCCCTTTCAGTTCGCTCCAGGCGCTTGAGGCGCAGGTCCAGCAAACCCAGACCCTGCTCACACAGGCCGAACGGCTTGCCTATGATGTGCGCCAAATAGATCAGGCATTTTCCTCGCGATATGGTGGACTTGTAACGGTTTTGTGCCGGTCACTTGAGAGTTTAAGGCTCGTTCAAGG
>CAMPIM010000135.1 GCA_946886365.1 uncultured Novosphingobium sp.
AGGCTGCCGAAGGCGTCAACGGCAAGCAGATCGTCCTGATCCGCCAGTCGTCGAATGCCGGCCATCTGTACGGCTCGGTCGCCGTCCGCGACGTTGTGGAAGCGCTGCACGCCGATGGCGTGACCAACGTGTCCAAGGCGATGGTCGTGCTGGAACGCCCGATCAAGACGCTCGGCGTGTTCGACGTCAAGGTTGCGCTGCACCCCGAAGTCGCCGTCACCATTCAGGTGAACGTCGCTCGCTCGCCGGAAGAAGCTGATCTGCAGGCGCAGGGCGTCGACGTGATGGCCGACCTGTTCGAAAAGGACGAGGCTGGCTTCACCGAAGATTATGATCCGAACGCGGAACCCGGCGAAATCGCCGTGGAAGCGGAAGAGGCTCCGGCTGAAGAAGCCTGAGTTTCCACAACGGACCAAAAAAGAAAGCCGCCCCTAACCGGGCGGCTTTTTTGTTGGTTGGTTAGCGGATTGCTGAATGTTGCGATCCTGCTGGAACTGGGTCATTATTTACATAGGAAAGCCGCTAGGAAGCCAGATTGTCGAAGCGGTTTCCTGTCCAAAAGACAGAGCCCTTCGCCAAGCCTAAGCGAACGGACGGGTCGGAGTAAAATTCGGCCCAGGCGCCCGCCCGATAGCGCTTCAATAATCGATGCGGATCTGCACCTGCGAGACATCGACGCCTGCGTGTTTCGCGACTTCCCGCTTCGCTGAGTCGATGACATCATGAAGCTGCTGACCCAGACGGGCATTGCTCGCCACTGCGGGACCATGGGACGGCGCGACCGCCTCACCCACAAGCAACTGCTGCTCGGTCAGGCCGAATGCCTGGGCGAGGGCGATCAGGCTCCTTCGCCGGGGCATGGTCTTGCCCACTTCCCACGCCCACAGCGAGGGCTTGCTGAAACCCGTCAACTTGGACAATGCTTCCCGGCTGAGGCCGCGTTCGCGGCGCAACCGGCGTAGACGCGCAGGAAACATTTCAGGGCTTTGCGCATCGGCGGCATGGTCGATCGGCCTGCCATTGCTGCGCACCGTGCTGCGAAGCCGGGTCGCGCTGACAGCGGCTTGGGGGAGCGCCTCATCGAAACGGCATCCAAATAACGGTTCATCCTGCCACACGACGCGGGCGGAGACGGAACCCGCTTCGGGCAGGGACAAAAGCACGCCTTGGCCAAGCTGCAGTTTTGAGCTGGTTTCAATCAGCATCCCCGCCGTGGAGATATCGTGAACCACGACGTCGGCCGATCCCTCGCCCAGTGCTTCGGCCACCTCAAGGCGAATGGGCCAACGAATATCGGCGCGCTTGTCGCCGGGCTCGGGGGATTGCTCCATGATCGGATCGATAGCCATGCTATGATACTCGCATTTAACGGGTTTACAGTAAGTTAATGCCTGAAGCGGGTTGGACCGATCCGAGCCATTCTTCCCCCGCCCCATTCTGTTCAGCCGTCATCCCGTACCCGGATGAAAATAACAGCCCCCTTTCCTCTTTACCCTATCCTGCTCTATGGCGAAGGCCATATTTCCGAAGGGGACCGACAACTTGATCCTAGACCTTGCCGCCGCGGCTTCGGGCGCCATTCGTTTCGATCAGCTGGGGCTAAGCCCGGTCGCGCTCGACCTCGGCTTCTTCACGCTCAAATGGTACAGCCTCGCCTATCTGGCAGGCATATTGATCGGCTACTGGTATCTGCTGAAACTCATCGCCCAGCCGGGTTCTCCCATGGCGCGGCGGCATGCCGATGACATGATCTTCTATGCTACGCTCGGCATCATTATCGGCGGGCGGCTGGCCTATGTTTTCTTCTACCAGCCCGAAATCCTGGGCAATCCGCTGGACATCTTCAAACTGTGGAACGGGGGCATGTCCTTTCATGGCGGGGCGGCTGGCGTATCGCTCGGCATCCTCTACATGGCGCGGAAGGAAAAGCTGTCATGGCTGCGCATCCATGATTTTGTCGCATGCTGCGTCCCCTTCGGACTGCTTTTCGGCCGCCTCGCTAACTTCGTGAATGGCGAATTGTGGGGCAAGGAAACGGACGTGCCGTGGGCCATCATCTTCCCGACCGGCGGCCCCTTCCCTCGCCATCCGAGCCAGCTTTACGAAGCCTTTTTCGAAGGTATCGTGCTGTTCCTCATCCTCGCCTTCGCCTTCTGGAAGACGCGCGCCCGCTACAAGCCGGGAATGCTGGTGGGGATTTTCCTGCTGGGCTACGGCATATTCCGTTTCGGCGTGGAATATTTCCGCGAAGCTGACGCGCAGTTGATGGAATTTGCCGCGCGAACCGGCCTTCACATGGGCCAGTGGTTGTGCGTTCCGATGATCCTCGGCGGCCTATACCTGATAGCAACCGCAAAGGGCCGCCGCGTTCGCGTGGAGCCAATCGCGGGGAGCGCGAGTGTCAGCTGAACCGCTGACCCTCGCCCAGCGTCTGGCTCGGCAGATTGACGCCGGGGGGCCAATCTCGGTCGCACACTATATGGCCGAGGCGAACCAGCATTATTATGGCACGCGCGATCCTCTGGGAGCGGCAGGCGATTTCACCACCGCGCCGGAGATCAGCCAGATGTTCGGCGAACTGGTCGGCCTGTGCCTGGCAGACCTGTGGATGCGATCGGGTAGCCGTCCGAACGCGCTTTATGTTGAGCTTGGTCCGGGGCGCGGCACCCTCGCGTCCGATGCGCTGCGCGCCATGGGCAATGCGGGATTAACGCCCCAACCCCATTTCGTGGAAACCAGCCCGACCCTGCGCGAGCGGCAACGCGCGCTCGTCCCGAACGTCTTTCATCATGACAGCGTCGCCGCCTTGCCGGACAATGCGCCGCTGCTGGTCGTCGCGAACGAGTTTTTCGACGCCCTGCCCGTCCGCCAGATCATCCGTTCGGGTGACGAATGGCGCGAGCGGGTGGTCATCTGCCCTGATGAGGCCGACTCGAACCGTTTCGAGGCCGGGCCGGGCTATCGGCGGGTCGAATCGGGCATTCCCACCATCGCCGCAGACGCTCCGGACGGAGCGATCATCGAAATACCGCTGGCTGGGACCGCCATCGCGCTGGAACTGGCGCAGCGGATCGCTCGGCAAGGCGGCGCCGCGATCATCATCGACTATGGCTATGAAGGTCCAGCGATCGGCGACACTTTGCAGGCCGTGCGCGAACACCAGTTTGCGGACCCTTTCCGGGAACCGGGCGAAAGCGATCTTACGACCCATGTCGATTTCACCATGATAGGCAATATGGCGCGGCAGGCGGGTCTGCGAGTGCTGGGGCCGGTGAACCAGGGCGAGTTGCTGCGAAAGCTAGGCATTGATGCGCGGGCTGATCAGCTGGCCCGCACATCTCCCGCGCGGGCGACGGAGGTGGAGGCTGCGCGACTGCGACTGACTGCCGAGGACGCCATGGGGACGCTGTTCAAGGCGATGGCCTGGGTGCATCCGGATTGGGCGGAACCGGCGGGATTTGAGAGGTAGACCAGTGTCTCGCCGTCGCTCGAAACCAACGGAGGCAGGAAAACTACGCTTCCTCAATCTTCCTGATGATAACGGCTCAACCGGCGGATGAAGCCGATAAGGCCGGTCTGGCGGCTGCGCTTCATGCGCTCTGCATGAAGGATCGTCTGAACCCGCCTGAAGCAATCCTCCGCATCGACATTGCAGAGAACATAATCATAGCCGTCCCAATGCGCGATTTCATTGGCGGCGCGGGACATGCGGCCTTCAATCACTTCCTCGCTGTCAGTCGCACGGCCGCGCAGGCGGCGTTCCAGCTCTTCCATGGAGGGAGGCAGGATGAATACCCGCACGACATCGCCCCCGGCGATCTGGTGCAGCTGCTGAGCGCCCTGCCAGTCGATGTCGAAAAGTACGTCGCGGCCGCTCTTCAACATGGCCTCGACCGGCGCGCGCGGCGTGCCGTAGCGCTGGCCAAAGACGTGCGCCCATTCGAGAAATTCATGCTCCGCCGTCATCCGGCGGAATTCCTCCAGATCGACGAAATGATAGTCCTTGCCGTCCACTTCGCCCGGACGCATCGGCCGCGTGGTGGCAGAAACGGACATGGCAAGGTCCGACTCAGCAGCCAGAAGCTTGCGCGCGATGGTGGATTTGCCCGCGCCGGAAGGCGAGGAAAGAACGAAGAGCACGCCACGCCGCTTGAAATCGGGCGCCTCAATAGGGATGCTGTCGGCCATGGCCGCTAGTGACGCCGTGGAACGCGTTTGGCAAGAGGCCGTGAAGGGGGATGATCGTTGAGACGCAAGGCACTACGCAACCGCCGGGGCTTCGTTGCCGCCGGGATCATCGTACTGCTGACCTGCGCGCTGCTGTTCCTGATGGCGCGGCCGCCGATCTGCACTTGCGGCCATGTCGAGCTGTGGCACGGCGCACTGGACAGCGGTAACAGCCAGCATATCGCCGATTGGTACAGCCTAAGCCATGTGATCCACGGCTTCTTCTTTTACGCAGGGGCGTGGGCGTTGATGCGGCGGCAACCGGTTGGCCCACGCTTTGCGCTGGCGGTGCTGGTCGAATCCGTCTGGGAGATATTGGAGAACTCGCCGATCATCATTGACCGCTACCGCGCGGCGACGATCGCTTTGGGCTATAGTGGCGACAGCATCCTGAATTCGATGAGCGATATCGGCATGATGGCGCTCGGCTTCCTCTTCGCGGCCCGTGCGCCGGCCCTCGTGACGATATGCGCTGGCATCGCACTGGAAATCATCGCGCTAGTGGCGATCCGCGACAATCTGACGCTCAACGTGCTGATGCTCGCTTGGCCGATTGAAGCGATAAAAAGCTGGCAGTCGGCCCTTTAGGCCTTTTTCGTGCGGGCTTCGGTGATAGGCACCGGTTCGTTGCTAAGATCAGGCAGCGCTTTCACCGCACGTTTGCGATCGACTTCGCGCTTGGTCTCATAGGCTTTGCCCGCAAGATAAGCGCCGGTGACGAACAGCGCGCCCAGCGGATAGCGCATGATCAACCGCTTGGCGCCCATGCCCGCGACGAGTCCGACCACGCCCTTCTTTCCGGTCGCCGCAGCAACGCGGGCCGCGACGACGGCCGCGCCCAGCCGTGCCGTCTTTCGCAGCAGCCCTGCCTTGCGCGGCGGGCGGACGGTGACAAGCGGCTGTTTGGACGTGATCTTCTTCATATGGCGATCAATGTATCGCAGGACGGGCGGTTCCGCCAGTTCACACCATATTTTCCGGCCGGACCAGCCGATCAAAACTTTCCTCATCGATCAGGCCAAGGGCAAGACCCGCCTCCTTGAGCGTGAGCCCTTCTGCATGCGCATGTTTCGCGATCTTCGCGGCGCTGTCATAGCCAATCTCGGGCGCGAGGGCCGTCACCAGCATCAGCGACCTGTCGACCAGTTCCGCAATGCGTTTTTCATTCGCCTCCAGCCCCTTGACGCAGCGTTCGGCAAAGCTGTCCATGCCGCCGCTCAGCAGATGGATGGAACGCAGGACGGCCGCGCCGATCATCGGTTTGAAGACATTCAATTCCAGATGTCCCTGAAGGCCGCCGACCGTCACGGCCTGATGGTTGCCGATCACCTGTGCGGCCACCATGGTCAGCATCTCGCACTGGGTCGGATTGACCTTGCCCGGCATGATCGAACTGCCCGGTTCATTGGCGGGAAAGTCCAGTTCGCCGAGCCCGGAACGCGGCCCGCTGCCAAGCAGGCGGATGTCGTTGGCGATCTTGGTGAGCGCGACCGCCAGCGTGGCGAGGGTCGACGAGAGATGGACCAGCGGATCGTTGGAGGCGAGCGCCTCGAACTTGTTATCCGCCGTGCGGAACGGCAGGCCGGTGATCGCCGCAATCTCCTTGGCCATGGCGACGTCAAAGCCCTTGGGCGCGTTCAACCCCGTGCCCACGGCGGTTCCCCCTTGGGCGAGGGCCATCATCCCGTGCGTCACGGCAGGCTCGATCCGATTACGACAGCGGTATAGCTGATGCGCGTAGCCCGAAAATTCCTGCCCCAGCGTCAGCGGCGTCGCGTCCTGAAGATGGGTGCGACCGATCTTCACGAGGCCGCCCCATGCCTGCGCTTTATCGTCCAGAGCCTTATGGAGCCGGTCGAGCGCCGGGAAAAGCTGCTCCGTCGCGGCGCGCGCGGCGGCGATGTGAAGCGCGGTGGGAAAGCTGTCGTTGGACGACTGGCCCATATTCACATGATCGTTCGGATGAACGGGTGACTTGCCACCCCGCTTGCCAGTCAGCGCTTCATTGGCGATGCCCGCGATCACCTCATTGACGTTCATGTTGGATTGCGTGCCGCTGCCCGTCTGCCAGATGACGAGCGGGAATTGGTCGTCATGATCGCCCGCGATCACTCGGGCGGAGGCCACCTCTATCGCCTCGGCCAGTTCCGGCGCCAATCCCCCCGTGCGATTGACCCGCGCCGCAGCCTGTTTGACGATGGCGAGCGCGTGGACGATCCCGATGGGCATGCGCTCCATCGCTCCGAAGGGGAAATTTTCGATGCTGCGTTGGGTCTGCGCGCCCCAATAGGCGCTTTCGGGCACTTCTATGGCGCCGATGCTGTCGGTTTCGGTGCGGCTTTCCATGCAAAGGCTCCCGGAACGTAAAGTCAGGTAACCAATCTGGGAGGTATGCCGGCTATCCGCCAGCCCCTATTTTTTCTTGCCGAAATCCACTGTCACGACGTTGGAGCCGTCTTCGGTCGTGACCAGCGGCGCGTCATTCTCCGCTTCCTCATGCGGCTCGGGCAGTCCGTCCGACTGCACCTGGAATTGGAGCGCGAAATTCACTGCCGGATCCACGAAAGCCGTGATGGCGGCAAAGGGTATTACAAGATGCGACGCAACCTGATTGAACGTCAGGCTGACCTCGAACCCGTCGTTGCTGACTTTCAGATCCCAGAATTTATTCTGAAGGACGATCGTCATCTCATCCGGGAACCGCTCCACCAATTGCTTGGGGATCGCGACTCCGGGAGCCTGCGTCTTGAAGGTGATGTAGAAATGATGCGAACCCGGCAGACCGCCAGAATGCTCGACTTCGCCAAGCACGCGGCCGACCACGGCACGCAGCGCCTCCTGCACGATTTCGTCGTAGGGAATCAGGCTGTCAGGCAAGTCGTCGCTCATCCCCCATTGTCCTAACGGCGCGGCGCGGCTGGTCAAGTGCGCCCCGCACATGCAACGCCACATTGCATGCCACCGCCACTTCGGTATAGGGCGCAGCCATGCGCACGGCCGAAATTCACCGCAACACTGCGGAAACGCAGATCGACGTGACCGTCAATCTCGACGGAACGGGCATCTATACCGTCTCCACCGGCATCGGCTTTCTCGATCACATGATCGAGCAGCTGTCGCGGCACTCGCTGATCGACATGACGGTCAGCACGGTCGGCGACCTGCATGTCGACCAGCACCACACGACCGAGGATACGGCGATCGCCATCGGCGAGGCTGTGGCTAAGGCATTGGGCGACAAGCGCGGTATCACCCGATATGGCAGCGTCTATTCGCCGATGGACGAGACGCTGAGTCGCGTGTCGCTGGACATTTCCGGCCGTCCCTGGCTGGTATTCAAGGCGGACTTCACCGTTCAGCGCCTCGGCGAATGGGACACCGAAATGATCGAACACTGGTTCCACAGCTTCGCGCAGGCTGCCGGGATCACGCTGCACGTCGAAAATCTCTATGGCAGCAACAATCACCA
>CAMPIM010000136.1 GCA_946886365.1 uncultured Novosphingobium sp.
CCCCAGCCCTCTCCCCTGAAGGGGAGAGGGAGGAAGTCCGCTACTCGTCCAACGCATTCCTCGCCCGCTCGCCGAAAGGGAAATGACTGGCCCCTCGAAAGGCGAAACCAACCAGCCCGCTCACCGCGCCGCGTTCTTCCCCACCGTCTGCGCCTGCGCGATCACCGCACCCGGCTTCGCCGCCAGCCGCGCGATCGTCTTCAGCGCATAATCCAGCTGGAAATCCTCGATCCCCTTCTTCTTCAGCTCGTCAGCCGACATGGCGAAGCGCGGATCTTCCTTGGTGTCTTCTTCCAGCGCGGCATTGTCCGTCTTGATCTCGTTGATCAGGTGACGGCGCAGGTCGCTTTCGCGGAACTTCGGCCGGTTCTTGTAATCGGGGTCCGACAACTGCGGCACGCGCACGTCAGGCTCGATCCCGCCTTCCTGCACCGACCGCCCGGACGGGGTGTAATAGCGCGCCGTCGTCAGCTTGAGCGCAGTCGTATTGGTCAGCGGCAGCATCGTCTGCACGCTGCCCTTGCCGAAGCTGCGCTCACCCATCACCAATGCGCGATGCTGGTCCTGAAGCGCGCCCGCGACGATTTCGGACGCTGAAGCAGACCCCGCATCGACCAGAACAACGACCGGCAGGCCCTTCGCGTCGTCGCCGGGCTTGGCATAATAGCGCTCGACATCGCCCTTGTTGCGGCCGCGCTGCGAAACGATCTCGCCACGCTCCAGGAACGCGTCACTCACCGATACAGCTTCATCCAGCAACCCGCCCGGATTGGACCGGAGGTCGAGGATATAGCCCGTCGGCTTATGGCCAAGGCTCTTGTCGATGCTGCGGATCGCCTGCCGCAGGTCAGCGCCGGTATTGGCGGAGAAGCTAACGATATTGATCACGCCAACGCCGTTCTTCACTTCCCACTTCACCGGCTTCAGCTGGATGATCTCGCGCGTCAGCGTCACTTCGATCGGCTTGTCACGGCCCGCGCGCACGATGGTCAGCTTGATCGACGTGCCCGGCGCGCCACGCATCTTGTCGACCGCTTCATCCAGCGTGCCGCCATAGATGAGCTGCCCGTCGAGATGGGTGATATAATCGCCCGCCTTGATCCCCGCGCGCCAGGCGGGAGTGTCCTGCGTCGGCGCGATCACCTTGACCGCGCCATCCTCCTGCGTGACCGACAGGCCAAGGCCGCCATAGCTGCCCTCCGTCTGGGTCCGCAGATTCTGGAAATCGCGCGCGTCGAGGAAGCTGGAATGCGGGTCGAGGCTGGCCAGCATGCCGTCAATCGCACCCTTGATCAGCTTTTCGTCATCCACCTTCTCGACATAGTCGCTGCGGACTTTCTGGAAGACGTCCATGAACTCGTCGAGCGCCTTGTAGCTGCTCGCTTCCCCGTCCGCGAGCGCGGCCGTGGTGGCGGGGATGAGCGCGAGTGCGCCAAGGGCAACGGCGCCCCGGAAGAAATTGGATTTCATTGCTGTCCTGAGTCCTGGCATCAAGCCATCAGTATAGGATGCTTCTCAGGCATACGCAAAGCATCGGTTACGGCGTAGCGCCCGCAGCGGCGCTATTCGTGCGGCCGCAATGCCTGATTGAGATCCTCCATCACCTGGGCGATCGGTTCCACCACGGTTACGCTGCGGCCTTCGCCAAAGCGGATGCGGGTGCCGTCCGTGACGGACGATACGAAGGTGACCTGCGCGGCATTGATGGCGGTTTCGGTCCGGTCGGCGCCCACGAACATCACGAGCATGGCTTTCCTCTCCTTCTTGTTGGATGGAGAGGTTAGCCGCATTTGCGCACGGTGCCAGCCATTTTTCCTGAAGCCGAAGTCAATCCAATCGAATAGCCTCGATAAAAAGGCTGGCCCGCGCGTCCAGCCGCTGCGCTTCGCCCGCCAGTTGGCTTGCCGCATGACGGATGTTGCGCGCGCCATCGACCGCCGCCTCGGCATTCCCGCTGATCTGGCTAGCGCTCAGCCGGACATGATCGCTGGACTCGCCCGCTTCGGACAGGCTGGCGGCGATGCCCCGGCTGAAGGCGCCATGGCGCGCCACAGCGTCGAACACGGAAGCCGACAGCCGATCCGCCGTCTCAATCGCGGACCCCATCAGCTCATGGCCCTGCGCCACATAACCGACAGTCGCGCGGATATGGTCTATCCGGTCGGCAATTTCCGCTGCGGCTTCGCGGGTCTGCCCCGCGAGCAGCTTCACCTCGCGCGCGACAACGGCAAAGCCTTGCCCCGCCTCCCCGGCTCGCGCGGCCTCTATGCCCGCGTTCAGGGCCAGCGTGGCCGTCGCCCGAGCTACCGCGTCGATCAGCGCCGTAACCTCTCCGATGCCATCTGCCTGAATGCGCAATTGTTGGGTCTGTGCTGACCCCAGCCGCGTCTGTTCGACCGCCGCCTTGATCGCGGCACCAGCCTGACGCACCTCATCCTCGATCGATTGGAACAGCAGGCCAAGGTCGTTGGCCGACCCTGCAATGCCGGACAAATTGTCAGCGGTTTGCGCGGCGGCCACCGCCATGCCTGCTGCCGCCTGCCCGTTATGGGCCGCGCGTTCCGCCGCGTCGCTCGCCAGCCGGGACAGCATATCCGCCATCCCCACCAGATCGGCGATCAGCGTCGCGATATCGTCGCGAAAGCTGCCGCTCTCCCGCGTCACGCGCTCCAACCGCTCCGCCCGCGCGATCGCCACGCGCGCATCCCGCTCCGCCGCCAGCTTCAGCAGCAACTGCCCGCCGACCATCCCGGCATAACGGCCGCCTTCTATGACGATCAGCCCTTCGCATTTCTGCCCCTGCGCTGCGTAGAGGTCGATCAGCGTCTCGATCGTGGCGCTCCGCTCGACCGAGGCACAGGGCCGGATATGGTCATCCAACCGCCCGCCAAAGCTGGGGTTCCGCAGCAGCGCATGGCCAAAGGGATTAAACAGAATCCGTCGCATGTCCCGCTCGTAGATCGCGCCCTTGGGCCGATCCGCTTCGTCCAGAACGGGCAGGAGCCGCAGCGAAGGATTTTGCTGAAAATGCTCCACCGCTTCGCTCAACGGCCGTCCGATCCGGATCGCCGGACTGGTGGAGACGAAGGGCAAGCCCTGCCAGCGAGGCAGCGACGGCGAAGGATCGAGCATCATGGGCGCGTACATGAGCCGCTGGTAGCGCCCGAATGGTAAATGAGCAGTTAGGTTTTGATGACAGATTTATGAGAACGCACTGTTTTGTCTTGGTTTTTTACGGCATTTGATAGTTGAATGCTTCCTTGGCGAGCTTGACCACCTCCGGATCGGCCTCAGGAAAATCCATCGGCACCAACTTTTCCAATGACTTGGCGACATATTTCAGTGCGGCGATACGCCCGGCCGCACGGTGATTATTGTTGATCACCTGCCAGGGCGCATATTTGCTGTCCGTCTTCTGAAACATGTCGTGCATCGCGTCCAGATAATCGCCACGCCGCGCCCGATTGCGATAATCCTCCTTGCCCGTCTTCCACCGCTTCCACGGCGTGTCGAGCCGCTGCGCCAGCTGCTTGTCCTGCGTTTCCTGGGTAATATGGACGAACAGCTTGATGATGTTCGTACCCGCGTCCTCCTGCTGCTTTTCAAAGGCGTTTATCTCGTCATAGGCGCGCTTCCATTCGCCCTTGGAGCAGAGCCCCTCCACCCGCTCGACCAGCACGCGCCCGTACCAACTGCGGTCGAACACCGCGATATTGCGGCCCGCAGGCAGCCGGGTCCAGAAACGCCAGAGAAAATGATGGTCGCATTCTTCGGCGGACGGCGCGGCGATGGGCCAGACGCGATAATAGCGCGGGTCCCATTGCGCGGTCATCCGCTTGATGATGCCGCCCTTCCCCGCCGCGTCCCAGCCTTCGAACAGGATGACCGACCGCCGGTCATGGATCACATGGGCAACCTGAATCTTCGCCAGCCGCTCCTGCAGCTTTTCCAGCTCCGCCTCATAGTCGCCCTTGAGAGGCTTGCCCTTCTCATAGTCGGCAAGGTCAATCGCCATGCGCGTCATCCTTCCTGTCCAGATAAGGAAAGCAACGCCCGAAGCGGCGAAAAGTCAAATCTGCCCGGCCCCTGCCTCGTCATCCCAGCGAACGCTGGGATCTCAAGAGACGAAGTGCGATCTCGACCGAGATCCCAGCTTTCGCTGGGATGACGGTAGGGTGATCAAGCCTTGGCCTGCGGCTCCACGACCCGGACATGCAGTTCACGCAGCTGCTTGAACTCGGCCGCACTCGGCGCGCCCATCAGCAGGTCCTCGGCGCGCTGGTTCATCGGGAACAGCGTCACTTCGCGCAAATTCTGCGCCCCGCACAGCAGCATGACGATGCGATCCACGCCAGCCGCCATCCCACCATGCGGCGGCGCGCCATATTGAAACGCGCGATAGAGGCCGCCGAAACGCTCCTCCACATCCTGCTGCGACAAGCCGACCTTCTCGAAAGCCTTCACCATCAGTTCTGGCGACTGGTTACGGATCGACCCCGAAGCAATCTCATAGCCGTTGCAGACCATGTCGTACTGAAACGCCTTGATCGTCAGCGGGTCCTGATGCTCCAGCGCGTCCATCCCGCCCTGCGGCATGGAGAAGGGGTTGTGCGCAAAATCGACCGACTTCGATTCCTCATCATATTCGTAGAAGGGGAAGTCGACGATCCAGCACAGTTCGAACCGATCCTTGTCGATCAAGTCCAGCTGCTCGCCCACGCGAATGCGCGCCAGCCCCGCCAACTTGGCGGCCTGCGATTCCTTACCCGCCGCAAAGAACACGCCGTCATTGGGGCCAAGACCCAGCGCCTCGATCAGCTTTGCCGTCCGCTCCTCACCATGATTCTTGGCGATCGGGCCACCGGGCACGCCATCCTTGATGTTGATATAGCCAAGGCCCGAATAGCCCTCGCCCCGCGCCCAATTGTTCATGTCGTCGAAGAACTTCCGGCTGCCCGCGCCAGCGCCGGGAGCCGGGATAGCGCGAATGACGCTGCCGCTTTCCACCAGCGACGCAAAGATGCCGAAGCCCGAGTCATGGAAATGCTCGGTCACGTCCTGGATCAGGATCGGGTTACGCAAATCCGGCTTGTCCGATCCATATTTCAGGATCGCCTCGTCATGAGGAATGCGCGGGAAGCTGCCCGCTGGCGTCACCGGCTTGCCGTCGGCGAACTGCTCGAACACCTCAGCAATCACCGGCTCCATCGTGTTCCACACATCCTCCTGCGTGACGAAGCTCATTTCCAGGTCAAGCTGGTAGAACTCGCCCGGCAGGCGGTCGGCGCGCGGGTCTTCGTCGCGGAAGCAGGGTGCGATCTGGAAATAGCGGTCAAAGCCCGCCACCATCAGCAGCTGCTTATATTGCTGCGGCGCCTGCGGCAGGGCGTAGAACTTCCCCGGATGGATGCGGCTCGGCACCAGAAAGTCCCGCGCGCCTTCCGGGCTCGACGCGGTCAGGATCGGCGTCGAATATTCGGTGAAGCCCACTCCTTCCATGCGGCGGCGCATGTCGGAAATGATCTTCGTGCGCTTCACGATGTTCGCATGCAGCGTCTCGCGGCGCAGGTCGAGGAAGCGGTAGCGCAGGCGAATATCCTCGGGATATTCCTGCTCGCCCGCCACCGGCAGCGGCAATTCGGCGGCGGTCGACTGCACCGTCACGCTGTCGGCCACGACCTCGATCGTGCCGGTCGGCATCTTGGGGTTGGTCGCTTCGGGGCCGCGCGCCACGACCGTGCCGTCGATCGTCACCACTGATTCGAGACGCAACGCCTCAAGCACCCTCAGCGGATCGCTGTCCGCCTTCGCGACGATCTGGGTGATCCCATAATGATCGCGCAGATCGATGAACAGCACGCCGCCATGATCACGCTTGCGATGGACCCATCCCGACAGGCGGACAGTCGCGCCGACATCACCTTCACGAAGGGCGCCGCAGGTGTGGGTGCGATAGGCGTGCATGGCGTTTTGGTCTTTCAGCTTCGTTTTACGGAAATGACAAATTGTTGCAGCCCCGCTATGGGCACTCATGTCGAACATCGACGAGCCCGCCAGGGAGCGGGCCAGCCCATAATAAGATCGAAGACCATATGCAAATCCATCCGCTGATCACCGACAGCAAGACACTTGCCCAATTCTGCGCCCGTATCGCAAAGTCGCCTTACATAGCGGTCGATACCGAGTTCATGCGCGAAAACAGCTATTGGCCGGACCTCTGCTTGGTCCAGGTAGCTGACAGCAACGAAGCCGCAGCTATCGACCCCAAGGCGCCGGGCCTCGACCTTAGCCCCCTGCTCGACCTGATGGTCGATAATGAGGATGTGCTGAAGGTCTTTCATGCAGGCGGGCAGGACCTGGAGATTATCTACAACCTGACCGGCCGCACCCCGCATCCGATGTTCGACACCCAGATCGCCGCCATGGCCTTGGGCCTTGGCGAGCAGATCGGCTACGGCAACCTTATCGACGCGTGGCTCGGCGTACAACTCGACAAGGGCGCGCGTTTCACCGACTGGGGACGCCGCCCGCTCGACAAGCGGCAGATCGATTATGCCATCGGCGACGTCACCTATCTGATCCAGATCTTCCCGATGATGCTGGAAGAACTGCGCAAGACCGGACGGGGCGATTGGCTGGACCAGGAAATGGAGCGTGTCTGCGATCCCTCCAACTATGTGAACGAGCCGCATGAAGCCTGGAAACGCGTCCGCATCGCCAGCCGCAAGGCCGATGTGCTCGGCCGCCTGAAGGCGCTCGCCGCATGGCGCGAGATCGAGGCGCAGGACAAGAATCTTCCCCGTGGCCGCATCGTCAAGGATGAGACGCTCGCCGACATCGCCAGCCATCCGCCCCGGTCTCAGGAAGACCTTGGCAAGGTGCGCGGCCTGTCCGCCACCTGGAAGACCAACGACATCGGCGCCCGCCTGATGGCGGCGCTCGGCAGCCACACGCCGCTCGACAAGGATGAGATGCCCGAACGCGATCCCAAGCGTCCCGGCCTTGGCAAGGACGGCGCGCTAGTCGCGGATTTGCTAAAGCTCCTCCTCAAGATTCGCTCGCGCGACATCAACGTCGCCGCCCGCCTCTTGGCCCGGAGCGACGATCTGGACGCGCTGGCCGCAGGTGTCCGCGATGACCTGTCGATCCTGGAAGGCTGGCGCTATGAACAATTCGGCCGCGATGCCGTTGACCTTGTGGAAGGACGCCTCGCCTTCGCGGTGAAGGGCGGCCGCCTCAAGATGACACGCACCGAATAGGAGCAATTATAATGCGGGCAGCGGCGCTGATGATTCCCCTTCTGTTGGCGGCCTGTACCGCCGCTGACGGACAAGGCCCCGGCACCACGCCAGCGACAGCCGAGGGCCCTTGCCGCAACGACGGCCTTGACCGCTTCGCCGGCCAGACCGCCAGCGCCGACATCGGCGCACAACTGCTGGAAGCATCCGGCGCCCGCACCCTCCGCTGGGGCGCCCCCGGCATGGCCATGACCATGGACTTCCGCCCCGATCGCCTCACCGTCAGCTATGACGAGAAGATGGTAATCACCTCAGCGAGATGCGGTTAGGCACACTGCTCCCCCTCCCGC
>CAMPIM010000137.1 GCA_946886365.1 uncultured Novosphingobium sp.
ATGATCAGGCGGATGACAATGACGATGGCGCTGTCCGGGTCGAGATGGTGTCGGCCCTGCGTTTTGAGGAGCTGTCGGGCGAACGACGGCTGATCAAGCTGTCGCTGGTTGAGCGGGTGGAGGACGTTGACGCGTCGCTCTTTGGTCGTTCGGGCGCTCATGCCTTTGTGCGGCTGGACGGACGGCTGGTGCCGGTGGCCAACGGCGCGCATAAATTTACTGCCGATCATGTTTCGGCGCTGCGGCTTCGGGATGGCAATCAGGAAGCCTGTTATCCGGTCGCCGCTGTTCTCGACATCGTGGAAATGCCTGCCGTGCCCGACATGGTCGCCCTGCAAGGCGTGCTGAGCGGCGTCGCCATGGTCGATGGCGAACATCTTGAGGTCCTTAATCCCTTCGCGCTGTTTGCCTCCCTGCCAGATAGTAGCTTAGCAAGACGCGTTCGGGGACGGTGCGTCCTTGCTGACAGTGAGGATGGCTGGACGCGTGAGATATTGGCACCCTTGCTGCGTCAGGCGGGCCATGAAGTCCTTCTGGGCCTGCCCCAGGAAGAGGCCGTCGATCCGGCGGACGTGGTTCTTTGTTCTGACCGTGACCTGACGCAGGCGGCCGAGATATTGGGATGCCGCATCGTTCAACTGCGCGCGTCACCAAAACCGGCGGGGCCAGAGGATGGCAGCATCTACCGCTATGATCAGGACGCCCTGATGGCGGCCATCACCGGCACCCGGCGCTAAGGAGGGATTTATGGAGCAGCTTTACCTTCTGGCGACATTGGCCGACACCCGCGTCGCCGTGGAGGCGAATGAGGTCGAGGCGGTCGTCAAGCTGGCCGACATCTCACCGGTTCCGGGCATGCTGGGGCATGTCGCGGGACTGTCCGCCCTGCGCAGCCGTGTACTCACGATCATCGACGTGCCCGCCCTGATCCATGGCGCGCCCACGCCGCCGGATCGGCGGGGCCTGGCAATCATCGCCGACATCAGTGGGCACAGCTATGGCCTGATGGTGGATGCGGTGCATGATATTTGCCAGGTGCCCGAAGGCGATCTGCCGCTGCGTGGCCAGTTGCACAGTGCCTGGGCACCGTATGCGCGGGCGATCGTCGAACAGGATGGGCATCCGCACCTGTTGGTTTCGCTGGCGAGCTTCATCGAGACCGGCCCGCTGGCGCAGGCCGCATAAATTCCTGGCTCGTTTACGAATTACTCGGCTTTGGTGGCTAATCTTTCCTGCACGGGGAAAAATCCAAGGGACGCTTCATGAAAAACTGTCTGGTAGTCGATGATTCGAAAGTCATCCGCAAAGTTGCACGGCATATCCTGGAATCACTCGATTTGTCGGTAAGTGAAGCGGTGGATGGGCAGGACGCCCTGACCCAATGCGAAGCCGCAGCGCCGGACGTGGTCCTGCTGGACTGGAACATGCCGGTCATGAGCGGAATGGAATTTCTTCAGGCGCTTTCCACCGCGAAGGTAACCGCTCGGCCGAAGATCATATTCTGCACCACTGAAAACGGCATCAGTCATATCAAGGCAGCCGTGGAGGCAGGCGCCGACGAATATGTGATGAAGCCGTTCGATCGCGAAACGCTTGAAAGCAAGCTGTCGATCGTGGGCGTCATCTGAACCGTTCATTCGCCCCAGTCCATTCCTGACGCCAGAAAGCCCATCAATGTCCGCCGTCACGCCTATCCTGGCCAGCCAGAGCAGACCGCAAGTCCGCGCGATGGTTGTCGACGATTCCGTCGTCGTGCGGACAATGATCGCGCGTATCCTGGATAGCGATCCGGCGTTTTCGGTGGTTCACAAGACCAACAGCGCCGAACATGCATTGGGCTATCTGGCCGCGCATGAGGTCGATCTGGTCCTGCTGGACATCGAGTTGCCGGGGCAGAGCGGATTGTCGGCGCTTCCCGCCCTTCTTCGCGCGAATCCCGGCGGCAAGGTGGTCATCCTTTCCGGAAATTGCGAGGAAGGCAGCGGAGCCGCGATCGAGGCACTGGCGCTGGGAGCGAGCGACATTTTCACGAAGCCCGGCAGCGGTTGCTTCGGCGAACAGTTTCCCCAGGTGCTGATCGATCGGCTGTCGCGCCTGTTCGGCGCCAATCTGGCACAGGCGGCTGAGGCGCAGCCGGTCGTCATGGCGGCGAGCAAACCCACCGCTCCGCTCGCCTGCCTCGGCATCGGTGCTTCGACAGGCGGTATCCACGCGCTGGGCCAGTTGTTTGCCGGTATGACCGAGCCGCTGGGCGTGCCGATCCTGCTGACCCAGCATCTGCCGGTCAGCTTCACATCCTATTTCGTCCAGCAACTCGCCCGGATGACCAGCCTGCGCGTGAAGGTTGGCGAACAGGGCGAAATGCTGGCGCCCGATACCATCTATGTCGCGCCCGGCGACGCCAATTTGCAGGTCCGCCGGGGGCTATATGGGCGCGTGATGGTCACGCTGAATCCCCAGCGCACGCCTGCGGGAAACCTGCCCGGCGTCGATCCGATGTTCACCACCATGGCCGAAGCCTATGGGCCAGGCGCAGCAGGCGTCGTCCTGACCGGGATGGGCCGTGACGGCACGGTCGGCGGACATGACATCGTTGACGCAGGCGGTTGGATCGTGGCGCAGAATGAAACGAGCAGCGTCGTTTGGGGCATGCCGGGATCGGTGACAGCGGCTGGGCTCAGCTGTGCGTTGCTGGACCCCTATGCCATCATGGATTTCGTCGCGCGGCGCGGAAAGAGCAGAGGTTTGACACATTGACCCTTTCGACCGATTCATCCTCGAGCGGCGCCGCCCGCATCTTTTCGGCTCTGCTGGAGGCGCGCACCGGGCAGATATTGTCGGAAAGCCGCGCATGGCGGATGGAAACGGCGCTGAAGCCGGTCATGCGCACCCATGGCCTTGCCGACATGGACGAACTGGCCGCCCGCTTGCTGGGCAATCGGGATCCGCGGCTGGAAGATGAGGTGATCAACGCGCTGCTCAACAACGAAAGCAGCTTTTTCCGCGATCTCCAGATCTTCGACATGATCCACCGGCATATCCTGCCGTCCTTTTATGCGGATCGGCGCGACCGGGTGCTGCGGATCTGGAGCGCGGGCTGTTCCACGGGCCAGGAAGTCTATTCCCTCGCGATTCAATTGCGTAACGACATCGCGCGCTGGCGTGGCTGGCGCATCGAAATATTGGCGACGGACATTTCGACTGCGGCCATAGATCAGGCGCGCAGCGGCATCTTTTCGCAGATGGACGTTCAGCGCGGTCTTGCCGTCGGCGACCTGATCAAATGGTTCGAACCCGTTGGAGACAATTGGCGCGCCAGCCCGGAACTGCGCCGGATGATCGATTTTCGGACGGACAATCTGTTCGATGCGAAGGCCCCATCGGGTGAATATGACCTGCTCCTTTGCCGCAATGTGCTGCTTTATTTCACACCGGAACGCCGACAGGAGGTATTCCGCCTTCTGAAGCGCCATAGCCAGGAAAAGTCGGTGCTGTTGCTGGGGGCGGGCGAGACCGTGATCGGACATAGCGAGGATTTCATTCCCCATCCGGAATTTCGCGGCGGATATGCGCGGCGGCTGGAAACGGCGCGGAACAGCGACGAGGCGTTTCGCCGCGCCATCTGACCAGGTTTTTGCGCACATCCTGTCCCTGACGCGGGGTCAAAGGGAAGTGCTTGCGCTTGATCGGCCTATCGCTCTCGGTCATTGTCTGCGGCAGTTGCCCGTTCTGATGGCGCGCGGCGAGGACAGATGATGGTTACGGGTTTCCGATGAGCGACATTCCAATGATCGAAACGCCGTCGCCCAATTTCGACCACCGCAAGCTGCCCATATCCATGCTGGTGCTGCATTATACCGGGATGCCGGACGCCCAGAGCGCGATCAACTGGATGGCCAGTCCGGAATCCAAGGTTTCCGCCCATTATGTCGTGACCGAAGAGGGGAAGATCGTCCGCATGGTCGATGAAGCCAGACGGGCCTGGCATGCGGGCCGGTCCCACTGGCGCGGCACGGATGACGTCAATTCGGCGAGTATCGGGATCGAAATCGTCAATCCTGGCCATGAATGGGGGTATCGGCCCTTTGCCGACGCGCAGATTGAGGCACTCATCCCGCTGATGCATGACATCGTGCAACGTCACGGCATCACGCGTGGCAATATCGTCGGGCATAGCGACGTCGCCCCGGCGCGCAAGCAGGACCCAGGCGAGCTTTTCCCCTGGTGGCGACTGGCCCGGCTGCGTCTGGCGCTGCCGCGTCCCACCCGTAATCTGATGGATCCGCTTTGGTCGGACAGTGCTTTCCTGCTGGCGCTGGAGCGCTTTGGCTATGACATTGCCGAGCCTGATGCGGCGGTGGTCGCGTTCCAGCGGCGCTTCCGGCCGGAATTGATCGACGGCGTGATCGATGGCGAATGCCGTGCGATCCTGCTCGCCTTGTTGCTGCCAAAGCCGAGGGGCGATGAATAAGCGGGGATGACGGGCGCGCGCAGTGCGTGTATAGCGCGCCGTGCCAGAGGGCCGGGCGGCCGCGGCGTGGCGGGTAACTTCCACGGCGAGGAAAGTCCGGGCTCCACGAAATGACGGTGCCGGCTAACGGCCGGCTGGAGTGATCCAAGGGACAGTGCAACAGAAAGCAGGTCGCTAAGACTTAGGTCCAGCGAAATTGAAAGGGTGCGGTAAGAGCGCACCGCGTCTGCGGCAACGCAAGGCGGCACGGTAAACCCCACCGGGAGCAAGACCGAATAGGGGCGGCGCGCAGCTTCGACTGCTAGGCCAGTTTCGGCTGAGACCGCCCGGGTTGGTTGCTTGAGGGACGGAGCAATCCGTCTCCTAGAGGAATGGCCGCCCATCTCCGCAAGGAGTGGACAGGACCCGGCTTATAGGCCCTCTGGCATTAGAATCCTCCCCGCGCGGAGCGGGGGGAGGGGGGCCGTTTGCGCAGCAAATGGTGGAGGGGAAGAGGGATGACGTTGCGCATTTCCCCTCCACCGCCTGACGGCGGTCCCCCTCCCCATCTTGGATGGGGAGGATGTTATTTGAACCGCCGGGGTGGCGTTCTGCCTGCGGCTTACCTAATTGGGACCGATGGCACGAAGCAGCCGATCAAATGACTGGGGCTTTCCCCGCTGGCGCAGCTACGGCGCATCGCGTGAGGCGCAACAGGTGCGCATGTGCGATCGATATGGCTGTGACCAGCCGGGCAACTGCCCCGCGCCCAAATCGCCCAACAGCCCGGAACGCTGGTATTTCTGTTCTGACCATGCAGGCGAATATAACCGCAACTGGGACTATTTTCAGGGGCTGGACAAGGAAGAGCGGGAGCAGCGCGAGCGCGCTGAGCGTCGCGACGCTGGCGGCTATCAGGGCAGCGCCTATCATGGTTGGGGCGGGCCGGGTGACGGCAGCCGGTCGCGGGACGAGCTTCACGCTTTGAAGGCGCTGGAACTGGAGGACGATGCCGATTTCGAGGCGGTGAAAAAGAGCTGGCGGCGTTTGGCCAAGGAATATCACCCCGACGTGAAGCCGGGCGACGCGGACGCCGCCGTCCGTTTCCAGACGATCCAGGCCGCCTATGAAGTGCTGCGGTCGGCGGAGGAACGGCGGACGTGGAAGCCGCGGGAGACCGCGGATTGACGGATCATGTCCGGTCCAACTGGCAGAATGCGGTCCTGGTCTGCCGCAAATGTTCGAAGAAGCTGGATGGGGGCTTTGGTCCCGATGGGGACGAGCGGCTCGCCAAGGCGCTACGGAAGCGGTTGTCGCTGAAGAAAGGACGCAAGGCGGCGGCGGGGATTATCGAGGTGAATTGCCTCGGTGTTTGCCCCAAGGGAGCGGTGATGGTGGTCAATGGCGCGCAGGCGCGGGAATGGCTGCTGGTCCGGCAGGGCGCTGATCTGGACGAAGTCGCGCGAAGCTTGGGTCTTGCCCCGGCCGATGGCGGGGTCAGCTAGCCTGTTTGAGCGGCGGCTCAAGCCCCGCTTGGGCGAGCAGGGGCATCAGCAGTTTCTCTTCCTTGCGCATCCGGTTGAGCAAGGCATCGATGATCTGGCGGCTTTCGCGGCAAAATTCGGGCCATTCGCGAGCAATGCGATCATCGCTCCATCGGGACATATAGTGGGTGAAGTCTAGCGCCAGCGGCGCCATTTCCGCTTGCAGCTTCGCCGCTGTTTCCCGCAGGGGTGCATGTGCCTGCCGCTGCATCGCGGGATAGAAGATATGGTCTTCCAGGGCGAGATGCGACATTAATTGCCGGGCAAACTGCCAGCGGAAGGTGCCAAGCTGGCGAGGCGTGGCGTTGTCGGAAATCAGCTGCAAAAATCCATCAGCGGCTACGTCAAGCGCGTCATGTTGGCTTTGTAATTGCTGCAGGTCCATCGGCCGTTTCCAAACATAGGATAAGATGCTTTTCGCACGGCGCCGTTAATAATCCGTTCTTTCCGGCGGTTATTGACCGAGGGAGGCGCCGTCCGCCGCGCCTTTCGGGCGGCGGACGGCGTGACAAGCATCAGCCCGGCTGATCGGCGCGGCTCGCGCCTTCGCCATCCAGGTTCAGCGCGACGAAATCCCAGTCGATCGCGTCCTTCAGCAGGCGCTCGGCATAGTTGGGACGCAGGTTGCGATAGTCGATATAATAGGCATGCTCCCACACATCGAGGATCAGCAGCGGCGTGTGGCCATGCGCGACAGGGGTGTCGGCGTCATGATAGCTGGTGACTTCCAGCTTGCCGTCCTTCAGGATCAGCGCGGCCCAACCGCTGGCGAAATGGCCGACGGCCTCCGCTTTCAGCTTTTCGATCAAGGCATCGACCGAGCCGAAGCCTTCGTTGATGAGGGCGAGCAGCGTGCCGGTCGGCTGCTTCTTTTCCGGCGACAGCGACAGCCAGTAGAATGTGTGATTCCAGATCTGTCCGACCTGGTTGAACAGCGCGCCCTTGCTGCTCTTGATCAGCTCGACCAGCGACTTGCCCTGCAGGGCGGGGTCTGCGGCGACCAGTTCATTCGCCTTCACGACATAGGCATTGTGATGCTTGCCATGGTGATAGTCGAAGGTTTCAACCGAAAGAATGTCGCCAAAGGCATCCTTGGGGTAAGGCAGATTGGGCAGCACAAAGGCCATGTCGGAACTCCTCGGGTTCTTGGGATGGATGGCGGCATAACGGGTATGCCACCGAAAGGGTCCCGGCCCCGTAGCAGCCTTATTGCACTGCGGAAAACAGGATATTTCCGTTTAGCTGCATGGAAATATCCATGTGACAGCAGCGTAACGATGACATAGAATCATCGGTCAGGCCGTTCACAAATAGCGGCCGGATAATAGGGGACGGATCAATGGCAAAATTCTTCGGTAATTTGCATCTCGTGCTCGCCGTGGGGCTGGCGTTTGCGCTTGTGGTGATTTTCTCGGTTCCGGCGAACACGATTCCAGAGCAAGCGATCCTGCGCTGGCTCCACCTGTTCTTCGGCATCGTGTGGATCGGCCTTCTTTATTATTTCAACTTCGTCCAGATCCCGACCATGCCCAAGGTTCCGGCCG